>JABBNX010000142.1 GCA_019352135.1 Pseudomonadota bacterium
CACATCTCATACCTGCTTGGTTGCCAGCTTGGTGAAGCGGTTGACCGTAGCGATGGCGATGAAATTATCGCCGGCCTGCGCCAGATGGTGCCGCAGCAGGAAACTCCGCAAAAAGGTTCCAGTGAGGTACCGGCGATAAATCTTCCGCCGGTATCCGAAGATGACCTGGCGAATGAAAGCACCTGGCGTATCCGCTTCCGTCCTGCTTCCAACATCCTCATGTGCGGCACCAACCCGATCTCGCTGATCAACGAACTGCGTGACCTTGGCACCGCCCACGTCGTAGCCCAGTTCGACGAGATACCTCCTATCGACGCTCTGGTGCCGGAAAATTGCTACATCTATTGGGACATCATCCTGACGACGACTCATGGTGAGGATGCTATCAAGGATGTCTTCATCTTTGTCGAGGACGATTGCGACATCAAGATCGAGCTGATCGACCAAAGCGGCTTGATAGACAAAGAACAGGGGTACAAGAAACTGGGGGACATTCTGGTCGAGCGCGGCGATCTGTCTCCGGTTGAAATGAAAAAAGTTCTGCTGCTGCAGAAACGTTTCGGCGAACTGCTGGTGGAACAGGGCATCGTCTCGCCGGAAAAGGTGCAGTCAGCCCTCGTTGAGCAGCAGCATGTCAAAAGTGTCCGCAAGGAGCGGAGCGAAGCTCCGCCTCAGGAAGCTGCCGCCAGTATCCGTGTCCCGGCCGAACGGCTTGATCAGTTGATTAATCTGGTCGGCGAGATGGTCACGGTACAGGCGCACCTTTCCCAGGTTTCCCAGGCTGGAGGGGATCCAACCTTTATCGCCATATCAGAAGAGGTAGAACGCCTTACCAACGAACTGCGCGACACCGCCCTCAATATCCGCATGCTCCCCATCGGCAGCACCTTCAGTAAATTCAAACGCCTCGTACGCGATCTCTCCAGTGAACTTGGCAAAGAGATTGAGATGGAGACCTTCGGCGCTGAAACTGAACTGGATAAGACCGTCATCGAGAAACTGAACGATCCGCTGGTGCATATTATCCGCAACAGTATTGACCACGGCATCGAAATGCCGGAAGCGCGGCGGGCGGCAGGTAAAACATCACACGGCACCGTTTATCTGGGGGCCGAACATTCCGGAGATTCGGTCCTGGTCACCATTCGCGATGACGGGGCCGGGCTTGACCGTGACCGCATCCGCGCCAAAGCGATTGAACGGGGCCTGCTTTCGGCTACTACCGAAGTGTCCGACAGGGAAATCTATGCCCAGATCTTTGCCCCCGGTTTTTCGACCGCCGAAAAAGTAACCAGCGTATCCGGACGTGGGGTCGGTATGGATGTTGTCAAGAGAGGCATCGACGGGTTGCGAGGATCGATCGGAGTTGACAGTGTTCGTGGCACAGGCACAACCATCACTCTCAAAATCCCGCTGACCCTGGCGATCATCGACAGCCTGCTGGTCAAAATCGGTACAGACCATTTTGTGCTGCCGCTGGCGGCGGTCGAAGAGTGCGTCGAGCTGACCCGTGAAGATATCAAAAATGCTCATGGTCGCAATCTGGCCAACGTGCGCGGCGCCATCATTCCGTATATCCCGCTGCGTGAGCATTTCAGAATCACCGACCAACGCCCTGAAATCGAGCAGATTGTCATTGCCGATATCCACGGTACCAAGGTCGGCTTCGTGGTTGATCACGTGGTGGGAGAACACCAGACTGTCATCAAGTCCCTCGGCAAGATGTACCGCGATGTAAAGGGTGTCTCCGGAGCCACCATCCTGGGTGATGGAACCGTAGCGCTGATTCTGGATATGGGGGTGCTGCTGCAGACGATTGAACAGTTGGAACTGGCAGGAATATAGCAGGTTAAATGAAATGTAATTTAATTAAAGGGGGATTCACATGCAATGGTTTAACAACATGAAGATCGGAAAACGTTTGGGGGTGGGGTTTGGCTTTGTTTTGGTACTGATGATGGCACTGATCTGGATTGCCATTACCGACATGCAGAAGATCCAGGACAAGCTGGAACGGATAGTCACGATCAATAACGTTCGCATCGAGATGTCCAACAACATGTACAAGGCTACATCCGAGGTGTCGATTGCTCTGCGTAACATCCTGCTTGAAAGCAATGCCGAGAAGAAACAGGATATGGTCAAACGCATTGGTGAAAATCGTAGCAGCTACAATGATGCCTTCAAGAAAATCGAGGAATTGACTTCCAAAGACGATGCAAAGTCGAACGAAATTTTTGTCAAAATAAAGGAAACCCAGGAGATTGCACGCAGCGTTAACAACAAAGTGACTGAAATGGCCTTGGCAGGCAATTCGGCAGATGCAATCACTCTGATGAACAGTCAAGCCCGGCCGGCGGTGCGCAAGTGGCTCAATCTCGTCGACGAGCTGACAGCCCACAATCAGGAACTCAACAAGCAGCGTCACGAACAGGCAGTTACGGCATACGAATCGGCTCGGACGATGATGCTAATAATCGGAAGCGTGGCGCTCCTGCTGGCAATCATTATTGCATTCTTTCTGACCAGAAGCATTGTAACTCCTCTTTCCACAGCTGTTTCCGTTGCCAACTCATTGGCCGCCGGAGATTTGACGGTTACGGTAACCGTTGACAGTACCGATGAAACCGGGCAGTTGATGGAGGCGCTTCGTAACATGGTAGAGAAACTCAGGCAGGTTGTCGGCGAAGTCATGAGCGCCACTACCAACGTAGCTTCCGGTAGCCAGGAACTTTCCTCCACTGCTCAGCAGATGTCGCAGGGCGCCACCGAACAGGCTGCCAGTGCCGAAGAGATCTCCTCCAGTATGGAGGAAATGGCCTCCAGTATCCGTCAGAACACCGATAACGCCATGCAGACCGAGAAAATTTCCATCAAAAGTTCGGTTGATGCCAAAGAAGGGGGCAAGGCGGTTGTCGAAACCGTGGCCGCCATGAAAGAGATCGCTACCAAGATCTCGATTATCGAAGAGATCGCCCGCCAGACCAACCTGCTGGCGCTGAATGCCGCTATTGAAGCAGCTCGGGCTGGTGAACACGGCAAAGGCTTTGCTGTGGTGGCTTCCGAAGTCCGCAAGCTTGCTGAACGGAGCCAGTCCGCTGCCGGCGAGATTTCCGGTCTTTCGACCCGCAGTGTGGCGATTGCCGAACAAGCCGGAGAGATGCTGACCAGAATGGTTCCGGACATCCAGCGCACCGCCGAACTGGTCCAGGAAATCACCGCTTCCAGCAAGGAACAGGATACCGGCGCTGAACAGATCAATAAAGCCATTCAGCAGCTTGATCAGGTCATCCAGCAGAACGCTTCCGCCTCTGAAGAGATGGCCTCTACTTCGGAGGAACTCTCCAGCCAGGCTGAACAACTGAGCGATGCGGTTGCGTTCTTCAAAATCGACGGTGGCGGACAGTCCCGTGTTCCACGTCAGCAGGCTGCCAAACAGAGCAAAAAAGTACAGATTGCGCACATCGGCAGCAAGAAAAAAGCCGTAGCGGCCACGCGTACATCCAGCGGCGGCATTAACCTGGAACTGGGACAGGCCGGTCCGGACCATCTGGACGATGAGTTTGAAAAATTCTAAAGGCAGGGGACAGAGGTTAAGGGGCTGGAAAAACTTTAGTCCTTATTACAGATTCCTAAAGGAGCTTCCATGAGCGTAGCGGGTATAACCGAAACGGTTCAGTATCTGACATTTAAATTAGCGGATGAGGTCTTTGCCCTTGATGTTGCCAAGGTGCGAGAAATCCTCGAAATAACCACTATAACCAAAGTTCCGCAGACCCCGGATTTCATGCGCGGTGTCATCAATCTGCGTGGGAGCGTGGTGCCGGTCATCGATATGCGTCTTAAATTCGGCATGAGCGCGACTGAGCAGACCGTCAACACCTGCATTATCGTGGTGGAAATCACTATGGATGGCGATACCACCGTACTCGGCGCCTTGGCTGATTCAGTGCAGGAGGTGGTTGAGATGGAGCCGGAGAGTATCGAACCGGCACCACATATCGGCACCAAACTGAACACTGACTACATTAAAGGTATGGGTAAAGTCGACAGCCGTTTTGTAATGATACTGGATATTGACAAAGTATTTTCATCCGATGAACTGACCGATCTGGGGCAGGAATAGGAAAACATCGAATCCCCCGTAACCCCGCTTTCTAAAAGGGAGATTGAGGGGGATTTGCTCTTGAATGTGACAAAGTAGAATCGAAAGGATGACGAGGTGACAAATTTCTGCGACAACATGAAACCCCGTCTGCCGGCAACCCTGTCTGATCGTGAATTTCAACGATTCAGCAGTTTTATTTACGAACATGCCGGCATCAAGATGCCCCCCGCAAAGAAAACCATGCTTGAAGCGCGTCTGCAGAAGCGGCTGAAGGCAAACTCGATTGCTTCATTTGAGGAATACGGCAACTATGTTTTCAGCCCGGCTGGAGGAACAACAGAACTCATACATCTGATTGATGTTGTGACCACGAACAAGACCGATTTTTTCCGTGAGCCGGGCCATTTTGACTTTTTGGTTAAGACGGCGTTGCCTGCTATCCTTCAAGCACGCGGAGATGTTTTGCGTGATCCGGTACGTATCTGGAGCGCCGGGTGCTCAACGGGAGAAGAACCATACACCTTGGCGATGGTGCTTTCTGAGTTTGCTGTCGGCCGCCCCGATTTCCGGGCTGCTATTACCGCCTCTGATATCTGTACCCAGGTATTGCAAACAGCTAAAACTGCAATCTATCCGGAAGAAAGAACCGACCCTATTCCATTGAACCTGAAAAAAAAGTACCTGCTGCGCAGTCGCGAAAAATCCAAATCTCTGGTGCGAATCTCCCCGAAGTTGCGTTCACTGGTCACGTTTCGTCGCATCAACTTCATGGATGACAGTTTCGGGATGGCCGAAAAGATGGACATCATCTTTTGCCGCAACGTGGTTATTTATTTTGACAAACAAACCCAGCAGACCCTTATGAGAAAATTCCATCAACAATTAAAGCCGGGGGGATTCCTGTTTATCGGGCATTCAGAAACACTGACCGGTCTTGATGTCGATTTCACGCCGGTTGCATCGACGGTATACAGGAAAAAATAGATGGCAGAGGAACAGCAAATCTCCTGTTACCCCAACATGAAAAATCTGATCGCTTCACATATTCATAGTATCTATCTCAAACCGGGAGAGGTGCTGGCAACCCGTTCGCCGATGCTGGTTTCGACAGTACTCGGTTCATGTGTGGCGGTGACCATGTTTTCACCTTCACGTGGTTTCGGCGCGATTTGCCACGCCATGTTGCCGGCTAATTCCGATCAGGAAGAGGACCTTCGTTATGTTGATACCGCTGTGAAGCATCTGTATGCCAAAGCCATAGAACAGGGCGCTGGAGCGGATCTTGTGGTCAAGCTGTTCGGTGGGGCGCACGTTTTGGGTGTCAAGGACAACAAATTGGCAAAGCTCACTATCGGTGAGCAGAACGTAGTACAGGCCGAGGCTGTCCTAGGCTCTCTGGGGCTTGCCGCTTCTGCCCGTAATACCGGTGGCTATCGGGGACGCAAACTCTTCTTTTGCACACGAAGCGGAGATGTCTATATGCGGCGAATGCGTGCGGGGAAACCCGCTCTAAACAAGGATACTACCAATTGAAGAAGATAAAAGTCCTGATAATCGATGATTCTGCCCTGGTTCGCCAGACATTGTGCGACATCCTTAATTCCGACCCTGACATCGAGGTGATTGGCACTGCGGCGGACCCTATCCTGGCAGCGGAACGAATGAGAACGGTTATTCCCGATGTGATCACACTGGACGTCGAAATGCCGCGCATGGACGGCTTGACGTTTCTACAGAAACTGATGAGCCAGCATCCTATCCCGGTGGTGATGTGTTCCAGTCTGGCCGAAAGCGGCAGCGAGACGGCGCTAAAGGCGCTGGAATACGGTGCTGTCGATATCATTACCAAGCCGAAAATGGGTACGAAACAGTTTATTGAAGAGTCTAAGATGCGTATCTGCGAAGCGGTCAAAGGCGCTGCCGCTGCCCGACTCGGGCCTCTGAGGGCGATGCGTACCATGAAAGAGGTGTCTCCCAAATACACCGCCGATGTCATTATGGAAAAGCCCAATACGAAGGCGATGATCCTGACCACCGAGAAGGTGGTTGTTGTGGGTGCCTCCACCGGTGGCACCGAGGCGCTCAGAGTATTCCTTGAGGCGCTGCCGGAAGATACCCCCGGAATCGTCATTGTTCAGCATATGCCGGAGAATTTTACCGCTGCCTTTGCCAAGCGGCTTGACTCCATCTGCCGTGTGACGGTCAAGGAAGCCCAGGATAATGATACGGTGGTGCGCGGTCGGGCGTTGATCGCGCCTGGCAATCATCATGTTTTGCTCAAACGGAGCGGTGCCCGCTACTATGTCGAGATCAAGGACGGTCCGCTGGTGTCGCGTCACCGCCCGTCGGTTGATGTGCTGTTTCGCTCTGCTGCCCGCTATGCCGGCAAAAATGCCGTCGGCGTGATCATGACCGGCATGGGTGACGATGGTGCTCACGGCATGAAGGAAATGTTTGACGCCGGGGCGGTCACGATCGCCCAGGACGAGGCTACCTGTGTCGTCTACGGTATGCCGCATGAGGCGGTCAAGATGGGCGGTGTCAATAAGGTTATGCCACTGCAGAATATTGCCCATGAAGTATTGAAATTGTGCAGTTGATGAATCAAAAGACGGGGGAACCATGGAAATATCCGACGATGAGCTGATTGAAGAGCTCTCGAAACGTTTTGCTCAAAGCCGTAAGGCTTTTTCCGATTTAAGCGTGATGAACCGTAAATTGATTGAAATGAATGAACGGCTTGAGGCTTCTGAGTCGCTTAAAAGCAACTTCCTGTCAAATATTCGTAATGAAATTAATAACCCGCTCAATGTAATCATGGGGCTCGCAGACCAGTTGGCAGTAGTCGGAACCGGGAATGAAGAAATTACCTCCCTTTCTTCATTGATTGGTGCGGAAGCAAATACTCTTAATTTTCAACTCCGTAACATATTCATGGCGGCAGAACTGGAGTCAGGAGAAATAAGCCCTCGCTATGTAAAGGTTCATATAGCGTCGGCCTTGCGTGATCTGGGAGACTCGTTTCTGCATACTGCTGCTAAGAAGAATGTTTCAGTTGAACTTACTTTTCCTGAGAATGCAGATACTCATAGTGCTGTTATCGATTTTGAAAAATTCCAGATTATCGTTTCCAACCTGCTGGCAAATGCAATTGAATACAGCAGTGATGGCGGTGTCGTCGATGTCTCATACTCTGTTAGTGGGGATGGTTTGCTGTGCATTTCTGTTCAGGATCATGGTGTCGGGATTGCTTCAGAAGATCAGCATCGCATATTTGACCGTTTTGTCCAGTTGGAGACCGGAACAACACGCTCGCACTTGGGACATGGCTTGGGGCTTAGTATTACCAAGGCTCTCGTTGATCTTATGCAGGGGAGCATCAATCTGACCAGCTCACCTGGTGAAGGAACGCTCTTTACCGTACTGTTGCCGCCATGTTCAATTTTTGATGATGAAGATTCTTTTTCAGAGGCCGGCAATCTATTCCTCTTTGATGATATGGGTGAGGCATAGATAAGCGTGTGCAGTAACCAGTCGATCAACAAACATTTCCTCTATCCCGGCACTATCTTTGCTGAACCACGTGAATATCAGATCAGTACTGTTCTTGGATCATGTGTGGCTGTCTGTCTGTGGGATCACGTGGCCTGCAGGGGAGGCATGAATCACATCATACTCCCGCTCTGGAACGGCGAGGGGTTGGCAACGCCAAAGTACGGCAATATAGCCATGGAAAGGTTGCTGGGCAAGGTGCTGTCGATTGGGTGCCGCCGTGAGTGTCTGGTCGCCAAGGTGTTCGGCGGAGCCAATGTTTCCGGGACAGGACTGGAATTGTACATGATCGGTGACCGTAATATCACCCTGGCATTTGAAATGCTGGAAGAGTTCAAGATTCCTGTCGTGGCCAATGATGTCGGCGGGCGAGTCGGCAGGAAGATCATCATGAACAGTAAAACCGGGGTTGTCCTTGTCGGTAAGGGGAAAAAGGTTGCATTGTGTAGATAATAATTTGTTTCTACTTATAAAAAACAGAGCCAGTTTTTGCCGTCATTTTTTAGATTTTTTTATACCATTATTTCTGCCTTTTGAGTGAAACCATGAAATCAAGTATTGATAGTTCGACGCACACTAACGATGAGATTAAAAAAATACGCCGCTATGCGGTGATTGGCGCTATTTTATGGACCCTGTTGCTGTCCGGTTTGTTCAGCGCCACATAGAGGACAACTATGAAATTATTAATAAAACGAATGTGCCAACGCTCATTCTAAAGAGCATAAACAACCAAATGCTCAAAGGAGCACTCTTTCATTTGTTCATCTGGATGCTTGGTTTGGGGATTATCCGGTATGGTGCGCGAAAAATTGTCTGTACAATGACATTGTTGAGTAATGAGCGAAACAAGCTGTATGAGAGTGAAGAAAAGTTTCGGACCGTGGCCGATCATACCTACGACTGGGAGTACTGGAGAGGTACAGATGGAAGTCTTGTCTATATTTCACCCTCGTGCGAGCGCATCACCGGTTATACGGCAGATGAGTTTCGGCGCACCCCCGGACTCTTGACCGAAATCATACATCCAGACGACCTTGACACATTCACGCGCCATCTTGAACACGATGCCGCCGGAATGGTGACGGCAGATTGCCACACGACGGATTTTCGCATTCATACTCGAGGCGGCAAAGAATGCTGGATTACGCATATTTGTCAGGAAGTTTTTGACCGGGAAGGTAAATCCATAGGGCGGCGTGCCTGTAATCGCGACATCACTAAACGAAAGCATACAGAGGAAAAACTACTTGCTTTTTCTGCCTTGATGGAACAGAAAAACTCCGAATTGGGTGCTGCACTTCTAACGGCCGAGGAGGCCACCCGGGCCAAGAGCACGTTCCTTGCCACCATGAGCCACGAGATCCGCACTCCAATGAATGGCGTGATCGGCATGACCGGCCTCTTGCTGGATACCGATCTGAACGATGAACAGCGTGAGTACGCCGAAATCGTGCGGAAAAGCGGTGAAAATCTTTTGGGGGTAATTAACGAAATTCTGGATTTTTCGAAAATAGAGGCAGGAAAGCTGGATATAGAACTGCTTGACTTTGATGTGAGAACAACGGTGGAAGATACCGTTGAGATGTTGTCCATTCGGGCTGCTGATGCCGGGCTGGAACTGATCTGCCGGATTGATCCAGGTGTGCCGTTGTATCTGAAAGGTGACCTCATGGCACTCGGGCTGTTGCATGCATTCGCGGAAGCCCGTATCGACGT
>JABBNX010000143.1 GCA_019352135.1 Pseudomonadota bacterium
CGTCGTACTTCATCAGGAAGCACCTGCCCAGCTGGACTTTGCACCGATGGTTGCCGGGATTCTGGCCGATATTGATGACGGCGGCAAAATTCCGACCATCGCCTATCGGTTCCACAGCACCGTTGCGTCTGCCGCAACGGAGATGTGTCTGCATCTCTCCGCCGCAACCGGCCTCGATCGGGTTATTCTCTCAGGCGGCGTTTTTCAGAATCGCCTTTTGAGCAAAATGATATATACTTCCCTGACCCAGAAAGGGCTGAAGGTTTTCACCCATCGCCTGGTGCCGCCCAATGACGGCGGCATCGCGCTGGGACAAATTGCAATCGCAGGAAGGAGAAAGGTTTGATATGTGTCTTGGCGTTCCGATGAAAATTATACGTAAAGATGGCGACACTATTGTCGCCGAAGTCGATGGCGTGCAAAAGGAAGCCAGCGTCATGCTGCTTGGTGAAGATGTGGCGGTTGGCGACTATGTTATCGTTCATGCCGGTTTTGCCATTTCAAAACTGGATGAGAAATATGCCGAGGAGACCCTGAGTTTGATGCGGGAAGTTTTTTCAACCGAGGATATGGCATGAAATTTCAGGATGAATTCAGGGACCGGGGGTTGGTCCAGAACATGGCGACCACTATCCGCCGCATGGCTGAACGTTTGACGTCTCCGGTCAATTTCATGGAGGTCTGCGGCACCCATACCATGTCGATTTACCAGTACGGCATCCGCTCCCTGCTCCCTGAAAACGTCCGCCTGGTCTCCGGCCCCGGCTGCCCGGTCTGTGTCACCCCGGTCGGCTATATCGACAAGGCACTGGCCTGTGCTGACGACCCACACAACATTGTCGCCACCTTTGGCGATATGCTGCGCGTTCCCGGCAGCCACGCATCGCTGATGGAAAAAAGGGCCGGCGGCGCCGATATCCGCATTGTCTACTCGCCGCTTGACGCTGTGTCACTCGCAATAAACAATCCGGAGCGACGGGTGGTGTTTCTGGGGGTCGGATTTGAGACCACCGCACCGACAATAGCAGCCAGCATTCTCGAAGCTGCCCGTCTGCAAGTAAAAAACTACTGCGTGCTGGCAGCGCACAAGACCATGCCGGTGCCGATGGAGATTCTGAGCGCCGATCCGGAACTAAACCTTGCGGGATACCTCTGCCCTGCGCATGTCAGCGCCATTATTGGCGGAGCAGCGTACAAGCCGCTGGCCGAGAAACACCATATCCCCTGCGTAGTGACCGGATTTGAGCCGGCGGACGTCATGCAGGGGATCGAAATGCTCCTGGCCCAGACCCTGCGCGGCGAAAGCAGGGTAGAAATCCAGTACAGTCGTGCCGTTTCCTGGGAAGGCAACTCAAAAGCACGTGCAATTCTCCACCAGCTTTTTGAACCATGTGATGCCGCCTGGCGCGGCCTTGGTGTTCTGCCCGGCAGCGGTTTGGCAATCAGGGTCGAATATGCTGATTTTGATGCCGAGCGGGTTCTGACGCTGAACGTTCCAGAAGCGGTCGAAAACCCGGCCTGCCTCTGCGGAGAAGTACTGAAAGGAAAGTTGATACCTTTCGACTGTCCGCTTTTTGCCACTCACTGCACACCTGAATCACCGGTCGGCGCCTGCATGGTATCCAGTGAAGGGACCTGCGCAGCAGCGTATAAATACGGGAGATAATATAATGATTACCATGCAGGATTTACGCGCTCATTACCGCTTCACCGATCAGGACGCCGAACTGCTCCTGTCACTGCAGCCTCTGGCGGAACAGAATCGGGAGCGCTTTTCCCTGGAATTCTACGACTATCTCTATAGCCTCCCCGAGACGGCTGCGATTCTCAACAACAGCAACCGCGCCCACTTGCGTGAGATGCACGGCAGCTGGTTCATGTCGCTTTTTATCGGAAACTATGACAATCACTACATGAACCACTTGACCCGCATTGGTCACGCCCATGTCAAGGTCGGCCTCAGCGTCCACTTTGTCAATGCGGCCATGAACCAGATTCGCCACTTCCTGCTCGGCCTGATAGATGTCAATTATTCCGACCGCGAGCAGCGTCGTGTCCTGCGGGAAGCGGTTGAGAAAATTCTGGACATGAATCTTGATGTAATGAGCACCTCATATCGTGAAGAAGAGATGAAAAAGGTTTTTGTATCGCGCAAGGTCGAGTCTTTCCTGATAAAAGCAACGGAACGCTTTACGTATGGCCTGAACCTGGCCCTGGTACTGGCACTGGCTGGTGTTTCCCTTTCGGTTGTCACCCTCTTTGTCTGGGACATCGTGAATATTTTCAGAGGAGACATGGAGAAGGGAATCCTCTCGGCACTTGGGTCGCTGCTGATCCTCTGGATGATGATCGAGCTGATGGACAACGAGATAAAGAACCTCAAAGGGGGCAAATTCAACATTCTGGTTTTCATCGGGGTCATCATCGTCGCCATGATCCGTGAGATTCTTATATCTACCCTGCGCAAAGACGACCTGACGACGCAGGCCTTTCTGGCCGGCACCCTGCTGGTTCTTGGCATAGTCTACTATCTGGTCTCTTTTGCCCAGAAAGAGAATCAGAGAATCTGACGCATGGGCTCCTACTCCCACATCCTGTCCGGCTTTTCACTCAGCTTTCGCCATCGCCGTGAACTGCGGCACCTGCTTGACAAGACCCAGCCGGGCTCAACCATTATGGCGCTTGATCCCATGGAACTCCGTTCATCGGGAATAACGTGCCTCGCTCTTGATTTTGACGGTGTTCTGGCCGGGCACGGTTTTCTTGCGCCATTTCCCGAGGCGGTTACATGGATGAAACGGTGCGAAACAGTTTTTGGCGGCGACCGGATTTTTATCCTCTCCAATAAACCCACCGATACCCGAAGACAATGGTTTGCCGAACACTTTCCCGCCATGCGCTTCATTTCCGGCGTCCGCAAGAAACCATACCCGGATGGCCTGAAGAAAACAGGAGAACTTGCCGGTGTACCCCCCTCCTCAATCATGATGGTTGATGACCGCCTACTGACCGGCTGTCTGGCTGCACTAATCGCCGGTGCCCGCCCCTGCTATATCCGTCACCCGTATGTTTCATTCAATCACCGCCCTGTTGCCGAGCTGTTTTTTTGGAAGCTTCGTGTTATGGAGCGGTTGTTTGTGCGGTTGATTTCTCTTTTCTGAACAGTACTGTTTCCAGACGAGCCACCAATCCATTCCTCCAGCCTTTAACCAAAGTAAACACACAACATACTGATAAGTGCGGAGTTTCTGCTCTTTATCCCTCTTTTGTTCCACTACATCTGATTTTGTGCCCCATCACTCAGAAGTACAACGACTGGAACTGTGTTCTATTTTTTTATTGACTGGCATCCAAGTCAAGGAGTAAATATCAATACTGATTTTATTTTAATGGGGATTATGAAAGATTATATAGCGTGTGGATATTTCAAAAAACTTACAACGGAGAGTTATTCATGAAAAAAATCGCATTTGTCATTCTAGCCACCTTGGCCCTCCCGGCTATCGGCTTTGCTGCCGACTTCATGCATGAAGGATACTGGGAACTGATCACCACCATGGAAATGCCCGGCATGCCCATGAAGATGCCACCTACGAATATAAAGCACTGCTACACAAAAGAAGATGTCAAGGACCGAACGAAAACTATTACTACTGACAAAAACTGTACCATTATCGATTTTAAACAGTCTGCCAATAAAGTCACCTGGAAGATGAAGTGCACCGGGCAGAATGCCGGCATCTACAGCGGAGAGACCGTTTACAAGACGGATGCCTACGATTCAACTATGAAGTTGGAGTCTCAGGGGCAGACCATGAATATGAAGGTCAAGGCCCGGCGATTAGGAGCATGTCCCTGAGTTTAACAAATGTAATCAGTTCGAGATTGTTTCAGTCATGCATCTATTCAGATCACATCTGACTAAGAACGCCCCCCGGTTTCCCGGAGGGCGTTCATTTTGATTGCGGCACCTACGCGGCAGACTATTTTCCCAGCGCTTTCTCAATCCTGTCGCATAACGTCTTCAATACCTTGATGCGGGCGTAATATTTGTCGTTGGCCTCGACCAGCGTCCAGGGAGCAATCTCGGTACTGGTACGGTCGATCATATCACAGACCGCGCGCTCGTATTCGTCCCATTTCTCGCGGTTGCGCCAATCTTCATCAGTTATCTTGTAGCGTTTGAAGCCGATCTTCTCCCGTTCTTTAAAGCGGCTCATCTGCTCTTCCTTGGTGATTGAAAGCCAGAATTTTACAATGACGGTGTTGTTTCGCACCATCTGTTCCTCAAAATCGTTTATTTCGCCATAAGCCCGCATCCAGTCGTTGCGAGCGCAGTACCCTTCAACCCGCTCGACTAAAACGCGGCCGTACCAGGTGCGATCAAAGATAGCAAAACGGCTTTTGCGGGGAATATTGCGCCAAAAACGCCACAGATAGGGTTGGGCACGCTCTTCCTCGGTCGGTGCGGCAACCGGGATGACCCGGTATTGGCGGGCGTCGAGCGCCTGGATGATGCGCCGTATGCTTCCTCCTTTACCAGCAGCATCGTTCCCCTCAAAAGCAACCACAACTGACAGTTTTTTAAAATCGGGGTGCCGGGTCAACAGGTTGAGCTTCCCCTGGTATTTCTCAAGTTCCCTTTCGAACTCGGCTCTTTTCAGTTTTTTCGTCATGTCCAGCGTCTGCAAGATCAACAGGTTGTCAATAGTCGGCATAATGGGAGGAACCGGCTCCTCATGACGGGGGAGTCCGGCAGCATCAAGGCGCTGACGCATGGCAGTGAGAATCGCCGTGCCGATAGTCAGGTAGCGATAGCGGGGGTCGGTTCCCTCGACGATCGTCCAGGGGGATTCGGCGGTGCTGGTTGAACGGAGCATCCGTTCGGATACTTTGCGGAATTTGTCATACTTTTTGTAGTGATCCCAGTCGGTATCAGTAACTCTCCACCGTGTTTTGGGATCTTTTTCCAGCAGCTTAAGGCGTTTTTTCTGTTCATCCTGAGACAGGTGCAGCCAGAATTTAAGAACCAGTGCCCCCTCATTACAGAGCATTTTCTCGAAGCGGATGATCCGTTCCAGTTGCTGATCCAGTTCGGCATTCTTGATTGTTCCGTAAACATTTTCAACAAGCGGTGCAGAATACCAGGTACCTATAAAAACGCCAACCTTGCCTTGCGGGGGGAGAACCCGCCAATAGCGCCACATCTGGGGACGCTCCAGCTCCTCATCGGTCAAATCACGCAGCGCGTGTGTTTCGATGTGGCGAGGATCCATCCATTCATTGAGAAGATTTACCGTTTCACCCTTGCCGGCACAATCAACACCGGCTACCAGAATAATCACCGGAAATTTTTTTGACTGAAACAGATCCAGCTGGGCATCAAGCAGCCCCTCGCGCAACCCGGAAATCTCTCTCTTCCAGACCGCTTTGCTGATCTTGTGCCCCAGTTCGGCGGATTCAAACATGATACCCTCCCGATTTGCAGCGTGGATGTATCTCTTGGAAACGGTGCAACAGGATGCTATTTCCCAGCCAGTTCTTTTGATTTGAGACAGGCGGCGTCAACGGCGTTCATGATAACACCGCGAAAACTGCCGTTTTCAAGGACGTGCAGTGCCGCGATGGTCGTGCCTCCGGGGGACGTTACCTTTTCTTTCAACAGGCTTGGATGCTCACCGGTTTCTGCAACCATCCTGGCGGCACCAAGCACCGTCTGGGCAGCCAATTGGGCCGAAACATCACGCGGCAAGCCGTTTTTGACACCGGCATCGGACAGCGCTTCGATGAAAGTAAAAACGTAGGCGGGACCACTGCCGGAAAGACCGGTAACGGCATCCATCAGTTTTTCTTCTACGGAAACAGCGGTCCCGGTCAGAGCGAAGATCTGACGGGCAAGATCCAGGTCATCCGCAGATGCTTTGCGGCCGGAACAGACGGCAGTTGCCCCCGCTCCAATCAAAGCCGGAGTATTGGGCATCGCACGTATGACGCGACAGCCGGGAGCCAGATTCGCCTCAATTTTCGAACTCGGAATTCCGGCCATAATTGAAATCACCAGTTTCTCCGGGGTTACCACCGGTTCAATCAGGTCGAGGGCACTGTCAGCCTGCTGCGGCTTGATCGCCAGTATGACAACCTCGCCCCACTGTGCCGCTTCCGCCGCATCACCAATAATCCGGACATTCGGAAATCGTATCATAAGCTCATCCCGCCGTGCGGGATTGATTTCCGCTACACAAATGCCAACGCCGACATCCTCACGTAACAGCCCCCGTATAATCGCCTCGGCCATGTTGCCGCCGCCGATAAAAGCGATTTTGCGCACATTCAACATTTTGTTCCTCCCCTCAGGTACTAGCTTACGCTGCTTTTCGTCACCAAGGCGACACCGACACAGATCAAACAGATGCCGGCCCAGCGCATGCCGCTGACATGTTCTCCAAGAATCCACTGCGCCAGGAAAGCGACCACCAGGTAACTGAGCGCCTGGAGCGGCAAAGCCACCGAAAGGTCCTCCCACGACAGCACCGCCAGCCAAAGGCCAAAATATACCGCCTGCATCGCCGTACCAAGGATCAGGCGCCAGTTGCTCAAGGCTTTGAATACCGTGTCAACAATTTGCCGAAGGCTCATCGCCGAAATATCGCCGGTACTCTTCATCCCCTGTGTCAGAAAGATGTCACCGATTGCTCCGGCAGATATTGCTAATAACATAACGACCAGCGTCTTCAGCATTTTACCTCTCCGCGATAGTTTCGCACCTGTATGTGCAGTTCCTGCAGCCGCTGTCTGACGAGCGGGCTCATAATGGCAGCCAGTTCTTCCTGATGGCGATAATCCGGCATGCGGCGACTGATCTCGACATCCGGTAACATCCCCGGATGAAAATAGATTTCCGTCAGGCCGTCCTGCAGTCCGTCAATGATGTTGAGGATATATTCCTCTGTCATCCTCCCCGAATTAAGCACCCCTTTAACTTCAGAAGCGTACTGAACTCCGATCCGGTCAAGCTCTGGCAAAGCGTGGTCGGTCAGGAAGCTGAAAATCAGTTTTTCAAGAGCCTTGCCTAATTTCCGTTCACGGTCAAAGCGCAGATTATGGGAAAGGCGCTCCCGCGCCAGGCGGAAAGTGGTGATGCCATACCGCGGCATCAGTTCGACCAGAATTCTGAATACCGTCGGATGCAGATGGATGTTCAGGTGCCCATCAATGTGCGTCAGCGGGATACCGGCATCGAGCACTTTTTTGATTTGCGCCTCTATCTCCCGTTTCAGCTGGCAGTAGAGGCCGCGATCAAAAAAATAACGGATACCGGCCATGACGGCATTATCGGTAAAGTTACCGCTGGCATCCACAATCGAGGGAATTGCATTCGGAGGCAGCACCGCATGGCCCTGTACGAGCGTCAGGTGCAATCCGATCTGAAGGCCAGGATTGCGCCGGGCAATTTTTACCGCCTCGCCAAACGCTGCCGCACCCGGCATGATCGAGGCGCCGGTGAGAAGCCCGTTATCCCACCCCTGTTCGACCGCCCGATTAACGCCACGGGAAAGTCCGAAGTCGTCGGAAGTGATGATCAGTTGTTTCATTTACAATCCGAGCAGGAATCTTTCCTTTTTCGCATATATTCGAGGTACTGTTTCCCCTCTTTCAGCAGCTTCCTGCGCTCATCGCCATCGAGGATCATCCGGCCGATACTGCGGGCAATGTACTTCGGACGGAAATAGAATTTATTATAGAACTCCTCGACCGAGTTGAATATTTCCGTATTGGAGAGGTTTGGATAATTGATAACGCATTTCTGATGACCGCTGGCATCGAGAAAACTATCCGAAGAAATCCATCCTTGCTGGATGCAGAGCGTGTAAAATTCGGTCCCGGGGTAGGGCGATGCCAGGGAGGCCTGAATCGAATTCAGATCAAGCTGTTTGGCAAAATCAATCGTTTGACGGATCGTCTCTTTTGTCTCACCCGGCAAGCCCATAATGAACGCGCCATGGATCGACAGCCCCAGTTTCTTACAATCCTTGGCAAATTGTACCGCTTGGGCAACCGTAACCCCTTTCTTGATATTCTTCAGGATCTGGTCATTGCCACTTTCAAAACCGACCACCACATGCCGCAATCCGGCTTCGCGAAGCGTTTTCAACGTTTCATAATCGGTGTTGGCGCGGGCATTGATCGTCCAGGAGATTCCGAGCGGCTTGATCAAACCGGCAATTTCACGGGCATGTTTCCGGTCAGCGGTAAAGGTGTCGTCGTCAAACGAGAGCTCACGCATTTCGGGAATATTGTCGACGATCCATTTAATCTCTTCATACACATTCTGCGGAGAGCGAACCCGCATGGTACGGCCGGAAAAAGTCTGCGGCCAGAGACAGTAGATGCAGTGAGAGGGACAGCCGCGACTGGAATAGATCGAAACATAGGGATTTTTGAAATGCGGAATGATGTACTCCGCAATCGGGAGATCCCGTTTATAGATCGGCGCCACAAAAGGGAGCGTATCCAGATCAGCTATCGGAGGGCGGTCCGGGGTAGTGGTAACTTTTCCGTCCTTCAAGAAACTGATACCGTCCACCCGGCTCCACTCGCGCCCTTCACAGAGCTCTTTGACGGAGTAATCGAACTCTCCCCGACAGACAATATCGATAATATCCTTGCCCGCCCGAAGCGATTCTTCCGGCAGTACAGAAACATGCGGACCGGTCAATACCGTTACGATGCCCGGCTTGACCGCCTTGATACGGCGGGCGGTTTCAATGTCGATCTGCAGCGTCGGTGTAGAGGTATACATCACCACCATGTCAAATTCCTGTGCAATGGCAATGCACTTCTCCAGGTCGAATTTCTGCACCGGAGCATCAACAACACGGCTGCCCTCAATCATGCCGGCCGGAAAACAGAGCCAGGTTGGATACCAGAATGAGGTCACTTCACGAGACGCCTGATAGCGGGCACCGGCACCGCCGTCGAAGTCTTCAAACGTTGGAGGGTTTAAAAAAAGCGGTTTCATTACAACTCCTTGACTCAAGTATGGATCGTTACAAATAACAGGTATCCTGGCGTAAAGTCAAGATGTACAAGGCCGGACCAGGGCGATTGCTTATAATATTCCATGATACCGAGTAGTTATTTTTGTGTATTA
>JABBNX010000144.1 GCA_019352135.1 Pseudomonadota bacterium
GGCCGCTTTCCTGCGCCATTCACGGTCTACGGGAAGAGCTTTGACAGCCTGCTCGGCAACTTTCAGCGCTTCGGCATACCGTCCTTTATCAGTATGAACGGTATAGGCCATATCAAACAACTCATCTTCAAACAGGGCACGTACCTCACGTATGGTGGTTATTGGCTCTGCAGCCCCGGAGCTGCAGACAAACGACATCAGGCATGCCACTGTGGCAGTACAACAAATCAGTGCACGTTTCATCGGACATTCCCGTAGTGCCTTCCGCACCAGGATCGTTTCCTCGTGTCCAGATCCTGCATTACTTCACAACCTGCGGTGCACGTCGGGCCAGCTGTTTCACTTCCTGATAATCCTGGGTCAGCATGCGTCGGTCCTTGCCCATATGGGGATTATGGCAGGAAAGACATGCCCCGCTGTTGCCGGCAGGATGCATCGGTATCGCTGCCATCTTCTCTGCCGGATGGCAGGGCTGACAGAGCTGCTCCGGCGGGCTGCGCAATACTCCCCGTTGCGTGCTCTGATGCGCGTCGTGACAGGCGAGGCATTCTCCCGTGGCGGTGGGATTATGAAGCCAGAGATCGTCCTTGATCGCCCGCAGACCTGTTTTATCCGTGTGGCACGTCGTGCAGATCTTATCCTCAGGCTGCCGGAGCGTGCCCGGCATGCCGCCGCCACTGTTAAACAGCTTGGGTGCGGAGCTCTTGTTCAGTTTTCCGACCGGTTGAAAACCGAATATTCCGCTCCCTTCATGGCAGGGGGAACAGTCACCCTCGGCCCAGACCGCATGTGAATACAGGCGTGGCGCTTCCGGGACGATTGGTACCGCATCCTGCTGCCCCGAAGCAGGGGGGGGCTGCTTTTTATCGGATGGTCGCTGCTCCGCTGATGCGCTGCGCTGTTCTTTCAGCACCGGGGTGGTGCCAGGAGTTGTCGTTTGCTCTGTCTGCTGTTCATCGAGGGGGGGGACGCCGGTAAAGAAAAAAGTCAGCATCTGATGACCTGCCTGTCGCGAACATCCGGCAGCGGCCAGACCACAGAAAACTACCGTCAGCAATCGTGCGTAACGTCCTGCTGATGCGAAGAGACGTACCTGTGTGCTGACCATAACCGCGGCTATTCTCCGATCCAATCACCAAAGCCGTAGACGTTCAACTTGTTGGCTCCGGTCATGTTGCAGACGTAGATCAGGTATTTGATCCTGAAGTTTTTGTCTGCGTACTTTTGAAAATAGGGGACATTGGCGTAATCAACGGCAATTCCGGCCGGCAGGTACATACTGCCCGGCTGTTCGCCCGCGCCGCCAAAAAACAGCAGCAGCTTCCCCTCCGGATTGAAGATCTGCACATTCTCGAAGGCGGCATCCACCACGTACAGGTTGCCGTCATGGTCGGTTACCACCCCTTTTGTGCGTGCCATGTTGCCGAGTGTACTGCCGGCCATGCCGATCCGCTGCAGAAACTTCCCGTCCGGGGTGAACTTCTGGATTCTGAAGTTGAAGGCATCGTTAACGATCAAGTTGCCTTGTCGGTCTACGGTAATATGGGTGGGGCGGTTGAATTCGCCCTCCTTGTCGCCCGCCTTGCCGATGCTGGCCAGCTGTTGGCCTGTTATGCGGTCAAACACCACCACCTGATGTTTCAGCATGTCGCAGACATAGACCCGATCGCCATACACCGCCACATCAACCGGCCGTTCAAGGGTGGCCGGGTCCCCGATGGTGTTGATAAAGCGGTTGTCCCGGTCAAACACCACGACCTGCTGCCGCTTGAGATCGGCAATATACGTGCTGCCGTCGTCTGTGATCCAGAGGCCCGAAGGTGTCTGCAATGCCCCACGCCCGCCGGCGCGCAGCGGATTGATCGTGTTTTTGACCAGGTCGATCTGCAGGATGTCGTTGGAGACCCGGTCGGTCAGATAGATGCTGCCTTTGGTGGCTTGTACCGCATAGGGGCGCCCCAGCGTCGTGTCGGTTTCCCTGCCGCCGATGATAAAATCATCAAGCCCCGGCTTCTTGTCGGTCAGATCGTCTTCAGACGAGATGGCGGTCAGAAACTGCAGTCGGGGCTTCTCGGGCAGTGGCGGATAAAATACTGATTCAGATCTGATTTGCGGAGTGGAGGTGCAGCCGGTTAGCTGTATGGCTGGTGCCAGCAGCATAGTCGCAATGAGAAGCAGCCTGTTCTTGAATTTCATGTGTAAACCCTATAACGGAGTTGTTCTTGATGGGAGCAAATAGCAGAGGCCATACCCTGCCGGATATGACCTCTGTTGAGGCCGAAGGAGCGTTCCCTTTATTTCTTGTGGCAAGTCAGGCAGAGTGCGGAACCTTCGTTACTTGCGTTCAACATTTTAGTATTTAAGAGTGTGTTATGCACGTCGTGGCATGATGAACATTCGAATTCGCCATCCGCGCCAAGCCATGCTTTTATCGGCGTAGCCGTAGGGTCGTTTAGTCCAGTTCCACCAGATGTCAGCCCGTCAGTTGCTACTAACGCAGCATTATATTTAAAGGAAATGGGATGGCTCTTTTGCAGGTCTGTGCCCAAATAACCAGGATCGGCACCTGTTAGTGTCTTAGAGCCGGTGAGATGGCCTGTGAATGAATCGACGGCCACCGTGCCGTCATGGCATGAAAGACAGAGTTTTGAAATACCGAGCGGTGTTGTTATCGTTGCATTGAATGTTTTGCTTAAGGCATTGGTATTATACATTGTGTATGTTGCTGTGGTAGCGGTATGATTCCACAACGGGGCGGCGGTCGTTGCGTCCGCCTTGTGAGGAGCGTGGCAGGCGATACAGATTTCCTTGTTATCACCAGTTAAATTGAGTAAGCCTAAGTCATGCTTTGACCCTTTGATGACCGCTTGAGAGGTTGCTGATAAACTCACTCCTGCCAGTACAACCATGGTCACTACGATAATTTTTTTCATTTTTTGTTCCTCCTTTTTTGTCGACACGTTAAATGCAAATATTTGTATACGATGATATACAAATAAAAATATTAGTTATCTCAAGTAGTTACTGCTAGCCTCTGTTGCCAATCATATAACGTGCCAATTGATAATAAATCTAAATTACAAGGTGTTAGCAAAATGGAGATATTAAATTAGGTGATTTTACCTGCAGAATTTGCACGTCTCATGCAGATTCTGCATTTCATAATGTGGGCGTATTTCGTCGGAAAAAGGTGTGAAAGCCGGCGGTGGGTTTTTTCGGTGATATTCTGATGGTGGGATAGAAATGTGGCTGCTGTGTTGCCGCAGCTACCAAAGCAATGTGCGTTCAGATACAAATTCTCTGATGTTACCGTCGAGAGGATCTTTGAAGCGGAGCATTTTGGCGATAAGCTGAAGCGGTGTGTCGAAATTGTCCTCATGTTCGGCCTGCAGTTCGGGATAATACCGGTCGTTCAGAATTCCAAAACCGAGCCCGCTCATATGGAGCCGTAGCTGGTGGGTTTTACCGGTCAGCGGGTGGAGGATAAAGCGTGCCCTGCCTTCCCTGACCTCCACCAGGTTGATCGTAGAGCGGGCATTTACCAAACCGGGAACCGTGTTCATCCGGAACCACGGTGTACCCCGGACTATCCTGTTTTCAATATCCCACGAAGCCGCTTTCTGGTGTGGAGGGCACGCCGAGAGCGCCTGATAGGTTTTCTCGATTTTACCATTCATAAAGAGTGTGCCGTAGAGACCCCGGCTCTTTTTGTTGACAGAAAAGAGCACGATTCCGGCTGTCTCACGGTCGATGCGGTGAAGCGGCGCCAGATCGTCGATGCCGGTGCTGCTCCGCAAGCGGTTCAGCAGACATTCGTCAACGTAGCGTCCTCCGGGGGTCACAGGGAGGAAATGGGGTTTGCAGGCAACCAGAATTTCGTCATCGACATACAGGATTTTTTCCGTAAAAGGGATGAGAGGTTCAGAACTGACTTCGCGAAAATAAAAAATGCGGTTTAAGGGGGTGTATTCAGTACTCAGTGTGATCCGATCAGTTTTTTCATCAAGCACCTTTCCGTCCAAAATCCGCTTCACCCAGATTTCGCGGGAAACTGCCGGAAATCTTCCGCTCAAGAAAGTGAGGATGGATGGGTACGGTTTTTCGGTTTTCGGCAGTGTAACGACGGAAGGGTGTTTCGATAGTCCCATGTGGCGCTTCCCGGGTAATGAAGTATATTACTCTCCTTCTTTGCAGGCCAGTCCAAGCTCCTTCAGGCGATACTGTAGGGTGCGCAGCGAGATGCCGAGCGCTTGGGCCATCTGGCGTCGGTTGCCGCGGTATTCCCGCAGGGCGGCGCGAATGGCGGTCTCTTCGTGATTTTTAAGGATTCCTTCGCCGATTGTGCTCGTCTGCTGGGTATTCAGCAGTTCCGGCGGCAGTTCGCCCGTGGTGATTTCCCTTGTCGCCAGGATGATTCCTCGCTCTATGATGTTCTGCAACTCGCGCACGTTGCCGGGCCAGTTGTACTGTTGCAGTAATAGCATCGCCTCCTGGGTTATGCCAACCGCCCGCCGGCGACCCGAAGCAGCGGAAAAGCGGGCACAGAAATAACGGACCAGGTCGGTGATGGCGTCACGCCGCTCCCGGAGTGGCGGCAGGGTGATCGGAAAGACATTAAGCCGATAATAAAGATCCTCGCGGAAACGTTTTTCGGCGACCTCGATTGCAAGGGTGCGGTTCGTGGCGGCGATCACCCGAACATCGGCCTTGATCTGCATCATGCCGCCAAGACGTTCAAAAACCCGCTCCTGAAGTACCCTGAGCAGCTTTGCCTGCAAAAGAGCAGGCATCTCGCCGATTTCATCCAAAAAGATGGTTCCACCCTGGGCAAGCTCGAACTTTCCCAACCTGGCCAGAATTGCTCCGGTAAAGGCTCCCCGCTCATGACCGAACAGCTCGCTTTCCAGCAGGTTTTCCGGTATAGCGGCACAGTTTACCGGTATGAACGGGGCGTCACTGCGGGGACTGGCCAGATGTATCATCCGGGCAATCAGCTCCTTGCCTGTGCCGCTCTCCCCGTACAGCAGCACAGTCGAAGGAGTGCGCGATACATCCTGCACCAGCTTTTTAATGATCTCCATGGCTCTGCCGGCGAAGACCAGGTCTTCGGGGGGAAGTCCGGCCTGTTCACTATCCTTCAGGGAGATGGTGAGACGCTGCAGATTAACATACTCGAGAGCTCTCTGCACAGTTGTCAGCAGAGTTGCAGGATTTTTGAGCGGCTTAGAGAGGAAATCATAGGCACCCTTTTTCACCACTGCCGCCGCCTCTTCCACCCTGCCAAAGGCGGTGATGAATATGAAAAGCGGAGGGGTTGGCTCCATCTGTGCGGTGCGAAACAGCTCAAGCCCGTTTTTAACCGGCATTTTAATGTCAGAGATGACCAGGTCAAAATGCTCCCGCTGGATGCGACGAAGACCCTCTCCGCCATCAGCTGCGGTTACCACTGTATACCCGGCTCCGTCCAGTATTATGGTTAAAAGTTCTCTAAATACGTCATCATCTTCTACAATCAGTATGGTTGCCGACATTTTGTTATCTCTCCATTGGCAAGGTTACGGTGAAGGTTGTACCAACTCCTGCCGAGCTCTCTACCGACAGGGTTCCACCATGCTCCTGTGCAACTTTATGGCAAAGCGCCAGTCCCAGTCCGGTACCCCGTGCCTTACTGGTCCAGAACGGTTTAAAGATGTGCGGGATGTTCTCCGGTGGGATGCCGACGCCGGAGTCACATATCTTTATGGTTGCCCAGGATTTGTCGCTTTTCAGTTCGACCTGTAATACGCCACCGTCCGGCATCGCCTGCAACCCGTTTTTTAAAAGGTTGAGCAGCAATTGGATAATGCGGTCAGAGTCAATCATAACTTTTATTGCAGTTTGCGGAGTGTGGTAGATCTTTACCCTTACAGAATCAGCCTCCATACGTATCATCTCCACGCAATCCCGTACCAGCGCCGCTAGGTCAGTCAGTTGCCATTCCACGTGATCCTCGCGGGCAAAGGCGAGCAGTTCGTTTGTCAACGACTCCATGCGGAGTGACTGATTCACCACTTTGCCGGCGTAGTGACGCGCCTGCTCTATGTCAGTGGACGTCTCAATAAGCTTGACAAAACCCTTGATGCCTGCCAAAGGGTTGCGTATCTCATGCGCTATGACGGCGCCCAGTTCACCAAGGCGTACCATTTCCTCACGCCGCTGCATTTCCAATTGTCGCAGTTTATCCCGGCGAAGCAGGTACATGATTCCAAAGGTAACCAGCCAGAGGGTTAGTGTAAGAAGAACGGCCACCATTATTCCTGTGTGCGTTCGATGAATAATCTGGTCGTAGCGGTAGGTGTGTAACGCCAAGATCAATAGGCAGTTACCTCCGTTAGGATGAATCCGGGTCTGGAGCAGGTAAATCCTTTCGCCAGAACCGAGTGTTTTGCGCTCATCGTACACACCGGTTCTGCTGGCAACGTTGGGTTTAGACTCACCCCAAACAGTACCAATAAGCCCGGTATTAGTATGGAAACGAACAATTCCCTCGCGGTCAACCACAGAAATATAGGCTATATCAGGTGTGCTGAAGTGTGCAAGCGAACGCGGGTCGGGATCGATAGTAGTAAGTTCTTCAATGGCAGCAGCAATGGAAAGTCCAGTCCCGCGCAAATTATCTGCTGCAATTTGTGGTGCAATTTTAAAGGCACTCCATGAAAACCATCCCACCAGCAGGGTGAAGCAAATTGGAATTATTATGATAAATCTCTCTGCCTTCTGCATTAGAACGGAGAGATGACCGCAAACGCTCCATCGTCATCGAGGGTGCGTATGCTGATGGCACGGGTAGCAAAAAGACCGGGAGCTGATGCCCGATAACACGGTGCACTCCATGAAGTGTTGTCAGTATGAAGTAAAACCTTCATGCTAATTATGTGACTCTTATAATACATACATATAGTCAATCTTCCGGGCAAATAATTCAACGTGTTTGAGCCGTTGCCAACAGCACCGGGTAGGTACGATCCCCTTTGACAACATGTGCTGCCGTGGTGATGACGATGGAAGAAAATCCTGCCATTTCCAGCATACCGGTAAGCTCTTCAGTGCTGAAACCGTGGTGGAATACGCCGGTTGGATCTTCATGGAAACTGCCGTTTTCTGCTTCAAGGTCAGCCAGTGCGATCCGGCCACCGGGATGCAGCAGGGTTTTAAGCAATTGGAGAAGCGGGGCAATGTCCTTGATGTGGTGGAGGGTCATCGAGCTTGTAATCAGGTGGTACTTTCCGGTTGGGAGTTCCCCCTTGCCCAGGTCGCACAATTCTGCGCGTACATTTGATAAACCTGACTTTTGTGTCTTGGCCGTAAGCCGCTCGATCATCCCGGATGAACTGTCGACTCCGGTGATACTCCGAAGATCTGGGGCCAGTTGAAAAGTCACAAGTCCTGTCCCGCAACCGAAATCGAGTGCATCCCATTCTGGTGAAAGTGTCAGGTTTGCCCGGATCGACGCGGCAATTTCGCCTGCCAGTTTGAGTCGACGCGGTTCTTCATCCCAATGGAGTGCAGCTGCGTCAAAATTTCTCTGTTGTGTCATGGTAACTCCTTCTGGTATTTTGCCCTCAGTATTTTTTGCGCAGCTCCCGCCCTCCGCCCCACAGAGCATCATCCATGAACTGGCGTCGCAGGCGCTCTTCAGGATTCTGGGAATAGAACTCATCTTCCGAAAATGAAAAACGATATGAAGCCAGATAGTCGCTCAAAATCCGGTAGGCGGCATTGATAAGTTGAATCTGCTCGCAATCGGGATCACCGCCGGAATCCGGGTGATGTCGTTTCACCAGTTCGCGATGCCGGTTTTTGATCTGCTTCAGGGTCACCAGGTCGTTAAGCCCCAAGATTTTCAAAGATTTTTGCAGTTCCTGAAATGTCATGATTCCGCATCCCTCGATGTATCTGCTGGGTTATTTATCTGTCTTCAGCCCGGCTCTGCGCCATCCCGACATGTGCCCGTCAAGGAGTGACGTGTTCCGGTAACCGTACAGTCCTAAAAGCCCCTGTGCCATCTGGGCCCGCGGTCCGTGCTCACAGGTTATCACCAGTTCGGTATTTTTGTCTGTCGGCAAGTCTGCTGTTTTCAGCAGAATCGTCCACGACGGGGCGTGGATGGCACCAGGTATGTGACCGCTTTTGAATTCATAGCCGCTCCGGACATCGACAACTGTCGGCGGGTTTTTTGCTTTTATACGCTGGACTAATTCCTTGGCTTGCACGGTAATCGCTCCCTTCAAAGAATCGGGCGAAATCCATTCCCGATAGAGTATCATCTGCACAAATACAATTCGATAATATGCATGTCAATATAAATGTGGAAAGACCTCCGAAGTGTTTATGTTTCGGAGGTCCCATTGTCACGCCGCATGCAATGTGAGGTCAGACTTCTCCGCTATTTTCCGCGGCGCGAGCTGTTAAACACGGTTTTTGGTGCTCCCCCTGCTGCTCCCGGTCGCATTTGCTGTGGGCGGCCGGCAGGTTTGCTGCCGGGATGCTCACTCTTAAATGGATTGATTGAACTGCCCGGACTTTTTTTGGTCTCGGCAGGTTTGCGGGATGGCCGCGGCTCGCGCGGCGGACGGGCGAACTCGGCGTCTTTTTTCGGGGCGGGGATGGTATAGTCGAAGCCTTCCACCGTGCGTCGTTCCAGTGGAGTACCCAGCTTTTTCTCGATCGTCCGCACCATGATCGTATCCTCGCTGCACACCATGGTAAAGGCATCGCCGCTTTTGGCGGCCCTGCCGGTACGCCCGATGCGGTGAACATACGCTTCCGGAGTATCCGGAATATCGTAGTTGACCACATGCGATATCTGCGATACATCGATGCCGCGCGCGGCAATGTCGGTTGCCACCAGGATCTGGTAGCTGCCGTCACGAAACCCGTCCAGGGCCGCTTGGCGACGATTCTGTGACAGATTCCCCTGCAGTGAGGCGGCCTTGTAGCCCGCTTTCTCCAGCTGCTCGCCGAGACGCTTGGCGCGGTGTTTGGTGCGGGTAAAGATCAGAACCGAATCGGTGTCGGTATGCTTCAGCAGTTCCAGCAACAGCGCTGTTTTAAGGTGTTGTTCCACCGGGTACAGGGCGTGGGAAACGGTGACCGGAGAGATCG
>JABBNX010000145.1 GCA_019352135.1 Pseudomonadota bacterium
CCCGCGACTTCCAGCGTGACAGGCTGGCACTCTAACCAACTGAGCTACAACCCCTCAGTAAAACTTGATCAAACTACTTCTTTTTCTTAGGTGCTACATTTACAGCTTCTTTCAACGTCTTGCCTGGTTTAAATTTGGGGACAGTTGCGGCAGGAATATCAATCTTCTTGCCTGTCTGAGGATTCTGACCTTTTCGGGCAGCACGTTTTGCAGTAGAGAATGTACCAAAACCGACAAGGCTGAGTTTATCTCCGCTTTTCAGAGCAGCAGTTACGCTGGCAATAAATGCGGAAACGGCTTTTTCAGCTTCTACCTTTTTCAGGCCTGACTGCTCTGCTACCGAACTGATCAATTCTGCTTTTGTCATGCGACACCCCCAAAGTTTGATTGTTGAATACAAAGCGAGTCACTGTTTATCAGATGTTCTTAAATAGTGTCAAGTGTTTTTTCGTGCAAAGGTGCATATTATGGGCGGTTGAGCGTATTTATAAGTGTTATGTAATAAAAATGTGCCAACTTATCAGATGGCGCGACTCTGGAAACAGAACTAACGGTACAATCAGGCAGCCTCTTTTAAGTCCTGCTCGTATACTATAATCGGTTTTTCTTTATGATATATGACATCTTCACTGATAACAACTTCCTGCACATTCGATTGCGACGGAACTTCATACATGATATCGAGCATCGAATTTTCCAGTATTGCCCGTAATCCGCGTGCTCCCGTGTTGCGTTTTAAAGCCTCCTTGGCGATGGCAACCAACGAACCGTCGGTAAACCGCAGGCGTACTTTCTCGAGGTCAAAAAGCTTCTGATATTGCTTGACCAGAGAATTTTTCGGTTCTTTCAGAATCTGAACCAAGGCCTCTTCATCCAGTTCGGACAGTGTGGCAAGCATGGGAAGGCGCCCAATGAACTCAGGAATATAGCCATACTTCAGGAGGTCTTCAGGAGTCAGGCTCTTTAGAAGTTCGCCAAGTTTTTTCTCTTCCCGTTTCTTGATATCAGCACCAAAGCCGAGTGATTTTTTCCCAATACGTTGCTGTATAACCGTTTCCAGTCCCGCAAAAGCACCTCCACAAATAAAGAGAATATTGGTCGTATCAACTTTCATGAATTCCTGTTGCGGATGCTTTCTGCCACCTTTTGGCGGAATGCTGGCAATCGTGCCTTCGATGATCTTGAGGAGCGCCTGTTGAACGCCTTCGCCGGAAACATCGCGGGTAATCGAGGGTGAATCAGATTTACGCGCTATTTTATCAATCTCGTCAATGTACACTATGCCTTTCTGGGCACGCTCGACATCATAATCTGCGGCCTGCAAAAGTGTGAGAATGATGTTTTCAACGTCTTCACCAACATATCCGGCTTCAGTGAGGTTGGTCGCATCAGCCATTGCAAATGGCACTTTGAGGATGCGCGCCAGCGTCTGAGCAAGAAGTGTTTTGCCGGACCCGGTTGGTCCGAGCAGTAGAATATTGCTTTTCTGCATTTCTACATCGCCCGGTTTGCCGCCGGTTTCAATTCGCTTATAGTGATTATAAACAGCAACCGAGAGAACTTTTTTAGCCATTTCCTGGCCAATAACATATTCGTCCAGAATGTCTTTTATTTCTCGCGGTTTGGGAAGTTTCTTCAAATCCGGACCGGTTGTTTCTTCCAGTTTCATCTCTTCTGCAATGATGTCATTACAGAGTTCAATACACTCATCACAGATGAAAACGGCAGGTCCGGCAATGAGTTTTTTTACATCTTCCTGGCTTTTTCCGCAGAAAGAGCAGGTCAGGTGTTCCTGTGCTGTTGTGCGACGACTCATGGTGTGTCTCCTGTGAGCGGTTTGCGTGTAAAAATTGCGTCAATCAAACCATACTCTTTTGCATCTTCGCCGGACATAAAAAAGTCACGCTCAGTATCCGCTTCAACTTTCTCTTTTGGCTGCCCCGACAGCTCTGCCAGAATCCCGTTTAATTCGTCTTTCATGCGCAGGATTTCCTTGGCATGGATGCTGATGTCGGTCGCCTGTCCCTGAAAACCGCCCAGGGGCTGATGAATCATGATCCTTGAATGGCTGAGGCTGAAACGTTTTCCCTTTTCACCGGCAGTTAGCAGAATTGCCCCCATTGATGCTGCCTGACCGACGCAAATAGTTGATACGGGAGCTTTAATATAGCGCATTGTATCAAAAATTGCCATGCCTGCGGTGACGACCCCACCCGGTGAGTTGATGTACAGATGGATATCCTTGTCCGGATCCTCTGCTTCAAGGAACAGTAACTGTGCGATGATCAGGTTCGCTACCGTATCGTCAATCGGCCCGCCAAGAAAAATAATCCGTTCTTTAAGCAGACGTGAATAAATATCATACGCACGCTCGCCTCTACCGCTTTGTTCTACAACCATTGGGATGTACATGGAAAACTCCTTAGGCTGCTTTAAGTTGCTCTGCGTCAACTTCAGTAACAACAGCATGGTCAATCAGATATGTAATGGCCTTATCTTCTTTTATTTCCGAGATGATAGAGCTCTTTGCATTCGGGTTTGATGAATAATATTCTTTGATGCGATCGAGCATTTCAGGATTTCCTGCGGCAATTTTTTCATAGTGTGCAGTCAGATCCTCGTCGGATACGGACACATTTTCCTTTTCTACCAAAGCCATCAGGAGTAATCCTCCTTTAACCTTGTCAATTGCATCGTCACGGAAGCGCGCGCGGAAACCCTCTGCATCAAGTCCCATCATTTCCAGTGACATCTGCTGACTTTTAAGGCGGTTTTTAAGGTTTTCAAACATATGATCAAGTTGCCGTTTGACCATGGACTCAGGGACATCCAGAGGATTTTTCTTGATCAGGGCCTGGATGATCCGCTCTTTAAACTCATTTTCAATACGGTCTTTTTCGTGTTTTTCATGGTATTCGACCATTTTAGCGCGTAATACGTCCATGGAATCATATTCGCCGAACTGTTGAGCGAACGCATCATCCAGTTCCGGGAGCTCTTTGCGCTTGATTTCAGTTACGGTAACCGTGAATAAACCCTTTTTTCCGGTGGGCTCGGTTTCATCGCCGCCTGCGGGAAGATCAAGAGTGAATTCCTTGGTATCGCCTGACTTCATTCCAATCAATTGCTCTTCAAAACCGGGGATCAAACGGCCCGATCCAACTTCAACCTCAGCAGTCTGAGCGCCGCTGTTTTCTTCCGGTGAACCTTCTACCGCAATTGAATAGTCGACGGATGCGGAATTGCCATTTTCAATGGCTGCGTCTGCGTCAAGCGGAATCAATTGTGCCATGTTTTCTTGCATGCTTTTCAGCTCGCTATCGATGCTTTCGGGCTTGGCAACGTATGTTTCTTTGTTTACCACCAGTCCGGTATATTCGTTTAACAGTATTTGAGGCATGACCTCAAAAACAGCGCTGTATTTAAACGGAACGTCTGGTTCAAGTATATCACTTTCGATAGTAGGAGAGTCAATCGGCTCAACCTTGTGCTCATCCATCGCCTTGTAAAGGGTTTCCTGATATAAGCGGCGCATGACATCATCGCGCATTGCATCACTGTAGGTACGCTTGATAAGCTGCATCGGTGCCTTGCCGGGGCGGAATCCCTGTAACTTGGCTTTTTTCTGGATGGCTGCATACGCTTTCTCGATCTCCGCGTTAACCCGTTCAGCGGGGATTTCGATAGTAATCTTTTTTTGAACCGAACTGATGTCTTCGACGTGAACCTGCATGATAGCTATCCTCTTCTATAGTGAAATGTAATGTTTGCATGTGAGTATATCGAAACAAACATCGGGGAATCTTGGATGGTGCGAGAGAGGAGACTTGAACTCCTATACCGTGAGGTGCCAGATCCTAAGTCTGGTGCGTCTGCCAATTCCGCCACTCTCGCATCTGTCTTGAACCATGAAACGATTGATCATGGTTGCTGTTTACTTGTGTTAAAAGATTTACAAAGATAGGTGAAAAACATTGATAGGTCAAGAAATTATTGAGATATGCATGGTATACGCCCTGTTTTTTTATCCGCCTGCCAGTTTGACCTTAAAGCCGCGAGCCTGCAATTCTGTTGACAGCGTGTCACGGTGATCGCCCTGAATTTCAATGACACCTTCTTTGACGGTGCCGCCGCACCCGCACTTTTTCTTCAAAGCGCCTGCAAGGTCCTTGATTTCAGGTGCGGAAAGCGGGATGCCGCTGATAACGATCACTGTGCCGCCACCCCGGCCCTTTACTTCGCGGCGTAAGCGCACGATGCCGTCACTCTGCTGAGTTGATGGTTTACTCCCGGTGCTTTTCTGTTTTATTCTTCCCGTTTCGGAAGAATAGACGGGGATGCTATCGGACCAGTTTGTCATTTTCCCCAGTCCCTCGCATATCTGAAATCGCGGTCGATCGTACGGTTTGAAACCTTGGCGATGACCGGCAGGCGCCGTTTGAAATGGGAGTTTTGAATCTTCGAGTAGATAGATTCGACGAACTCGCGCTCGAAGCCGTCGGCAACCAACTCCGGCTTGGTCAGGCGCTGGTCCACCATGCGATACAATAGCTCATCCACCTGACGGTACGAGAATCCCAGTTCTTCCTCATCAGTTTGACCGGCCCAGAGATCGGCGGAAGGCTGTTTCTCGATGACCTCTTTCGGTATTCCCATCGCGGCGGATAGCTGCCAGACCTGGCTTTTGTAAATGTCGCCGATCGGATTCAGGGCTGAAGCCATGTCTCCGTAAAGAGTCCCATACCCCAGCAGCAGTTCGGTTTTGTTGCTGGTGCCGAGCACCAGAGCGCGCAACAGCGCCGAGTTATCAAAAAGAATCGTCATCCTCTCCCGGGCCATCTTGTTGCCGCGCCGCATAGTATCTGCGTCGGGGAACATGTCAAAATAGGCGTCCACCATTGCTGTTATCGGCACCACGGAAAAATGTACGCCGCATGCTGTTGCCACCAGCCGGGCATGCGCCTCGCTTTCCGGATTACTGCTCTTGTAGGGCATGCAGATGGCGTGGACGTTCTCAGGGCCCAGCGCTTCGGCAGCGATGAAAGCCACCAGCGCTGAATCTATTCCTCCGGAAAGACCCAGCACCACGGTGCTGACGCCGACTTTACGAACTTCATCCCGTACAAAACCGACCAGAAGTTTTCTCAATAAATCCGTATTGGCGTGCAATCCAGCCATCATTGACCCCTTTTGTGTGCAATGCGCCCAAGTTCCTGCAGCGTCACAAACAGATTTTCGTCACGCATCATCGGTGAAAAAATGCGTTCACGGCGCAGAGCGCCTTCATCAACCCTGGCGGTGATGAAATCTTCCTCCAGAAGAGAGCCGCGGACGATTGATTCGCCCGATGGCGCGATGTATTCCGAGCCACCCCAGAAGTTGACACCGTCTTCAAATCCGACCCGGTTACTGTAGAGAACCCGGCAGTTGAGAAACAGGGCGGTGGTTGAGACCAGTTTCTGCCAGGCCGAGGCTGATCCGAGTGAATCTCCTTCAATGCCGCGGGCGGGGCTGCTTGAAAGGCAGATCAGTGTTGTGGCACCATCCATTGCAAGAATATAGGAGGCTGACAGGTGCCACATATCCTCGCAGATCAGCATGCCAAACCGTCCAAACTTGGTATCATACGCCCGAAACGACTCGCCACGTGCCAGATAACGCTGCTCATCGAACAGGCCGTAGGTCGGGAGATAAACCTTGCGGTGCAGGTGGCGGATTGCGCCATCTTCAAGGTACAGGGCCGAGTTGAAAAAATGGTAGTCATCGGTCTCTTCGACAAAGCCGATGGCGATGGATATGCCATGGGATAGTTCGATCAGATGGCGGATCTCGGGAGAATCGGTACGCAACGCCACTTCGGGCACGAGGTCTTTCAAAAAATAGCCGGACAGCGCCAGTTCCGGGAAGATGATCAGGTCGGCGCCAGCTTCCCGAGCTTTTATGATCTGTTCTTCAATGATTGCCAGATTGTCGGCAACGCAGCCAAGTTTCGGTTTTATCTGAGCCAGAACTGCAGTGAAATCCATGGCGACTCCTTATTTAATCCTGATAACAGGATAAGTGCAGTAACGAAAATTAAATTTAAAAAGCGCAGAAATTAATTTCTAACGTACTAATAAGCAAGGTCGAAGGCGTTTTTTATGTGATCAATGGTGTGAAGGCCGTCAGTATGCAGCAGAATGGCAACAACGTCAAATCGTGCGTTGGTGTCATGCAGCCGATTTTTTGCGAGCCAGGTCAGCGCCGCTTTGGAAATCTGGCGCTGCTTGAACGGGGTTACCGCCAGTTGCGGCACGCCATAGGAGAGTCCCCGCCTGGTTTTTACCTCGATAAAAACGAGGCTTTTGTCCCCGGGATCACGGGCGATAATGTCAACTTCGCCCCCTTTGCAACGAAAGTTGCGTTCCAGAACGCGGTAGCCATGCGTGAGCATAAAGTTTGTTGCTATCTCCTCGCCCAGATCGCCGGTGCCTTTGTTGCCTCCGGATACGGGAGGAGGGCTGATCTTTGAGATGAGGTTTTTAACGATGCCCACTGCTTTACTCCGGCGGAGAAACTCTCTCCAGGTATTGACAGCAATTTGTAGCAGGATACATTACTTCGATTGCCACCTTGACTGATTCAAAACGCGCAGTACTATAGCATGAGATTATGATTTTGACAGCACTTACAAAATTTCCCAAATTATTTTGACTGCGGCTCGCTCGAGGTGGTACGGTCATTGCCGTATAAAGCAATAATCCTGTCGCCGCCGGTAAATACGCCCGTAAGGAGCCTATGATATGAGATTCCATTTTATACCGTTGATGATAGTGGTGCTGCTGCCTGCGTCCGTATATGCGGCAGATTCATGTCGCGACTGTCATGAGAACAGCCGGAAAATGGCCTCGCTTGGATACGGGCAATTTGTGGTCACGCAGAAAGAGGTGGAAGCGCAGAGTCACATGCCGGCCGGCTGCAGCAAATGCCATCTGGGCAACTCACAGGCGAGCGAAAAGGACGCAGCCCATCAAGGCATGGCACGTCTTCTGGTTGTCCGCAAGAAGGGGTTGACGGCCGACACCTCGCCACGGAAATTCCCGCTCGAATTCGGCACAAATCAGTCGAACCGGATCTATGCCGTAACGGAAAGAGATGGCAAAAAAACCAGGGATTCCTCGGTAGCCGCCCTGTCCTGGCACGACAAACGAACCGATACGCTTACCCAGGATTTCGAGGTGATGAGAAAAACCTGCGGTGCCTGTCATGAAAAGGAATTCAACGAGTTTACCAAGAGCACGATGGGAACCAATGGCAAGCAAAGTCAGTACCGTGGATGGACCAGCAAACAGCGCGGGCCTCATAACTGCGGTCCCTGGTTCGAGGGTGCCTTTGACCTTATGCAGGCCAACACGGCTCTGCCAATGGACAAGAAAAGCCAGATCATCAACCAGAAGGCCTGTAATCTCTGTCATGTGGGGTGTCTGGACTGCCACTACAACCCCATGCCGAAAAGCGCCGTCAATCCTGCCATGGGAAGCCACACTTTTGCCAAAACCCCTCCGGTGTTAAGCTGCTACGGCAACGGACGAGCCTCCATATGCCACGCCGGTCCCGAAGATCGCCGCCGGGGCGCCGGATATTTTGGCGGTTCTTTTTCCTATCCTGAAGGCAATGAGCCCGATGTCCATCTCACGGCAAAGGTTGGCTGCCTCGATTGCCATGATAACTCGAAATCAGACCCATCTCTCGGCCATGGCATGGTGAAGCGCCAGGCAGGAAGTTCCTGTAAGCGCTGTCACTCCGAAGCGGTCAAAAGCCATGCCGGTTCACTCCACAAAAACCTTTCCTGCGAAGCCTGTCACATCCAGAAAGTGGCGGGTTATCAGGGGACCTACTGGGGACCGGGCACAATGGCAGGAGTGGAAACCTTTTATGTCAAATACAAGGCGTATTACGGCATCATGCCGGAGCCGATCCTGATCAAAGACCAGAAGGGGCGCTGGATACCGGTCAAACCGTTCCCGATGGCGGTTATGAACCAGTTGGGCTCACCGTACACGCCCGGATTGCATTGGCGCTTTCCGGCAACGCTGCCAGACCTGCAACGAACCGATGATGCCTGGGCCTATGTGGGACTTTTTGGGGGACTGCCGGAAAACAACAAGGCGCTGCTCTGGATCCAGATGGACAAGATGTCGCATAAACTGGGCAAGAGCCGCAGCTGCGATTCATGCCACGGTGACCTGCACGGCGTCCAACGGCAGCCGGTTACCTGGGATTACAGCGACCCCGGCGCGGCGCCATTCAGCGGCAGCCATACGGTTGTAGGTGACCAAAAAGGCTTGTCAATCAGGGACATGCGCTCTGAAAAGATCGAACCGGACAAAGGTGTAGCCATCTCTGTATTTGCACCGTGGGTGTATCTGAAGAATGCGTGGCGGGTAGCGGGTGACTTCTCGTTGCCGGTCATCCGAGACCGGAAAATGTACGACAGGGTCAAGATCAGCACTGAAGCAGCCCGCACGGCCGGTGCATTGCACCGGTAACTGAAAACAGGGGTATGCTTGCCTACGGCTGCTTGCACAGGAAATCGGCATCTTCAAAACAGCCATTCCGGTTGAGGTCGCGAATACGATAGTATTTGTCCAGCTCGAGCTCAAAACGGACTTTGTCGAGCGGAGGTACAGTGATGCCGTCACCGCTGCTGCCCGGTTCCGTGAAAAAACGCTGCGGCAGGATGTCGTCGGCGCGGGAAAAGCCATTAGCGCAGTTGTAATAGCGCTCGGTCAACACTATCCGGCGACCGATCTCTTTCAAACGCTGCGGCGAATATGGTACGCCGGTGACGGCGGTCACGAGTTCAGCGTATTCTTCAAGGCTGGCGCCCAGGAAGGCATATGTGCAGGCTGCCAGTGAATCCACAGCAGCGTTGGTGTCCTCGGAGATGCTGATGATACGGGCTTTGCCGGAGAATGAAAAACGGTCGGTCGGAACCGGCTTGCGTAGAATCTCGTGTGAAATCGGAAAGGCGCTCAGGTGACAACCGCCCCGGGTGCTCGTG
>JABBNX010000146.1 GCA_019352135.1 Pseudomonadota bacterium
CACGAAACGGAGCGCCGGTGATGGCAGCTCGGAAACATGCAACACCGGGATAGTTCCATATCCTCCTCCATGTGATGGTGTGCCGGCGGTTAACTCCGCCGGCTTTTTTAAGGTAATTTAAGATATATATAATTAATTTTAGCTCAAATATAGATAAATGTACTCATAGTTTTGCACTGGCTCTCTGTGAAACAGTGGTTTTTAAAGACACCGAAGTAAAATTAACTTTGGGAGGAGGTGAAAGCTTTAATTTATTTAGGGTGCGTAACCAAAATTTATGATTCTTGAAAGGAGACAGTATGTCGGAAAAAGCAATTAAAAAGACCAGGTTGATGATCCTTGCGTTGTTGGGCGTTGCTGTAATTACCGCCTTGACAATCTGGGGCTGCAGTAACAAAGGGTACGACAACCCGGTGGCAGAATCCGCGGCCAAGTACTATGAAAATGATGCAACGGTGAATACCCTGGTTGATCCCGCCACGGTAAACAGATGGGTTACGCAAGGGCTGAAAACAGACGACGGCAAGCGTGTCGTAATCCTTGATGTTTACCCCAACGATACCGATACCGACAGCTGGTTTGCTGGCGATTCCACCCTGATCAAGTCGCAGATGATCACCCAGTACGGTGGAACCCTGAGCCCTCAGTACAAGATGATCGACGGCCTGAAAAAAGCGAACCTGCTGGGGCACATCCCCGGCGCAATTCCCGAGGTTTCCCACGCCGGCTACGAGGTCGCCACCAGGAGCGACGGGCCGATCGAAGCCGAACACGAAATAGGCACCGGCCCCTATATCGATCAGATGCTCCAGAAGCTGGGGGTCAACAAGGACGATGTGCTCGTTATCACTACCTCGCGCTACGACTACCCCGGCTTCTGTTCCTCACGACTCTTCTGGTCCCTCTACTACTGGGGCTATTCCCGGAACAACATCAAGGTGCTGAACGGCGGTAACAAGGCGTACGCCCAAGCCGGCTACCCGCTTGAAACCGGCAAGGTGATTCCGACAATAACTCCCACTACGTTCAGTGTCGCCCAACTTGGCCAGAAACATCTCGATGCACGAATCAGCCTCGGCGAGTTAATCAGCTTGGTGGACAGCGGAGCAACCAACCAGACTACGGGAAGCGTCGTTGTGCTCGATACCCGTCAGCCACCGGCGGCCTACTACTTCCTCGATCAGAATGCCAACGGGATTCCGGATGCATTTGAAATACCCGGATATACGATGTCCAAAAACTCTACGGAAGGTCTCTATTTTTTGAGGAATAGCGATCAAGCGCATGTGACGCTGAGTGAACTGCTCTTCAAGGAAACAACACCTCCCCGCGTGGCGTTCAACGGCTCATCCAACCCGCCGATCCCGCTTCCAAACTCCTTTATAGGGATTACGACTCCGACCGGTCCCAGTACGACTGGCGGCACCCCGCTTTCCTTCCCGCTCGGCAACAAGGCAGCCGCCTTCGAAGGGATCATCAAGGGGGCCAAGGTCACCAAGACCGGCACCTACAACATAACCATACCAATGCTTTGCAAAGCTGACGGAATCAGTTATCTCGACCAGGCTGCCATGAAGGCGGTCTTTGCCACCGCCGGCATCGATGGCAGCAAGCCGATAGTGACCTACTGCAACTCCGGTGCGCTGGCCGCCATCTACTACTATGCCCTGCACGAGGTCTGCGGTTTCCAGAACGTAAAACTTTATGACGGCTCATGGCTGGAATGGGCCAACCTGGCCGGATATGAACCGACTGATCCCACCTACGTTGCGAACGACGATTACACGGCGTTTCCGGCGTATCCCGCACCCAGCCCGTCAGTGGTGTTCTATGCTGCATCAAACAAAATGCTTGAGTGGGACGGGACGCAGTTCGTCGACTCATTCAGCAAACAGCCCGCCGGCAGCCTGGTCAAGAAGGGGGGCACCCTGGGCGGCAACACGACATGGGATACGGTGCACCGCTCAGAGCACGTAATGTTCAGGCCTCTTGGCTCCTTGACATACACAATGCTTACTTCGACACCAAACGGCTCCATAAGCTTTCTTTACAACAACAAAACATACAGCAGCCTGACCGACTGGGCTCCGATCGTCACTCATCCAACTTACAGCGGAACAGGAAGTGAAATCTACAACACGGACAAGGCATACAGCACGCCCGCCGGGGTATCGAGCAGCAGCGGTCCGACACCGTTTATTCCTAAAGGCGGCGGTTGTTAATTTTTGTTACACCTCTGACTCTCCCTGCCCCCTGTGGGGCGGGGGGATCCCGACATTAATGTAAAGGAGCCACTACATGATAACGATGTTTAAGGCAGGTAAACTTTCGGCACTTGCCATCGGCCTGACCCTGATGGCCGGTACCGCCTTCGCCGGTCCGCAGATGACCTTTGGTCCGAATGACGAGGGGACGCTGCAACTGGACTACAAAGGACAGTTCCAGATGACGGTCCGGGATACCGGATCGGGCGACAACAACACCGACACCACCACCAACTTCAACTTCCGCCGCAACCGCCTTGCCCTGATGGGAGCATATGGCGACATGCTGAGTCTCTACGTCCAGACGGAATTCACCGAGGACCCGAACGTGCAAACCCTCGGCGTCGCCAGCAGCAACCAGGGAACGGAATTCCAGCTCCTTGACGCAGTGATGCGCTTCAAGCTGAACGACAACTTCCATGTAAACGTCGGCAAGTTCAAATACAACCTCTCCCGTGAAAACCTGGAAGCATGCGAAATGCCGCTGACTCTCGACCGGTCGCTCTTTATCCGCGCACCTTACACTACCACCAGGGATATGGGGGTAGCGGTGTGGGGCAACCTGTTCAACGACATGTTCCAGTATCGCGCCGATGTCATGGAAGGGCGCAAAGCCGTATCCGGCGATACCGCTCCCAGCTCCAACTTCCGCTACTCCGTCCGGGGCCACGTCACACTGCTCGATCCTGAAAATGAATATGGCTACAAAGGCACCTACCTGGGGAAGAAAAAGGTTCTCACCTTTGGCGGCGCCTATCAGTACGAACCGGAAATTGCCTACGGCGATACGGTCTTGAAAACAGACAAAAAGGATTACAAAGCCTGGACGGTTGATGGTTTCTTCGAATATCCGCTGGAAGGGATCGGCACCGTCACCGCCTCTGCCGCCTATGAAGATATAAACCTCGATGACGCCTACAAAGGCGCTAACCCCGACCTGGGGACCATCGGCCTCAACGGGCAGAAAAACGGCTGGTACACCAAAGCCGCCTACATGCTTCCCATGATACCGCTGCAGTTCTTCGGCCGTTATGAGAAATGGCAGTTTGCCTCACTGAACAACATCTTTGACCAGAAGATCGACTGGTACGGCGGTGGCGCCAACTACTACTTCCGTGACCAGAACCTGAAACTGACCATGGAACTGTCACACACCGCCTTCGACAAACAAGGAACGGTCAGCGGAGTAATGAGCAAGGATTTCACAACATTCGTTACCCAGTTGCAGCTTATATTTTAACCTGCAGCACCATGCACTGGAGCCGCTTGCGGCTCCAGTGCATGGAACAACTTATTCCACGAGCCTGAAAAATAAGATGGGGTACCTGCTGGCGTGTTTCTGACAGAGAGGATAGTAGGATGCGACTACAAACCTACGGACAACATACTGAACTTATCTCAGACGTGATGGTTGAATCGTTGCTGTTTGCCGAAAAAAAACTGGCCTACGACAGCCGCTACCGCGACATCTGCGCCAAGCTTGACGCCATGATAGAATTGATTCGTCAGCAACCGTGCCGTAATCTGACAGTGGAGTTGGATCAGCTGCTGGAGGCCATGATACGAATCATCGGTACCGAGAACCACTTCATGGCAGTGGCGGGTTATCCCAAAAAGACAATACACCATAACCATCATTATTACATGTTTGTAATTACCGACGAACTAAACTACCGCTTCAGAATGGGCCAGAACGTGCTGCTCGGAGAGTTGACCAATCTCCGTCTGCTCTGGTTGATACATATCCAGATACATGACCGGGCCTTTGAAGAATTTCTGACAATTTAGCGAAGACACCTATGGAAACGCGCAACCACCTGTTTCGGGCGGGGGTATCGGCCTTGGTGCAGTCATCCGCAGTAATACTCCACACCTTGACCTTGTTTCCACAAGAGCAACGAAACAAATTGCTCAGATATTCCTTGAAACCGGTGTTCGGCTGCCTTTGGCATCCTCAAAACCGATATCATCGATCAGTCCATAGTTCGTGCCGGTACCAAGTCGGATAATTAAGGCTTCGTCCGTACAAGGGTCTCACCATGAATGCTGAAAAGAAATTGCTGGTGATTGACGACGAGCCTGCTATCCGGGAAGGGGTACGCAGGATTCTTGAGTCAGACTCTTTTCAAGTAGAGACCTTTGCCAGCGGTTATGCCGCCCTGGAGCGAATTAAGCAGCAAACGTTTGACTTGGTGATTACCGACCTCAAGATGCCAGGTATCAGCGGCATGGAGGTCTTGAAGGCGCTCAAGGAGATTCAGCCTGATCTGCCGGTGATTTTCATAACCGGGTACTCCTCGGTAGACAGCGCCGTAGAGGTAATGAAGCTGGGTGCGGTTGATTATATCGCCAAACCATTCACCCCGGAAGAGATGCTGAGTACCGTCAAGCTTGCGCTGGAACAGCGGGTGGTGGCCCTGGAAAATCTCTACCTCCGCAAGGAGCTGCTGGATACTGAAGGATTTGATCAATTTGTGGGTAAGAGCCAGGAAATGGTCAAGGTGTATCGCCGTATCATGCAGGTGGCCCCCACTGACAGCACAGTATTGATCACCGGTGAGAGCGGCACCGGCAAGGAGCTGGTAGCCAGGGCTCTCCATAAACATAGTGCGCGGCGTGATAATTCTTTTGTAGCGGTCGACTGCACCTCACTGGCGGAAAGCCTGCTTGAATCGGAACTTTTCGGCCATGTCAAGGGTTCCTTTACCGGTGCCATTCAGACCAAAACCGGTCTGTTCAAGGTTGCGGAGGGTGGCACCCTGTTTCTGGACGAGGTATCCAACCTGAGCCATACCACCCAGGCCAAACTGTTGCGGGTACTACAGGAGCGGGAGGTGACACCGATCGGCGGCACCAAGCCAATCCCGATCAATATCCGTCTGGTGGTTGCCTCCAACCGCAATCTGCGCGACATGGTAGCCGAAGGCACCTTCCGTGAAGACCTCTTCTTCCGCCTGAACATAATTCCGATGGAGCTGCCACCGCTGCGGGAGCGGACCGGCGATATACCGCTTTTGGTGGGGCATGCGGTTCGCACTGTAGCTGAAGAGCTGGGTAAGGACATCAGGGGAGTTACCGCCGGAGCGATGCAGGTTCTGCAGAGCTACAGTTTTCCCGGTAATGTGCGGGAGCTGGAAAATATCATCGAGCGGGCCGTGGTTTTGGCAGAGGACAATCTGATTACCCATGATGACTTGGAATTGAGCCACAAATCAAGCGAGGCCGTCATGCTTGACTACTCGGCGGTGCCGCAAAGTGTGGAAGAGCTTAAGGAAACCAAACGGCACCTGCGGGAACATGCGGTAGAGGATGTGGAAAAAGCCTTTGTGGTCAACGCGTTGCAGCGCAACCGGGGCAACATTACCCGTGCTTCTGAAGAAACCGGCATGCTCCGCCCCAACTTCCAGGCGATGATGAAGAAACTGGGCATATCGGCCAGGGAATATGTTGAGTCCTGAACAATTGCTCCGCTCACTGCTACCACGCCGACTTTCACTCATCCAGAAGCTGACGGTCCTGACCGGAACGGTGGTCGTGCTGTTCATGACGCTGTTTGCCTGGATCACTATCGATAACCTGCAAAAATTATTGGTCAACAATACGACCAGGGAACTCGACAACCTTGCCTCAACCATAATTCGGATGACCCACTACCAGATGCTGGCAGATAATCGCACGATGGTCTACCAGATGATCAACGAAGTGGCCAGCCAACCAGGCATTGAGCGAATCAGAATGATCAACCGTCAAGGTATCATTGTCCATTCCACGTCTCCTGCCGAAATCGGACACATGCTGGACCAGACCTCGCTCCACTGCCATCAGTGCCACAACCCGGTCAAGTCTCTGATTCGTCCGCCCCTCCTTGATCACAGCCGCTTTTTCACTATGTCTGACGGTACGCAAGTAATTGGAGTTGCCAAAGCGGTACCGAACGAAGACAGTTGCTCCACTGCTGCCTGCCACTTCCATGACGATTCTGACAAGGTGCTCGGGGTGGTGGATATCATTGTCTCCCTGGATGTACTAAAATCAGATTTGGCTTCTTATCGCAACGGGATTATTCTGCTGACGCTATTGCTGATTATCCTGTTGGGAGCTTCATTGACGTTTTTTACCCTGCATCTGGTCAATCGCCCGGTCAATGAACTGCTTCGCCACACCACCCGTCTGGCTCAGGGGCAACTGGACTGTGAACTAACTCCCACCTCCAGCGACGAGCTGGGGGAGCTGATGCGAGCTTTCCAGCTGATGACCAACAACCTGCGCCAAGCCCGCACTGATTTGGAAGAGTGGGGCCGCACCCTTGAAGAAAAAGTAAATGAACGCAGTGAACAGTTACAGCGGATGCAGATGCAACTGGTACATACCGAAAAACTGGCGTCACTGGGAGAACTAGTGGCCGGGATCGCCCACGAAATCAACAACCCTCTTTCCGGCATTCTGATTTTCAGCTCGCTGGCGGCCAAGGACAAGCGCCTTGACCCGGCGCTCAAAGCTGATATTGAAACCATCAGTAGTGAGGCGCTGCGCTGTGCCGGTATTGTCAAGGGGTTATTGGAATTCGCCAGGGATTACCAACCCCAAATGATAGCCTGTGATATCAATCAAGTGCTTATTGATTCCCTTCGGTTGGTAGAGTGTCAATCAGTTTTTCAGAACGTGTCCATCATCAGGCAGTTGAACAGCAATCTGCCGGAAATCATGGCGGACCAGAACCACCTCAAGCAGGTTTTTATCAACATATTTATCAATGCCGGCCAGGCAATGCATGAACAGAAGCACGGGGAGCTCCAGATTGTTACCGCTCCGAGTGATAATCATGATGGCTGCATAGTTGTCAGAATATCGGATTCAGGGTGCGGTGTCCCGGAGGGACAACTGGGTAAGCTGTTTGACCCGTTTTTTACAACAAAAGGTACCGGCGGTACCGGACTTGGATTATCGGTTTCTTATGGTATTATTCAGGCACACGGCGGAACTATAACCGCCGAAAGTGCGCAGGGCGAAGGGACGACTTTTATCATCAAACTGCCACACTATGAACCGGCAGCTGATGATCCGTGTTAACCACGACAAGAAAATCACCTATTCGATTTTGTATTCGCAGCGCTCTTGCTGAAGGTCTATGCCCATGAAGCAGCTCGCCATCCGCATCGTTACCCCGTTCAGGACCATCCAGCTTTACGCCTGCATTGGCGGCATCTGGCTGCTGGTCAATAGTGGCATTATCCTTGCCGACCTTGTTTTTAAAAAAAATATCGTACAGACCCTGCAGCTTAACAAGATTATCGTTATCCTGGTCTCATCGTGTCTTCTCTACTATCTTATAAACAAGAAGAGGGATGAAAGTTTCTCTACCGGGATCAAACCGGTTTATCGGCTTTTGCGGGCCTTGAAGGCGTATAATGAATGCCACAAGGCCTTGATTCGGGCAAGTGACGAGCGACAGCTGATGAACGAAATCTGCCGAATCTTCATTGAGGTCGGAGGTTATCGCATGGCATGGGTAGGCCTTGCCTCCGATGATGCCCAAAGAACCATCACCCCTGTTGCAGGGTGGGGGGATGACCAGGATTTTATCGAGATTTTCAAAACTAAATGTATGGTCAAGGATCTTGACAAAGGGCCGATCAAGACCGTCATCAAGACCGGTAAACCGGTGGTCATGCAGTACAAACACAGAGATCCGGCCTGCGAAATGTGTCAGATACAGTTCCTGCGCCATGAGGTTTGTTCGTCGGTCTTTCTGCCTCTCAACAACCAGGGAAAGACCTTTGCCGCCTTGATAATCTATTCAACCGGCAAATACGCATTTGATGCAGAGGAGGTCACTCTGTTAACAAACCTTGCCGCAGATCTTTCTTACGGCATTGCGGCACTGCGTCTGAACGAAGAAAACAGGGCGGCTGAGCAGCAGCGGCAATTACTGGAATCAGTGATCACGCAGATGAGCCCCGGCCTGCTGGTACTGGATCACAACGGGCTTATTCAATATGCCAATCCTGCTGCCACCAGCATTGTCGGCATACCGGCGATTCAGATGGTCGGGAATGCGTTCCGGTCAACTGTCTGCGAGGAAACTAACAAACCTTTCTGTGAGGCCTTCATGCGCCCAGCTTCAAGCGCCACAGTAAACTCCGTTTGTTTCAAATATCAGCGACATGACGGAGCAGTGCTTGACCTTGACCTTTTAACCTGGGCGGTATGCACCAGAAATGCGGAAGAGCCCCTTCGTGTTGGTATGTTGCGGGATATTACCCATGAGATTCAACTGGAGATGCAACTGCGGCGTGCCCAGAGAATGGAGGCAATCGGCATCCTTGCCGGAGGCATAGCCCATGACTTCAACAATGCGCTGGCATCCATCATTACCTGTACGGAAATGGCTCTGGACGGGGCCGTGGATGACTGTAACCTGAAAGAATTGTTGGAGATCGTTCTTAGGTCAGGTCAACGAGGCAAGGAGCTTGTCCGACAGATTTTGACCTTCAGTCGACAGACTGACCAGGAGCGTCAGGAGGTAAAGCTGGATATGATTGCCAAGGAGTGCCTCAAGCTGCTGCGTTCAACACTGACCCCTTCAATTGAGATTAGATTGCGTATCGAACAAGAATTGCGCGCAGTCTTTGCCGACCCGACCCAGATGCATCAGATTGTCATGAATTTATGTACCAATGCGG
>JABBNX010000147.1 GCA_019352135.1 Pseudomonadota bacterium
TACCACGGTGGCAGAGATAGGCGATCTTGCCAGATTCGAGAATCCCAAGAAGCTCATGGCGTTTCTGGGACTTGTTCCCTCCGAACATTCAAGTGGCGAGAAGAGGAGACAAGGTAAAATCACCAAAACCGGCAATGGTCATGTCCGCAAAGTATTAGTTGAAGCGGCTCAATCTTACTGCCACCCGGCACGGGTCACACGCTATCTGCTCAAACGTCAGGAAGGAATAGCGCAAGAGATCAGAGATATCGCCTGGAAATGTCAGACCCGTTTATGCACCAGATTCCGGCGCTTAATAGCAACAGGTAAAAACCGTAATACCGTTGTAACAGCCATAGCCAGAGAACTTGCTGCTTTTATGTGGGCCATAGCAAAGCAAACTCCGATAGCCGTCTGACAGATTTTTAAAAGAACAGAAGCAAAGGGACAAACATGAAACAGCCACAATATCCAAGGCATATGCGGGGTTAGAACCGCGTGAGGAGAATCCTCGTCTTTTTTATGGGATAAGGTTTCCGAACTCCCGCACCTAGACAGAGGCAGCTCCGCGATGAAGAAAGGTCTTGCGGTAACCAACCCGCGAATATCAGAATGATCAAACGTCGCAACACAGGTTCTGCCCCGGCATATGTCCTGGAAATAATGAAACAGCATAGCCACCTACAACAGGGGGAACGGGTAACTTTATTCTGCTTGACAACTGACAACCATATCAAAAAATAATCGCGTGCTTCTCTTGGTATCCTATTGCACCCACATTTGCAACAAGTAATGCCTGATGCCATCTGGATTAATCTGTCCAAACCTGTACAGTGAGTACTGACAAACAGACGGGGTGACAGCATATGAGCAGAGCAGCCACCCCGTCTGTTTTATCATCCTCTACATAAAGGAGTGGGTGTCCCATCCTCCCACCCTGGAATGCTGTCAACATATTGCTGAATGGCTGCCTTCGTTCATCATTGGCATGGTGGGTTTTTTCATAAGAATTATTCTTTATTCTTGTAGTTAGAAATCATAATAGACTGATAATCCGGCGCCATAATCGGGGCTATTGGTAGTAATCCCCTTGGACACGTACCCTTCGACGCCGGTGTGATTCGTAGCCTGAAAATCAAGCTTCAGTCGAGTTTCCAGCAGACTGCTTGTCCCGTCGGCCGGCGGAGTGGAGCCTTTGATGAGCAGTATGGGGCGAAAATTTTCAGAAATCTGGTACCCTACGCCAGCGTTGTAAGACATATAATTCTTGAGGGCAAGCAGCGCACTCTTCCCTTGCACGGCATAGCCCGCTTCAGCGAACGGGTTCCAGTTACCAAGCCACTTTGACACTTCAACGGCAAAACCTTCATCGAATTCACCGGTTCCCAGTGACTTGTTCTTGTCCGCAGTTGGAAATTTGACAAATACCGTCGGGCGAATTTGCGGCAATGCACCTTTCTCCGGGAGTAAAACATAGCCGGCTTTGAGGATTATGTCGCCTAGCCCGCTCTCTGACTGATTCGTGCTGTATGCGGAGGAAGACATGCCGTTCATTCCCGCAGCTCGCAGCATTGTGGATTTGCTGCCCAGCATGCCTCCACGGGCAATACTGGAAACAACATTACTGTTACTCTGGTAGACAAAAGGAATTTCAAGCGACAGGCCAAGGCGGTCGGTTGGGCTGGCCATAATGGTAAAGGGCGCATAGATGGAATCTGTCCGAATGTTGGTGCCATATTTGCCGGAGCTGAACTCAAAACCCTGGCCAATGGAATACTGGTAGTCCGCTGCCTGTACGAGTGAAGGCAGGACAAGCACCGCAGCCAAGACAATCAGAAAATGAGAAATTGTTTTCTGCGTTTTCGGGGTAGTACATAAGTCCATAAATGCCCATATCCTGTTTATCAGGGTCAGGCTACCTGTTGCTATCCATAAAGTATTTTTCACGTCCACCTCTCCTTCTGTGCTATGGCGCTGTTTTTTGTTCTTCAGCGGCGCATCATTCCACCGCCACTCCGCATCATACTGCCACCCATGGTTCTCATGCCGCCGGTAAAATGCTCCGGTCGGTAATTGTTTTGTCCGGACCAGCCCGGCTCTCCTTTGTCATTACGCACATCCATTTGTGAGCCGGTGGTCCGGTTCACAATTTTCTGAGCTAAAATGTACACTTTACCATCTTTACCCTGGGCCTTGGAACCCTTAACAGTAAGCTCATCATTTAAAGCGATGACAATCCCTTTTTGTTTCCAGTATGATCCCGGCCCGACGGAGACATTCAAGTTCTGATTACCGCTCTTGATTTCTATGAAAACGTTTGCTTTCTCGCCGCGATACGGAAGTGAGATTGCTCGCCCGGACATGGTACTTACCGTGTTGATGTCATAGCCATTGGAAAAATCAAGGCCGCTTTTCCCCGTATCGTCGCTGCCCCAAAAACCGGCGAAGACAGTGCCGGCCAGCAGGCCGTTGAGAATAATTGCTACAATAATAACTGAAAAAAAACGGCCGCTGATTGCCACGTATCACTCCAAATCTATCAATATCCTGCAAATAGTGCTGCGGATCTTTCCGTATGCAGTGTGTTCCTCCTCGGAAAGTTTTTGTTACCGGGAGTATTACACGGCACATGCCAAAACCACTCTACTTTGTAACAATTCGGTATATATAGGTTTTTTAAAGTGGGCTTGAACTCGGCACCGCTATTTCGGTGCAGATATTTGCACCTGTAGCGAAGAGCTTTGCACTACGTCAGTCCTCATCGAGCAGGCCAAATTCTTTCAGCTTGTATTGAAGCGTCCGCCGGGAAACCCCCAACTCGATTGCCGTCAGACGCCTGTTCTCCCCGTGTTTCAGCAGTGCTTTGACAATCAGCTCTTTCTCCACCGATTTCAGTACATCCTTGCTCTCGGCAGTGTCCTGCATGGTGCCGCGCACCATTTGATCAGGAAGATTATGGAGCGTGATAGTATGCCGTGCCAGAATAACCGCTCGCTCCATGACATTCTGCAACTCTCTGATATTCCCCGGCCAGGGATAGGCCTTCATTGCAGTAAGAGCTTCCGGCTCGACCCCTTTCAGCTTCTTGCCGATTTGTCGGCTAAAGCGTTGCAGGAAGTACTCCGTTAAAGGAGGGAGAGCATCAATCCTCTCCCGCAAGGGAGGGAGCTGGATTGGAAAAACATTTAACCGATAGTAGAGATCCTCGCGGAACCGCCGCTGTGTCACTTCCTCCTGAAGCAGGCGATTGGTGGCGGCTATCACCCGCACATCCGCCCTGATCTCTTTGCTGCCCCCAACCCGCTCAAAAACTCGCTCTTGAAGGACACGCAGCAGCTTAGCCTGGAGAGACAGGGGCATTTCACCAATTTCATCCAGGAAAATTGTGCCTCCCTTGGCTAATTCAAACTTTCCCTGACGCGCCTGAATCGCACCGGTGAAGGCTCCTTTTTCATGCCCGAACAATTCGCTCTCCAGGAGGTTTTCGGGGATTGCAGCACAATTAATGGCTACAAAACCAGCCTTTCCCCTTGGGCTGAGCAGATGGATGGCCTTGGCCGCCAGTTCCTTGCCGGTGCCGCTTTCACCGTATATCAGCACATTTGCCGTGGTTGAAGCCACATCTTGCACCAGCTTCCGCACCGCCTGCATAGCCTGCCCGGCAAAAATCAGGTTTTCAGGAGGCAGCCCGTCAACTTCAGCCTCTTTGAGGGCCAGATACTCTTGGGTACGCATCTGGCCATCGATTGCCCGGCTCACAATGGCAAGAAGAGTATCGGGACTTTCCAACGGCTTGGTGAGAAAATCCACCGCACCCTCTTTCATGGCACTAACCGCTTCATCAACCCGGCCAAAGGCGGTTATAAATATAAACAGAGGTGGATTCGGATCCAGTCGGGTTTCGTGAAACAACTCCAGACCGTTCTTGCCTGGCATTTTGAGGTCCGTCACTACCAGATCAAAACTTTCTTTCCGAATCAGACTTAACCCTTTAAGGCCGTCAGCTGCGGCTAATACCTCGTAGCCATCGTCCTCCAGAATCATCTGCACAAAACTTCTGAAGGTCTCATCGTCTTCAACCAGTAGAATGCGTCCCTTCATGATAAACTCCTGCCCTGATGATTTCGCTCTCTCGGAATGGTTACGAATACTGATGTTCCTGCCCCGACCGTGCTTTCTACTTCGATGCTGCCGCCAAGCTCTTCAATAATTTTTCTGCACAGCGCCAACCCCAACCCGGATCCCTTGGCCTTGGTGGTAAAGAACGGCTCAAAAATCCTTGGCAGCTCTTCCCGGTTGATCCCGTACCCGGTATCGGTCACCCTGACTATCACAGAGGTGCCGGAATTCTCTGCCATCATCTGAAGAGTACCGCCATCAGGCATGGACTGAACGGAGTTTTTGCCCAGGTTGAGCAGGACTTGCCCCAACCTGTCGCTATTTCCGGTGACCTGTATTCCTTCCGGGCATTGGCTGATAATTTCAATGTTGAGTTGTTCAGCTTCAGGTCGAAGAAGGTCTACTGCATGGGAAATGACCTCGTTCAGGTTTACACTACCCAGTGGTTCCCGGGCGCTTCCGGCGTAAGAGAGAAGGTTATTGACAAGAGTTTCCAGACGCTGGATTTCTGCCACAATACGTCGTGCAAAACCACTGTTCCTCTCATCCTGAGGCTTTTTTTCAATTACCTGGGCATACCCCTTGATCCCGGCCAGAGGGTTTCTGATTTCATGTGCGAGCATGGCACCCATCTCACCCAGTTGTGCGAGACTTTGTCGTCGCTCCATTTCCAACTGGTGCCGGTCTTCCCGCCGGGTATAGCGGTACAGGGCCAGCGCCAAAATCCAGGCCGCTGTAAGAAGGACAAAAAGGGCGGTCATATTAAGCCGGGCCCTCCGGATAACGCCATCAGCCCGATAGGTGTGGAGCACCAACCGGAGAGCAAGCATCTTCCCGGGGAGACGCAGCGGTGAATCAAACTCGAAGGCGTTCTCTCCCGTGAGTAATGTTATTCTCTCAGTAGTGATAACCCCATCCTTTAGCGTGGCAAGAGGAATAGCTCCCTGCAGAGGCGTACCGATCAGATCCGGATTGGAGTGAAAACGGTATATACCCTGTCGGTCTATCAGGGCGAAGAACGCTATGTCATGGGTCTGAAATGTGTCGAGACTGTGCAGGGACGGATCATGGAGAGCGATATTTTCAATAGCAGCGGTGAGAGACAAGGCCAGCCCACGCAGGTTCTCTTCAGCAACCGGTCGGGCACTTTGATAATTACTTATTGCAAACCACGCAAGAGCGGCAGATAAAACGACCCCTCCGAAAAGTAGTACTTTTCTCATTCAGTACCGCTCGAGAGAGCAGCCGGAACCCGTTCCATCCCGGCGTAAACCTGTGCGGCAATTTTGCCGCTGGTTCCGCCCGCATCTTCTGGCCGGTTTTTCTGAACGGCGTCACTATTTTTACCGAATACATCTGGTGATGTAACGACCATGTTTTTCTCCTCGGCGTTGCAAGCAGACATACATTCACCCACACACTCAGCAGTCATTGTTCCCTGATGTCAAGAGACCGGATGCTGTCACCTTCAGCCTGACGGCCACGCTTATCAACCACTTCCCAAAGAACTTTGACTGGCAGAAAGACCATTTTCATACGATACTCCAAACATAAATAGGGATAATTCATCACCTTGAACCATCCCCATTTAATTCATAGATGATGACGTAATTATTTTACAGTATACCAGAATTTCGTAGTGCGCACTTTGCCATCCTTCAATTGGAACTTGCATATTACGCCATATTTCCCTTTCTTCGGCATGGTGAAATCCGAACCAAAGCCACCCTCCATGCCCATCAGCGCCTTCACCTGCTCCGATTTATCAGGAGCGATAACCTTAATCGTCGCCTCACCACCGCTCAACATTTTTCCCGTCTTGGCGTCGGTGAACATTACCATGATGTGATGCGTTTCTTTCATTCCCATCGCTTTCATTTTTTTCTGGATGTCAATAACCCGGAAGGTTGCTTTGACGCCGTTAACGACATATTCATGAGCCAGTGTGCCCATGGACATCATGCTGCCATGCTCCATCTTCATGGAACCGTGGTCCATCGGCATGGCTTCATGATCCTGAGCCGCAAAAGCTGCGGGGGCTGCAAGGGCGATTGTTGTTGCTGCGACTATCAATGTCATTTTTTTCATACGGTTGGTTCTCCTTTGAGTGATAAATATGAATCCAGTTAGAGTAATAGCATGCACTGTGCCAATACGTAACGTACTGTTTTTGGTCAAAACATCCTCAATGTATCTTGATTGGTGAAGACTATTCTACTTTCAGGTGTAGCATATTCCACACCTCAATGCTTCATCCCGGAATACTTGAGCCGCCCTTTTTTCAAATCCCGCTTCTTCATCAGTACAAAGATCACCGGCGTCATGATGAGCACATGCACCGCCGAGGTAATCATGCCCCCGATCATCGGAGCGGCAATCGGCTTCATCACGTCGGCGCCGGTGCCGGTTGACCACATGATCGGCAGCAGGCCCAGAAGTGCTACCGCCACGGTCATCAGTTTGGGCCGCAGGCGGAGTACCGCTCCTTCGAAGGTCGCGTCGTAAATATCCTGTTCGGTGCAGGGGCCGTTGATCAGCTTTTTATCCAGCGCCTCATGCAGGTAGATGACCATGACCACCCCGGTCTCCACGGCGATGCCGTAGAGGGCGATGAAACCGACCCAGACCGCCACCGAAAGATTATAGCCCAGAGCATACACCAGATAAACGCCGCCCACCAGGGCGAATGGCACCGAAAGCATGACCATGCTCGCCTCCAGGGCCGAATGAAAGGTGAAGTAGAGCAGGATGAAGATAATCACTATTCCTATCGGCACCAGTATCTCCAGTCGGGCCTTGGCACGAACCTGATTCTCCCACTGTCCGGACCAGACCACATAGTAACCGGGGGGAAGCTTGAGATTCTTTTCCAGCACCTGTTTGGCCTCGGTGACGAAGCCCCCCATGTCACGACCGCGAACGTTGAGAAAGACCAGCGAGCGCAGCAACCCCCCCTCGCTGTTTATTTCCGGCGCGCCGGTGGATATTTTCAGCGTGGTTACCAGCGAGAGCGGTATCTGGGCGCCATCCGAACCGGACACCAGGATACGGCGGATGGCTGGGATATTGTCGCGGTAGTCTCTCAAATAGCGGATGCGGATCGGAAAACGGTCGCGCCCCGCCACGAAGGTTGAGAGCCTCTCGCCACCCAGGGAGGTCTCGATGACATCCTGAATGTCACCCACATTCACGCCATAACGGGCGGCCGCCTCACGGTCGATGTCGATATCGATGTAGTTGCCGCCGGTGACCCGTTCAGCCACCACGTCGGCGGCGCCCTTGATCGGCTTGAGGATAGTCTCGGCCTGAATCGCCAGATTTTCGAGCACATTCAGGTCGGACCCGAAGATTTTGACTCCCAGGTCGGTGCGCACCCCGGTGGAGAGCATGTTGATGCGGTTGATGATCGGCTGGGTCCAGCCGTTGCGCACACCAATCTGCCGGAGCTTGGAATCCAGCTCGGCGACGATGTCGGCCTTCTTGAGTCCCGGGCGCCATTTATCCTTGGGCTTGAGGATGATGATAGTCTCGAACATGGAGACCGGCGCCGGGTCGGTGGACGTTTCAGCCCGGCCGACCTTGCCCAGGACATGTTCCACCTCGGGCACGCTCTTGATGATGGTATCTTGCACCTGTATCAGCCGTTTGGCCTCGGTAATGGAGATGTTGGGGAGCGTGACCGGCATGTAGAGCAGGGACCCCTCGTCCAGCGGCGGCATGAACTCGGATCCCAGGCTCATAAACATGGGGATGGCAATGGCCAGGGCAACCAGGTTAAGGGCGATGGTGGTCTTTTTCCAGACCAGCACCCACCGGATCACCGGAGAATACAGTTTGATGAAGAAGGTCGAGACCGGATTGGAACTTTCCGGCGGCATCCTCCCCCGCATGAAGTAGTACATCAGCACCGGCACCAGTGTGATGGCGATCATGGCGGACCCCATCATGGAGAAGGTCTTGGTGAAGGCCAACGGGTGAAACAGCTTCCCTTCCTGCCCTTCCAGCATGAACACCGGCACGAAGGAGAGCACGATGATCGCCAGGGAGAAAAATATCGCCCGGCCGACCTGTTTGGCCGAGGCAATCACGACTTCCAGCCGTTTTTCCGCGCGCTCTTCGGGCGGCATCTCGGAGAGGTGGCGATAGCAGTTCTCTACCATGATCACGCCGGCATCCACCAGTACACCGATGGCAATGGCGATTCCGCCGAGGGACATGATATTGGAGCTGACCCCCATCAGTTTCATGGTAATGAAGGCGATCAGGACCGAGATCGGCAGGGTCAGTACGATCACCAGGGCGCTCTGGAAGTGCAGCAGGAAGACCAAAACCACCAGCGAGACGACGACCGATTCCTCCAGCAGGTTATGCTTCAGGGTATTGATGGCCCGATCGATCAGGTCGGAGCGGTCATAGGAGACCTTGATCTTTACACCGGGCGGCAGTCCCTTCTCCAGATCCTTGATCTTTGCCTTTACCCCGTCAATGACATCTTTGGCATTTTCGCCGTAACGCATGACGACGATGCCGCCGACCCCCTCACCCTTACCGTTCACCTCCAGGAGCCCCCGGCGGATGGCGCCCCCCATCTGAACGGTACCCAGGTTCTTGATGTAGATGGGGGTGCCGCGCATGTCGGCGCCGACCACGATGTTTTCCAGGTCTTCCTTGGACTTGGCGTAGCCCTGCCCCCGGATAAGGTACTCGGCATCGGCCTGTTCGATCAGCCCGCCCCCCACATCC
>JABBNX010000148.1 GCA_019352135.1 Pseudomonadota bacterium
GATGTTGTCTGGCTTAACTTCGAGCCGCATGTAGGCCACGAACATGAAGGCCATAGGCCAGCATTAGTTCTGTCTTCAAAAGAATATAACGAGCGGATAGGGCTCATGCTTTGCTGTCCTATGACCAACCAGGTTAAAGGCTACCCGTTTGAGGTGTTGGTTGACGGCAACCCTAAAAAAGGAGCAATTCTTATCGACCAGGTTAAAAGCATGGACTGGAAAGAGAGAGAGGCTGAGCTGAAAGGGAAAGTTACAAAAGATACAATGGCTGAAGTTATCGGAAAGATAAAAGCTCTTCTGGAAGGCTGAAATGGCTGGTAAAAAGAAACATTATCAGACGGATTGGAAGCGAGTTGATACGATCAAAGACGAGGATATCGATTATTCTGATATTCCAGAAGTGACCGACGAACAGTTTGAAAAGGCCATCTTTGTTCCGGCGAAGAATATCTATTGGAAAGTAGAAAGCCTTCGCGTAATAGGAGACTATGCAATATCAGTTCGGTTCATTGACGGTCTCGAAGGTGTAGTCCGTTTCCAGCCATGTTTTTTCGAGGAGTTTTCTCACATCTCACTGATCCGGCAGAATTCCGCAAAGTTTGCATTATTAATGGAGCGGTGACTTGGCCGGGAGAGCTTGATTTAGCTCCGGATGCTATGTACGCGGGGATCAAAAAGAGAGGTGAATGGATAGTCTGTGAGTAAAGCGGCCGCACACGGCTCCTACTCCTCTCTCAAAACATAGCCTACCTTCCGGACGGTGTGAATAAGCTTTGTCGGGAACTTTGCGTCAACTTTTTTCCGCAGAAAAGTGACATATACCGCGATTATATTTGAGAAAGTTTCAACCGGATTTGGCCAGCAGTTTGCGGCAATATCTGCACATGTGACAGTTTTTCCTGCGTTTCGCGTCAAATAGACTAAAAAGTCGTATTCTTGGATTGATAGAATAATCTCCGTCTGGCCTCTCCATACTTTATGATTAACTGGGTCAATCCGCAGGTCTGCAAAGCGAATATCAGCCCCTTTATCCTGTTTGCTTCGCCAGAGGAGTGCTCTCACCCTGCCTTGCAGTTCGGCAAGATCAAGCGGCTTTTCTAAATAAGCGTCCGCACCAGCATTAAGACAAGTCACGATATCAACAGCTCCATCTGATAGCATCAGAACTGGGACCTGATTACTGGTCTCGCGCAATTCCCGCAAAACAGTCAGTCCACTTTTCTTCGGCAGCACCTATCAAGCATAATTAGCTCAAATTCGCCGCTGTTTGCGAGGTCAAGACCATCAGCGCCGTTATGGCTGAGTGTAATTTGGTAATAGTTTGAAGGTAAGCTTCAATATTGTTGCAGTGAAAAACAAATCTTGATGCAGTTGAAAACATGAGGGTGTAAGGTCTATTTTGTCACTAATTAATGTTATATGAGAGAAATCAGTGGTTGATGCAGATGTCATAGTTATTGGTGCCGGACCTGTTGGGCTGCTTGCTGCGTTGCTCTCGGCAAAGAATGGATTGAGCGTAATTCTGCTCGAAAAAACTGTAAAACGGCTTGTTCAATCTCGTGCAATCGGGATAACGCCGCCATCGCTCGAAATATTTAACCAATTAAGCCTTGCCGATGTTTTCATAAAGCATGGCGTCGCGATTCGCGTTGCGGAGGTTTACGGCCGCAACATACAATTGGGCAGGGTTGATTTTACCGGACTTCGCAGTGATTATCCGTTTGTATTATCGATAACGCAAGACAGGACCGAAACACTCCTGGAAGAGGCTGTTCTTGCTCATTCGTCTATTCGTTTTCTACGCGGCCATCAGGTAACCAATTGCTGTGAAGAAGAAAATTTTGCCAGTGTGAGCGGAAATTGCTCCGATGCCGGAGTTTTTCACTACTCCGGGAAATATCTATTAGCTTGTGACGGTGGCAAAAGCACTGTTCGTGAAATTCTGAACATCCCATTCGAGGGTGTGCAGGCGCGGTACACATATCTTATGGGGGATTACGAGGACACAACCGGATGGGGAAATAAGGCACATTTTTACTTTACCTCCCGCGGATCAGTCGAGTCCTTTCCTCTGCCCGGCGGAAATAGGCGCTACGTGCTGCGAACCCCCTATTTCATTAAGGAACACACTTCCGGTTTTCTCGCTTCGGAACTTCTCTGTCGTACCGGGATAAATGTCGCTGGCGTTCGCCTGGATTGGGAAAGTGGTTTTGGCGTGCAGAGTTTTCAAGCCGTCAACTTCTGCAAAGGACGGGTTTTTCTGTGTGGCGATGCTGCCCACCTGATGTCTCCGGTTGGCGGCCAGAACATGAATACGGGATTTGCAGACGCTGAGCTGGCCTCATGGCTGACACAAATCCTTCTCGAAAAACGGGCGCCGCATCACCTTGTCAGCGGCTTGTACAACAGAGTGCGTAAGCAGGCTGTTGGAACGGCTATTCGTCGTGCGCACTGGTTGATGCTGGTAGGCACATCCGGCGGACATATCTGGTCCGCCATCCGTAACCTGGCATCTTTCCTTGTTCTCCATACCCCCTTGCGATGGTATCTGATGCAGGTGTTCAGCATGCAATCCATCCCCTGCCGCAATCTCAAGAACTACCGGAAAATGTTCGAAAAGGAACTGCAGTTATGAAGACATCGCTGTTGCCGAATCACTCCGTTCCGGAGGATTACTGATGCTGGACTATTTCTTTCCGGATATGCGTCTGCGGAATACATCGGACAAGGAAAAACTGGAATGCGCGGATGCGGACACGAATCGATTGCAACAGACCATCCGGCAATTCAAGCTGATAAACTATCTGTTAAGCGGAAGCAGCAGGCTGATGCGGGAGCATTTTTTCTCTATTATGGAGCAGGCCCCTGATCGGACGTATACACTCCTGGATGTGGGGGGCGGTGGCTGTGATATCGCGATCCGGACCGCCCGCGAAGCGCGGCGCCGGGGTTTAAAGCTTAACATCACGGCGCTGGACAATGACAAGCGCGTCATTTCTCTCGCCAATCAAGCAATCCGGGACTACCCGGAGATCCGCATCGTTGAGGGGAATGCGCTGGACCTAAACCAGTTGGGACCCTTCGACTTTGTGTTTTCAAACCACCTGCTGCACCATTTGGCCTGGGATGATATCAGGATATTCCTGGACAGCATCATTGCCCGGACACGGTTTGCATTTGTGATGAATGACCTCAAACGGTCAAATTGGGCATATCTGGGCTTCACAATTTTCAGCTGGCTCCTGACCCCGCGGAGTTTTCATTTTTATGATGGCCGGTTGTCCATCAGGAGAGGGTTTCTGCCCGAAGAGCTCAGGGATTTCCTGCGCGGCAATTTCCCGGACAGTGCGATTCGAGTTGTTGAGACGTATCCGGCCAGAGTTGTCCTGGTTCATTCCACCCGGAAGGACTCCGTTTCTGTTTCCGGTCAATGAGTTAACGGGTCCAGACCGAGGTTCGCCCGAAAAGGGGTATGCCGATATACCCGCGCAGCTCCAGCCGATCCGGTGCTGCCAGATGGATTTTGCCCCGATAGGTATTACCGCTTTTCGGATCGTAGCAGGTCCCGTTTCCCCAGTTATTGCCCCCCTCAGCGGAGAACCCGTTCAATATATGCAGGTCAAGCACCGGGCGGCTCTTTAACGCCGGATCAGGGTTTTTCCGGTCAATCACCGGGGTGCCGATTTCTCCATCCCGGCTGTCGGTATAGCGCGGGTTTTTCAACCAGATGATTGTGCCGCAGATCTTTTCTCCACACCGGTAGATTTGAACCTTCGACTCGCCCATTTCGGTTTTCCAGATCCCAAGAATGGCGTTCTGATCTGCGCCAAAGGCGGTTGCCGCTGTCAGCAGAAGCAGTATGGTCCATAGCAATATTTTCATACAGCACGCTCTGTTATCTTTGACTTATTACCGTTAGTATGTACACTATTTCACAGCCAATGAAAATTCTTCTCATCAGTACAAACCGAAACACCCTCCCTATGCCCGTGATGCCCATAGGCGCCTGCATAGTCGCGCACGCCGCGGAACGTGCTGGCCACACGGTTTTTCTCCTCGATCTGATGTTCATAAAGGCCCCACTGGCCAGGATCGATGCGGCCCTGACCCGCTGGAAACCCGATGTAGTAGGACTCTCGGTACGCAACATCGACAATAATGACATGCAAGGTACGGTGTTTTTCCTGGATGACCTGCAGGACATCGTGAATACCATCCGCACAAGGACCAGCGTACCGACAATCCTGGGAGGGGCGTCGCTTGGAGTCATGCCCGAGCAGATACTGCGCCTGGTGCCCACTGCCTGTGCCGTCGTGGGGGATGGGGAGCTCGTTTTTCCGCAGCTCCTTGAACGCATCTCACGCCATGAGAGTTTCAGGGACATGCCCGGCACCGCCTCTATCGAAAATGGTGTCTTTCGGCGCAACAGCTCTGCTGCCTCGGAGTTTTCTCCGACCTGCCCGGTACCTGACTATCATCGCTGGCTTAATATCCCTGCCTATCTTTCTCAGATGGCAACGGTCCCGATTCAGACCAAGACCGGTTGTCAGTTTCAATGTGTCTACTGCACCTATCCAAAGATCGAGGGGAGCAGCTGCCGTTTGAAGGAGCCCGGCAGCATAGCCGATGCCGTGGTGCGGCTCGCTGCCGCTGGCTTGCGGGATATCGAGTTCGTGGACAGCGTGTTTAATGCTCCGCGGGAGCATGCCATGGAGGTTTGCACGGCCCTGGCCCGGGTCAGGCATGACGCTCGGCTCCAGTGCCTTGAGCTGAATCCCCGTGATTTTGACGACGGACTGGTGACGGCCATGGAACGGGCCGGTTTTGTGGGCATGGGCATTACCCTTGAGAGCGCTTCCGATCCAGTATTGCAGGGTCTGCGCAAGGGTTTCACGAGCCGCGATGTACATCAAGCCGCCGAGGTGGTGCGGCGGCACCGGATTCCCTGCGCCTGGATATTCATGCTGGGGGGGCCGGGGGAAACGCGGGAAACTGTGAGGGAAACGCTGCAATTTGCCGGGAGACATATCCGGCCCAGGGACGTGGCGTTCTTTAATACCGGCATACGAATCTACCCCGGAACGGAACTGGAATCTATTGCGCGAACACAGGGGGGGCTCTCACTGCCGCCGGAAGAGATGCTTGCTCCCGTCTTCTATGTTTCGCCGGAGCTGGATGCAGAGTGGCTGGACCAGGAGCTGAAAAAGGCCATGAACAGCCGGATGAACTTTATCAATATGGCTTCCATGGGGCACTCCCTGCTGCCGACTATTCATCGTATCAGCCATAAACTCGGTCTGCGGCCGCCGCTTTGGAGGCATACCGGAATCATCCGGCGCGGCCTCAGAATGACGGGCATGGATGTGTAGTGTTGAGTTGTCTCTTACTAAATTGAGTTATACAAAGATGTGAGCAAAAAAAAACAAAACCGGCCTCCCGCAACGACGCAACGACGCAATGATGCGACGAAGGACTTTTAAAGATATTTTTGGTTCATGGCTTTAAACGTCGCGTCGGTGCGTGATATATTTTTGTTTCCTGCTTATCCGAACAGAACGAGGGAAAAATGAATAAGACAAGTAAACATGAAGCGCAAAATTTAACTAACGGCAGCGCGTACATCGCCTCCTTCGCCTGTGTTGTGCCGCCCTTCAGCCTGGATCAGGCAACGTCAGCGGAGCTTGTGAAGAAGCACTATGCTTCGAAACTGAACGCCCGGAGCATGGGGCTGGTCAGGGCGACCTTTAACCATCCGGGCATCCGCAAAAGGCATTTCGCCGTAGATGACCCGGCGCGCATCATGGACGAGACGCCCGACCAGAAGATCGCACGGTTCACCGAGAAAACCATCGAACTCGCCAGCCAGGCCGTTACCCAGGCGCTGGCCCAGGCTGGCGTGGCCGCCGAGGATGTGACTGCTCTCGTCGTGAACACCTGCACAGGGTACATCTGCCCCGGCATCTCGACCTATCTCATGGAGACGCTCGGTCTCTCTCGCAGCACCAGGGTCTACGACCTGGTTGGAAGCGGCTGCGGAGGAGCGATTCCCAATCTCCAGTTGGCAGAATCGTTGCTCAAGTCAAATGGCGGCGTAGTGGTGAGTGTATCAGTGGAGATCTGCAGCTCGGTTTTTCAGATGGGCAATGATCTGAGTCTGATCCTCTCGAATGCACTTTTCGGTGACGGAGCCGCGGCAGCGGTGCTCACTATGCAGCCTACGGGTTTTGAGCTGGTCGCCACAGCCGGACGTTATGTACCGGAGCAGCGCGACGCTATCCGGTTTGTTTACAAGGAGGGGCAACTCCATAATCAGCTTTCCACGAAACTGCCGGATATGGTCAATAAGGCAGCGGCAGAGGTAGTGGACGATCTGCTCGCGTCGCAGGGGTTGCAAGCCTCCAACATCAAGCATTGGGCATTTCACACCGGCGGCGAGAAGATCATCAACGCCGTGCGCGACGTGATCGGGGTCCCCGAGGAGCAGCTTCGGGCGACACGTACGATCCTGGCGAACTATGGCAACATGTCGTCGCCAACGGTCTGGTTTGTTCTGGAGGAGATCCTGCGCAACGGCATCTCGGCGGGTGAGTGGTGCGTCATGGTTGCTTATGGGGCAGGACTCTCGGCCCATGCCTGCCTGCTAAGAAAAACATGATATTTTTCGCTAAAATCTGTGGCGCGACCGGAACTGATCACCGAGAAACCATCCCCTGAAAAAATCAAAGTTATTCAACAGCACCTTCAGAAGCCCCTTCTCCCTTTTTCTGACAAAATAGTTCCCTTTGAACATCAGCGGGCTGAAAAAGATCTTGATGTTTTCCCAGTTCATGAGGCGATTGAGCCGGCGGTTGGTCAGGTGGCGGGTTCGAACGTTGCAGATAAAACCGGTGTATCTGCTCAGGTCGTCGGGGTTGGTAACCAGGCCGGCTTCGAGTAGTTCTTCGCGAATCCGGGTCCCCGGATAGGGTGTAACGCATTGGACGTAGGGCAGGTCGATACGAAGCCTTCTGGCGGCTCGAAAAACCTCCCTGATATCCTCGCTGCTGTCATCGGGGTTGCCGATAATGAAGCCCCCCATGACGCCAATCCCATGGGCACGCAACTGGCTTACCGCCTGCTCAGTTTTTTCCCTGATGTCCCCTTTTTGAAAAAACTGGAGGTTTTTCGTCTGCACAGCTTCTATCCCCAGGAAGACCATACTGAAGTTGGCCCGTGCCAGTGAAGCAATCAGCTCCGGGTCGCTGACGATACCGGCTACCGACGCCTGGACCAGATATTCCATGCGGTTCAAGCCATGTTCGACGATGGTCTCCGCGAGTTTCCGGAAGCGGGTGGCATCCAGGGTGATATTGTCGTCTACCAGCAGCACCGTTTCGGTCCCGCGCATCTGCAACTCCTTCAGATCGGCGATTACCCGGTCGATGGCATAGCAACGAAAACACGAACCGTACATTCCGGTTATGGAGCAAAAGGTGCAGGGCATGGTGCAACCGCGTGATGTTTCGACACAGTCCATCTTCCGGTTGAAATAGGTAAAGTTGTCCAGAACGCGGGCATTTCTGTCCGGCAGCTGCAGAGCCCGAACATCCAGAAGTTCGCCGAGCGGGTTGTGAACAAAGACCCCTCCCTGGAGCCAGGTCAGCCCCGGCACTGCGGCAAAATCCCGGGTGCCTTCCAGAGCTTCCACCAGGGCTGGTACAGCCTGTTCACCTTCGCCTCGCACAAGAAAATCGAACGGCGCCTCTTTCCCTTCGGTCAGTTCTGATACGGCCAAGCTTGCGTGGTAGCCCCCCAGAGCTATGTGCACTCCCGGATCAATTGCGCGACAGATCGACATCACCTCCAAGGCACTTTTATATTGGAAGCTCATGCTGCTGACCCCGATCAGATCGGGACGGTATTCTGCCAAAAATTCTTTCAGCCACGAGCGGATATTTTTATGGACCAGTACGAGATCAACAATCCTGACCTCGTGGCCCGTGAGATGAGCGGCAATGGAGCAGAGGCCCAAGTTGGGAACTTTTATTATCCGGTGGAAGTTATTTGCCGCATCTGGCATGGCTATGAGCAGTATCTTCAAATGTTCTATCCTTTGCAATCTATGCGTTATGATCCTTATTTCGCTATCTTTCCTACCAATGTCCCTACTGTTTCTCAGCCAGTTCGGTCTATTCCCCGGGGTATTTATACAAATTGCTACCCCGCTCTTGTTTGGAAACCCATCTATACTACCTTCCCCTGTCGTCACCGCCACCACGCATGCCACTACTTCTACCACCGTCGGCAGATGGTCCGCTTCTCATGGAGCCATCCATTCCCCCCACGCCCTGCCTGAACGTTACCTCCTCGCGATGAGTTGTATATCTATCAGTTGAAGTAATAGAGGACTGTTCTGGTAAAAGCAATATATTGTGACGTCGGACAAATTCAATTCAGGTGACCTTTGCCGTTGAGTAGTCCAATCGAATTGACTCAAATTAAATGTAACCGTAGCTGGTAGTAAAAGAGATACGTTGCATCATATTACAGGTAACCGAAAGGAGGCCTGGCCATGGTGCTTCGTTCCCGTCGTGAATATCTTGAAGCCATCCGCTTGCGATACTATCGTTCCAGCAAGAAGGACAAGGCTGTCACCCTGGACGAGTTCTGCTCTTATATCAGAGGGTGGTTAGTTGTCAATTTGACCATACGCTTTGACAGATTATCAGCGAGCGATATACTTACTTTGGCGGAAGTAAAATAAGAAACAAACAGAAAGGAGAAAGCATCATGAAAAAACTGTATCGTATACTGTTATTAGTCGTAT
>JABBNX010000149.1 GCA_019352135.1 Pseudomonadota bacterium
GCCAGGTGGCATGGAAGTCCTCGGACAGCAACGTTGTCACCATTACCACCACCGGCCTCGTGACGGCCTTCAATCCTGGTACTGTCACCATCACGGCGACGCTGAACGGCATCACCGGCAGTACGAACCTAATCGCGACGGCCGGGGTTGCGAGTATTGCGTCTGATCACCTGGTAATGGCCAAACTGAAGCCTGAGTAGAACTGAGGGGGATGGCGGTTAGTCGTTTGGACGTGGAGGCGATCATATAACGGATAGAACGAAACGGCCCGGTAATAACCGGGCCGTTTCGGCAAAAAAAGTAACACGCCGCAGTTTTTTTTCATTCTCGCCAACTTGCCGCGAATGAAGTGCCAGTGCGCTCAGAAACTTTTTCGGTCAGGTTGCCGCTAAAATCCCTCTTACCGCTGCTGTTTTGTTAACCTGTTGAATCATCAGGCATATCCGGTTGGCACAGATCGTGCTGAAATGTTTCTGATGATAATTCAGTTTGAAGTGGCTGTAAAATGGAACCAACGGTCACATTCATCGTTCCCTGCTATAACCTGGTGCACTTGTTATCAGAATGTATCGATCTGATTGTTGAGACAGGAGATAACGTAATGACATTTAATTCCTTTATGGGCTTTTGGCCAGAGTTTGCCAATAAATTATTTACGGGTATTAGTCAGGAGGGTACAGACTTCTTTCCCGGGGACAGAATTGCCCTGAATCAAGCTGTTTCTGGTTTGTGTCTCAGAAATGCCTCGCTCTGCATAGAACGTCAGGCTATGGAAGAGGCGCTCCAATGGGATGTTCTGGCAGCGCGCATAATGGCTTTTGACTGCGCTGTCCTGACATCTCCTGAACTTGAAAATCAGCTTCTACAAATCGGGACATTTATTAAAACTCCTGTTACAAAGCAGACAATAAGCAAAATACCGCCAACTCGCTGGCTTCATGTATTAACAGAAGTCTATCCGGACGGTGGGCATGGTAATACGGTCAAAAGGTGGATTCAACTAGATCATCAAGAAAACACGCATAGCGTTGTGCTGTTAGCGCAAACGAAACCCGTTCCTGAATCCCTGACTGATGCCGTCCGGACAAAAGGCGGTGCTGTTATCCAAATGGACCCCCAAGGTTCTCTCGTTGCCCGGGCGACAAGTTTGAGGGAGCTTGTTTGGACGCAATCTGATGTAGTGGTCTTGCATATTCACCCTTGGGATGTAATTGCAACGGTAGCTCTTGGAGTAACAGGGGGACCGCCGGTTTTATTGCTTAATCATGCAGCCCATATCTTCTGGGTAGGTGCTTCAATAGCAGACGTGATAATAGACATCCGCAATTCAGCGGAAGAAGATGAATGGACAATAAAATATCGTGGAATTGATCGCATCAGGCATCTTCCCATACCACTTTCTGAAACACCGCGATCTGATAACGCACCGAGCATCCGTTCGGATGCTCGAAGTTTTGCTCGCAAGGTTTTACGGGTGCCAGAGGAGGCAGTCGTCCTACTCACTGTTGGACACGATTACAAGTATAAGCCGGTGCAGGGGCTCGATTTTCTAAAAACTATAGAAACAATTTTATCGGCGCATCCCGACGTTTATTTGTTAGCTGCCGGACCGAGCGAAAGTAAACGCTGGAAAGCAGCTCGTGAAGCAACCGGAGGGAGGGTGTTGGCATTTGGAATACAAAGAGATTTAGAGGTATTTCATGCTGCTGCTGATGTATATCTGGAAGGATTCCCTTTTGGGTCGACAACATCGCTCCTTGAGTCAGGATTGAAGGGAATTCCGTGTGTTTTACCGCCCAAGATCTGCCCACCGCCTTTTGTCACAGACGGTGTATCTGTTGAATGTTTAGAACAATCATCTGATATGACGGACTATATCAAGCGTATTCTGACGCTTCTGGTAGATAAAAAAGAGCGCCAGCATCAAGGCAAATTGCTTTCCGAAAGCATCATAAATCACCATTGTGGCAAAGGATGGCTTAGGTATCTGGAAGAACTGCAAAATAACCTCCCTTGTACTCATCAGGTGTATCCCTTGTCTGCTCCGTGTCCAGTTCCTGAATATTTTGCTGATTATTGGTCAGAATTTTCTTCTGTTATAAACGAAGATCCCTTTGACTTAATAGTCAATCAATCGATTGCTTTATCTCTTAAGCCGGTAATAGATGAAGACTTTTTAAAATCAGTGTTCTCTAAAAAAGTTAAAGTTGCTCACAATAAAGCTTCTAAACTTTTAGTGAAGCTGGGAGACTACAATTACCTTATGCATGACTATCCTCTTGCACTTAAATATTACCGGTACGCTGTTAGATATAATCCTTTTCTCATGTCAACTTTACTGAAAGGTATTCTTCTACGCATGGGTCATATTGGCATTAAAGTGAGGAATGATATTCGAAAAGTTAAAAATCACTTTGGAGTCATTCATAGCTATATTCCTTAGCGTATGTTTTTATCCGGGCGAGACGCTCTGCTTTACAGAGAAACATGAGGTGTTGACATGAATCCCTTGGTAAGCGTTGTAGTGACTACATATAACCAGGCTGCTTATATCGAACAAACTATTGATAGTACTCTTTCCCAGACATATAAGCCATTTGAGGTCATAGTCGTTGATGACGGCTCAACGGACGATACCCAGATTCGTCTCACTGCCTATGGTGAACAGATTATATATATCCGTCAGAAGAATCAGGGAGTTGCAGGCTCCCGCAACACCGGCATCCGCAAAGCGCATGGAGAATATATAGCCTTGCTTGACGGTGATGACTTTTGGGAACCGGAGAAACTCTCTGTTCAGGTGTCGGCAGCAAGGCTTAATCCGAATTCGGGCCTGATCGTGGTCGATGGTGTGATGTTTGACAATAGCGGAACTCTGGAGACGTCACTACTCTTCAAACCCTGGTGCAAAGATCTCCCGGAAGGCTCGGTGACTACAGGTTGTTACTATCATCAATTTCTGCAAGGTACGTTCATTTACACCACATCTCAGGTTATGATTCCGGCAAAAGTATTTGAGACAGTGGGGATGTCGGATATGAGGTTTAAGGCGGCAAGTGACTATGACTTATATATCCGGATTGCCGCCAGATTCGATGTTACAATTATTAAGGAACACCTGACCAGGTGGAGATACCTCCCGAGTAGCGTTTCCGGATTCAGAAATCTCAGGGCGCTTCGCTATCTTCCGGAGGACATAGCTATTTTAAGGAATCACCTGCGGAAGAGTCGCGGGAGTGACAGAAAGCTTATAAAGGATATAATTAAAACAAGGCTGTCTGAAGGAGTGGAAAAGGTCAAAAGTTACGGACTTGATACTGATAAAATCTTTGCTACGCGGGTGTTGTTAAAACTTCTTTCCGGGAACCCGACTTCGCTGGTCGTTGCCAGTTTTCTCGCCGGTTTGTGGTGCCCGGATGCGATCAAAAATAAATACGGACCGGCTGTTCGCAAGATGATTTTTAAAAATGGTATTGTATCATAAAACTGTTTTTAAGGTTTCACAGGTTACTGTCTCACTGCCATATGGAGGAAGATTTGACGACTGATATTTCAAGACCTGCAAGATCTGCATCAAGCTTGATGGATCTAATGGAATCCGTTGCAGATCCTGTAAAGATATCCATCATTACCTCGCCTTCGGGATGGGGCGGAATGGAAGTGCATACAGTTGAGATGGCGGGAATTCTTGAAAGCAGGGGCCATGATGTTTCAATAGTTGAAATTGGTAGTAATCTGTACAAACAAAAATTTCCAGATAAAAAAAAGAAGATTATCGCTTATGCCGAACTCCCTCAACTCCGTAACCAAGGCTTTTTCGAAATAATTGCCATTTTACGCAAGCTGAAGAGCGATATATGTATTTTTCCAAAAGGAAGGCTACAGGAGGGAAGCTGGAGTCTTGATCTAGCAGCACGTCTTGTTTTTTCACGCTACATAACAATTGAACATCTGGCATCCCATCCCATGCCGCCCAAATCCAGTACTCGTCATCTGGGCGGATTAATGCCCGGTTGCGGTATATGGTGGTACAGGCGTTTCCTCTCTGGTTATCTACGATCCCTGGGGCCTCATCAGGTAATATGCGTAAGTAATACGGTTGGAAACATCCTAATGGCTTCCTATAGTTTCCCTGAAAAGAAAGTAAAAACCATTCACAATGGAATAAATTCTAACAGGTTCAAGCCGGATCACGAATGTAAAATGACAGTTCGCAGCAAGCTGGATATACCCGAGAAAGCTCTGGTTTTCGGTGCAATAGGGCGCCTGGATGAAGTCAAAGGATTCGAACTGGCACTGGAACTATTCAAAAAACTTATCTCGGGATGCAGAGATAAAGAATTATGGTTCATTTTAGCAGGCAGTGGACCTGAGAGAGATAAACTGGGAAAAATGGCACTAGACCCGGATATCAAAGGAAAAGTAAAATTTATCGAATTCATCGATAAACCATGGGAGCTTTATCCCGCGTTTGACTTTTTTCTTATGCCCAGCCGGAACGAAGGTCTGCCCTTGGCTTTACTTGAGGCTATGGCTTGTGGCTGCTGTCCGATTGCCATGGGAGTGGGCGGGATACCAGAAGTAATTACGAATATGGAATTAGGCTGGTTAATAAAGCCGGATGATAAGGAAGGCTTTTTCCAGGCAATGAACGAGGCTGTTGAACTTGAGTCTGACAGCCTTCGTAGAATGGCAGAAAAAGCAAGAGAGCAGATTGTTTTGAATTTCAAGGCAAGTACTCAATTTTCCGCACTAGCTGATTTTATTGAAAAGATTTACAGATAGGGAGCCGATCAACGATGACTATGGATATCAGTGTGATAGTTTGTACTTATAACCGTTATCAGAATCTGCTCATGCTTCTTGAGAGCTTTGAAAAGCTGAAAACAAATCCGGATATTGAGTGGGAGCTAATTGTCGTAGATAACAATTCCAGTGATATCACACGAGCCGTTGTCGAGAGTGCAGCTGCAAAAAATGTAATGAAAATAAACTATGTTTTTGAAGGACGCCAGGGAAAGTCCTATGCCTTGAATTCCGGAATAATCGCAGCAAAAGGTGAAATTATTGCTTTTACTGATGATGATTGCATTGTGAATTCGGATTGGATTGAAAATATTTTATTGGAATTTAAATCAGATGAAAATCTTTGCGGAATCGGAGGCAGGGTAGAACTGTACGATAAACGTGACAAGCCGGTAACTATTATGACTTCAAAAGAGAAATTTGTTTTTGAGTCATCAGATCGTGTTTTTTCTTCTATTCATGGATGTAACATGTCTTTTGTACGTAAAGTTTTCGGGAAAACAGGTTTTTTCGATGTCAGTTTTTTTAGTGCGGGAAGCAAAATAGCTTCAGCGGAGGATTCTGATTTTATATACAGAGTCTTCAAAAGCGGTCTTAAAATGACTTATTGTCCTGATGTTGTCGTCTATCACAACCACGGCAGGCGAACCAATCAACAAGTTTCCACCCTTATGAAGGGTTATACAACAGGTCGTGGAGCTTTCTATTGCAAACATGTAATCAATGGTGATTACAATGTAGCCAAAATGGTCTACTGGGAAATAAAATCAGTAATTCTAACCTTTCTGAATGATTCTCATAATAGTGAATTAAGAAAAAAAACCTTGGAGCATTTGTATGGACTACTTGTTGGCGTCGTCTATTACTTGGCCGCTTTTTTTAAACGGCCGTCAAACCTTTTGCAGACTAGCAAATTATTTACAAAAGGCATTATATGAGAACTCTTTTAATTACATATAACTATCCTTTGCCGGAAAATGGCGGCGATAGAATCAGAACAATGAATTTTGTCAGATATTTTAAACGGCTGGGGAATGTGGATGTTCTGTTTTTTAATGAGACTGATCAGGATGTGGTAACAGGCGCCCCATTTGATAATGTCTTTCATGTTGATACCAGTGAAGCTTGGCAGAGAAAAAATATATTTTTGAGGGCTTATGAAAAGATCAAATATTCCAAGCCATGGATACTTGAGCGTTTTTCAACAAAAAGTATAAAACGTGTTACAGGAATAATAGAACAAGGTAATTATGATCGAATATTATGCAGATATACCCTTAATGCATATCCATTGTTCTTTTTGCCCAGCAATTTAAGAGACAGAGTAATAATCGATATTGATGATATAATTACTAAAGAGCTTTATGAAGCTTACGATGAACAATGTACATGTATCGACAGGCTGAAAGCATTGGTTGACTTTAAACTATATAATAAATATCAGTTGAAATGCGTAACCCTTGCAAAATCTTTAATATGTTCAGATGATGATAAAAAGAGCATAGAAAGACAGGTTGATTCCAAGAACGTTTATATTGTTCCGAATATTGCACCGGTATTCAAAAAGTGCTTAAATTATAATGAAAATGGACTTGGCAATATAAATACTATTCTTTTTATCGGAAACCTCTCTTACAAGCCAAACTCAGATGGTATCAAGTGGTTTATCAATAATATTTTTTTAAGAGCTATAAGTAATGGATACAATCTAAAGCTATCGATTGCCGGTAAAGAACCTGATCAAAATCTGAAAACGCTTTGTAATAAAAATAATATAAATTTAATAGAAAGCCCTGCTGATATTGTGCCTGTTTATAATCAATGTGGTGCTGTAATTGTTCCACTACTGAATGGTGGCGGAACAAGAATAAAAATACTTGAAGCCGCATGTGCTTTAAGACCAGTAATTACAACAAAAATTGGAGCTTACGGGTTAGATCTGAAGGATTACGAACAGGTTTTATTTGCTAATGATTATGAAGAGTTTGTTGAACGATATAACTGGTTGCAGAATGAAAAAAATTACAAAATGATAACTTGTAATATGAACAATTTTGTTAAAAACAACTATTCAGAAAGTAATTTCCACAGATCAATGGATAGCGCTCTGTGTCCTTATTAAGTACTTTATAGCCCTCTATTCAGGTGGATAAATGGAAATCCAATTCTATAAAGAACCCGGTGCAGCATGGAATACATTTGTAAACTGTCATCGCGACAGCACAAATTATCACCAGTATGGCTGGAGGGATGTTATAGAAAAAAGTTTTGGACATCAAACGTATTATCTGGCTGCAAGGGATAATAAAAACGAAATTTGTGGCGTAGTCCCACTTGTGTACATGAAAAGCGCCTTCTTTGGAAAGTTCATGGTATCCCTCCCGTTTTTTAACTACGGAGGCATTTTGTGCAATACCGAAGAAGCTGAAAGTATTCTTCTGGATGAAATAAACAGAATGCGCCGAAATCTTCAGGCTGAATATATGGAGTTCCGGCATCTGACAGCCCCTTTAAAAAACCTTGAAACAAAAGAACATAAGGTCACCATGATTCTCGATCTTCAGAATGACGAGGATCTTCAATGGAAGGTACTTGATCCAAAGGTAAGAAATCAGGTGCGAAAGGCAGAAAAAAACGGCTTGAAGGTCATTACAGGAGACTTTGATCTTATCGACGGATTTTATGAAGTGTTTTGCCGCAATATGCGCGACCTGGGCACTCCGGTATACAGCAGGAATTTCTTTCAGAATATCCTGGAAACATTTCCCGATACAACACGTATAATTTCTGTGCTACTTGACGGCCAGACGATCGCATCAGGCCTTATGACATGGTTCAGAGATACCCTCGAAGTTCCGTGGGCATCATCTATAAATGATTTCAAGGAGAAATGTCCGAATAATCTGCTCTATTGGGAGGCGATCCGTTTTGCCGTAAGGAACGGCTCTACCAGATTTGATTTCGGACGTTCTACTCCAGGAGAAGGAACATTTCGTTTCAAAAAGCAATGGGGTGCGCAACCGGTGCAACTCTACTGGCAATACCTGCTGAAAGAAGGGAAAAAGCTTCCGGAGCTGAATCCGGATAACCCGAAATACCGTCTGGCAATAAAAGCTTGGCAGAAGCTGCCTGTTTCACTGACAAAAATGCTGGGACCGGGGATAGTAAAAAACATTCCGTAAAGTCGAACGAATCCGGGTGCCTGGGAGAATTCATGTCATTTGCGATCAGAAGGACCCTGCCGCCAGCCGCTGTGCCGATCCGCCCCGGGGATATTTTATCAGGATTCATTGCTATGTTCAGGGGCAACAAAGCTGTCGCCGATTTTGAGCAGCAGCTGTGCTGTTTCTATCAGGTCAGGCACTGCCGTGCGGTATCATCTGGAAAAGCTGCGCTGACCCTGATTCTTGAAGCACTGCATGAGCTTAACCCGGAGTGTGACGAGGTGCTGATTCCAGCCTATACCTGCTATTCCGTCCCTTCCGCCATAGTCAGGGCAGGACTCAAGGTGCGACTCTGCGACCTGGCCCCCGGTTCGCTTGATTTTGATTATCAACAGCTTGACGGACTCCTGGATAATCAGCGTACCCTCTGTGTTATCCCGACCCATCTGTACGGAATGCCGTCGGATGTGGAGCGGGTCATGAAAATAGCCGGGAAGCGCGGCGTTTATGTTGTGGAAGATGCAGCGCAGGCCATGGGGGGAGAATGGAACGGCAGCAAGCTCGGTACTCTTGGAGATGCAGCCGTTTTCAGTCTGGGTCGTGGAAAGGCTTTTTCAACGGTCGCCGGGGGGATAATCCTGACCGACAACGAGCTGATCGGACGTGCAGTCAACAGGAAAGCGGACGCAGCGGCCGCGAGCGGTTTTACCGATCAGATGAAAAAAATGTTGTACGCGGTGGCGATTTCGCTGCTGGTTCATCCCCTGATTTACTGGCTCCCGAAGTCGCTCCC
>JABBNX010000150.1 GCA_019352135.1 Pseudomonadota bacterium
ATGCGAGAGCTCCACGGATCGTGACTCCAACTACACTGAAAGCCGGGAAAAATTGTGGAAACTGCCAAAGGAAGCCCGATGGCTCCGGCAACGCCGCCCAGAGGGCGTGAGACAGAGCCGAGGGCCGCCGCTGCGATAACCGTGAAGAGCAGAAAGGTGAGAAACCGGGAGGCATCCCTCTGTTTCGGGCGCTGCGTCTTTTCTCCGGGCGTTGCCGTGAACTCTCCCTTGGTGGCGGCCATGATCGCTTCAATACCCGCATTGACGCCACCGTCGAAATCGCCGTTGCGGAGGTAGGGGCGCATGACGTCGCGGATGATGCGGCCGGCGGTAATATCCGGCAATACCCCCTGAAGCCCCATCCCCACCTCGATGCGCACCTTCTGCTCGGCCTTGGCCAGGATGAGGATCACGCCGTTGTCTTTTCCTTTCTGGCCGATCTTCCACTGATCCGCGACGCGAATGGCAAACTGGTCGATATCATCACCCTGCAGCGACGGAACCGTCAGTACGACTACCTGCGTTGACTGCTCCTTCTCAAAGGCGGCCAGTTTCTGTTCCATCATGACTATCGCCCCGGGAGAAAGAATCCCGGCGTAGTCGTTGATCCGTCCCGTAAGCTGCGGGACGTCCAGTGCGACTGCCGTTAACGGCACGAGCACCAGCATGATCAGAATAAGAAGGTGTTTCAAACGGTGCATTGGTAACCCCGGAAAAACTGTTGATCCAGTTTCAGAATCAAAAGGTATCTTTTGATTGTCGTTCTACTAATGGTACCTTATTCAGCATCATTTTCAAGAGAGGTGCGCGGGAATAAATCCGGTATGGAGTTTGCCGCGCCGGTGTCAGCAGCCGATGCTGTTTCGGGCGGAAGTCCCGTTAAGCCCGTGGTGGATCCCCACCTCTTCCCCGTCCGCCTGCCCTCTGCTGTAGGCATCACCGTTGATGTAGCTCCTGCGGCTGTGCATCGTCCTCACAGTGCCGCTTCATGCTCATTGCTGGAATTTGCCAGGGCCAGCAGCTTTTTTATTTTCTCGATTATCGGAGCGTTTTCCACAAATCCTCATGGCATTCATTGTAAAGATGGCGTGTTATCGTGTCGGACTCTGAGTCCGGGGATGAAATTGCCATGTCTGACTTCTTCGGCTGCTGTTCTTCGGATCTTTTTAACAACCGTCAGCGGCGGATAACCAACACTTCTCCCCTCTGAAGCTTCTTCTCAAGCCATATTCTGAGCCATTTTTTCAGGAGAATACGTGTGGCGGGGATGAGAAAGAAAAGGCCGATGAAGTCGGTAAAGAAGCCGGGGGTGAGGAGAAGGATGCCACCTGCAAGGATCATGGCCCCGTCGAGAATATGCGCGGCCGGCATGCGTCCGACCGCCAGATCGTCGCGAATCGCAGCGATGACCTTGAACCCCTGTGATCTGGCCAGCCACGCGCCGATCATGGAGATGGCGAGCAGGATGGCCACGGTCGGCAGCGCGCCGATTAGATGACCGGCCTTTATCAGCAGCCAGATCTCGATGATCGGAACGAGTGCAAATATGAGGAACAGGCGCAGGAACATGGTCACCTCCTGCCCGGAGCCGCATGTGCGCGGCATGATTGTGCAGTAAAAGTAATGAAGAACTCTGATGGTAGTTGGTGGTGTGACATAGTATAGATCCTCGGGCGCGGGCAGGGCGATCCACAGGACGGCGCCGGTTACGGCAACCGCCCTTCCCGGCGAAGTTTTGCAAGAATTTCATTGATCCTGGGCATGGCAGCCAGGGCCGCCTTTTCCCCTTCCATGATCGCCTCGTTGCGGTGACTGAAATCCGCTGATCCGACGAACCCCACGATTGGCTTGATAACCACGTCGGCCTGGCTGATGGGGATCAGGGACATCTTGCTGTACATGATCTGTATCGATTTCATGATGGTGTCAATCGTCGAGGTCGGGACAACAGAGTCTACGCCGGAAGAGATGTCAACGGCGATCACGATGTCCGCACCATACTGCCTGGCTACATCGACCGCCAGCGGATCGACGACGCCACCATCGACGTAGCTGGTCCCGGAAAATATGGCCGGCTGAAACACGCCCGGAATAGCACAGCTTGCCTGGACGGCCATGCCGGTATTGCCGGAATGAAACACAACACTCTCGCCGGATTTGATATCGGTGGCAACGGCATAGAAGGGAATGTTAAGTTTCTCGATTGCAGCATTATGTACTTTCGTGTTGATAAAGTTCCGCAGACGATCTCCGCTCAGGAAGCCGTTGTCGGGAATTACCAGTTCGGCGACGTCACTTCTCTCTATCGACATGCTGATCTGCTGCAGCGCGTAGGCATCATACCCATAGGCATACAGGCTTCCGACAAAGCTCCCGACACTTGTGCCGACGATCATCTGGATCGGCACCTTGTTGTTTTCAAGGATTTTCAGGACACCGACATGGGCAAACCCTTTTGAGGCGCCGGCACCAAGGACGAGCGCAATTTTAGCGGGGCGTTGCGGCGGTGTTTGCACCGGGGGCGTTGTGGCGCATGCGGAAATGATCAGGCTGCAACAGACACATACGTATAGTTTTATCGTTTTGACAGTCATCATGGTGACCTCGTTACTGTCGATGCTCTGGACTCCATAATTATCATGGCTATATACCTTAACAGAGGGGTGTACACAATACAACCTGGTCGCGAGAAATCGTGCCGCGTGAACTCTGACTTGGTACCGTCCCGCCGTATCTCATTCAAGACGGAAATCAGCATAACTCCAGCTGTCCTATGACTGATGGCAGCTGTTTGGGCGCTTTGATTCGCAGCTGCTTGTTGATGTTCATCCTGCCGAATACAACCTGAATGTCGCTGGCCTCGACGCCGAACTCTTCAGCCAGAAAACGAACCATATGGTCGGTCGCTCTCCCCGAGTGCGGCACTGCTGTTACGCTCACGCAGAGCTGATGGCCCTTAACCTTGCCGATTGCGTCCCGTTTGGCATTGGGTGTGCCGAGGATATTAAGGACAAGGGTGTCCCCCTCCCATGTAAAAAACGGTTGTTTCATCATCCCTCCGGTGGGTGCGTGAGTAAACGTCTCCCGGGTGACGCGAGGTGATCTTCCGGATGCTGCCATTGTTACTCCGGCGTCGCCTGCCTGTCAACGGATCGCATCAACCGGCAGCGGCCTGACGGCTGACCTTCGTGCCGTTTGTCAAACCGGCGATTTCAGGTTACAGTCTATATGCGGGGGAACGAGTACGCATGAATGACACGGCAGCGGGAAAAAACAGATACAGGACAGTACGAAAGCTTCTGATCCGCAGCTTCCTTGTGGTGGTGTGTCTCTGCACTCTCGGAGTCATTTCCCTGAAAATATATCTGGGGACACCGCATGCATCTTCACTGCTGTCCAGAACGCTGACGTCGTATCTTCACCAGTCGGTCCGTGTCACCTCCCTGCACACCGCAGGCGGTTCCCTCTATCTCACGGGGGTATCGCTGGGCAACCCGCCTGATCTCCCGCCCGGTAATCTTGCCGAGGCTGATTCCATCATCATTGCGCCAAACTGGGGAGCCCTGCTGACCGGGAGGCGGAGTGTGCGGCTCATTGCTTTTGAAGGGCTGAGGCTCAATCTTCAAAAAAATAGCGCCGGAATCTGGAATTTTTCGAAACTGCAGCATCTTTTCACTGATAAAAAAACTGCCGGCACGGAGCTGTTCGTTGGGCAGCTCGTTGTCAACAATGGCGCCATTCAGATTAACGGGCGCGGAGCAAAGGGGATTTCGCTGCAGCTGCTCAATCTGGCGACCAAGGGTTCGAACAACGCCAGGATCAAGCTGTCATTCGAGGATGCCGCACGGAATAACTACACCGTCACCGGAACAACCCGCCCCGGACCCAGACCCGCGTTTGATCTGACACTGGCAGCGCCGTCGCTCTCCTTGGACAGTCTCGCCGGACTGCTGAAGCAGAAAAACACTCCTCTTTCCGGTGAGAGTAATGGAAGCCTGCAGGTGACTGCCGTTCTCCAGGACGGCCTGCTTCGCGCCGGCGGCAGTCTGGATTTCAGCCGTTTGCTCGTTCCTTTCCGTAAAAGAGCGCTCCCCGTGACCGGCAGCGTCACGTTCGCGGCGGTCTATACGATCAACACGGATGAAGCCCGCCTGGAGTCCCTCTCCGTAACTGCCGCCAACCTCATGAAGGGGCATGCCTCCGGAACGATCACCAGGGTGAGTAGTGAACGGCGCTTTGCCGGCGATATCGGCATTGACGAGCTGAATCTTGCCGCGCTGACGTTGCTGCTCCCTGAAGCAGAACGTGCAAAAACGGTACTTGGTGGCACGCTGCGCAGCACGGAGCTTCGCGTTTCAGGGTCCGGCAGCCAGGGTCTCACCAGCGCACGCGGCGCGGTGATGCTGAAAAACTGTTCCCTTGAGAGAGAGGGGCAACTCCTCTTCACGGCGCTCGCGGGTACGGCAAATTTCTCACGTGTCCCGGACGGGTTTCTGGTAAAAGGAAAGCTGTTTCAGAGTGAGACCCGCAGTGCCGCACTCCTCGAAACCCTTCAGGCCCCGTTTGAAATCACTCTGTCCCGTCGGCTGAAACTCCTCAAGGGTGAAATTCCTTCTCTGACCGCCAATGTGATGGGCCTTGCGGTTGACGGCCGTCTCGGATACAGCGCAGCGGTGCCCGCTCCGTTCAGTGCTGCTCTCAGGATATCGGCTGCGAGGTTTTCATCTCTGCATCACCTCCCTGAAAAACTTCATCTGCAGCTGGCTTCCGGCAGCGGTTCTCTCGATCTGGAGGCCGCGGGGCGCGGAATACGGGATTTCACCGCTGCGGCGACAGCCCGGGTTTCGGCCGTGCAGGGGACACGGAGCGGCACACGCTTCGGCATAAAAACCGGCGTCGTTGATTCCCGCATCATCAGGAACAACGGACAAGTCGGCGCCACGGGAAATGCCCGCTTCACCGGCCTGTCGCTTGACGGCAGGGAAGGGGACGCGCAGTTCTCCTACCGGATTGCGGATCGGACGGCTGTTCTTGACAACGCCGCATTCAGTTTCGCCGGTGTCTCCGGTGCCGTTGCCCGCCTCACGGCGGTGATTCCTGTAAAAGAGGCCACTGCTGGAACGGTGCGCTACCCGCTTTCCCTTGATGTTGCCGGCGGAGAACTCCGGCGGGGGCAGGCTGATCTGCACGGTTTTTCCGGCACCATGCGCGGCAGCTATCGTTCAGACCCGCGCGGCAGATGGCTGGAAGGGATGGCAGATGGTTCATCCGCGCGGGTCGTTTGGCAGGGGAGTGCGGTTGCTTCACCGGCTGTGCATGTCACGTTTTCCCGGACGGGTGGGGTGGGAACTGTCAGCGGCACGGTGCTGGAGGGGGCGCTGAGCGGAAAGATCACATTCAATCCATTTGCCCTGCGTGAGGGGGGTGGATTTGAGCTGGGCATCAGGGGTGCGCGGTTGTCGAATCTTGGCAAAATACTGTCCCGGCGTGGGGCGGCCACTCTTTCGAATGGTATGCTCGCCGCTGCCGCCAGCGGCAGTTATTCCGCCGCCGCCGGGCTCGTCTGCCGTTTTGAAGCGAGTGGGGGCGACATTGCGCTTACCGGCAGCGGCGGTAAGGCCCTCTTCGGCGGCGGAGGAATCAAGCTGTCCGGCGGCGTATCCGGATCCAGGCTCGTGGTCAGCAATGCTCTCTTTACAGCCGGAAAAGGGGTGGTACTGCAGGTGAAGGGAGAGGTTAACAATCCTCTCACGCCGCAGCGGGCCGGGACTCTTACCTTCTCACTCCCCCGGACACCCCTCACCAGTGTCATTGACCCATTTGTGAATATCCTTCCGCGAGTGATCCAGGAGGCAACGGTGGATGGATCGATGGCATCCGAAGGTACGATCATCCTGCGTGACGGCAGACAGCTGCTGGACGGAGCCCTGCTGTTGAAGGGTGTTCTTTTTGAGGTGCCGTCACAGCAGTTAAGAGCGGCAGATATTAATGGCCGCATCCCTTTCTCTCTCGATCTATCCGGAAATACGCCCGTTAAAATCAAGGAGACATCACGCTTTAGCCGGGAAAACTATCCTCTGCTCCTGAAACAGCTCCGTGCAGCACCGGTCAGCGGCCAACCATTCACCATCGGCAGCGTTGATTTCGGCTCGGTAAAGCTTGGAGAAGTGCTGCTGCAGATCAGCGCCGGAAACGGGGTCACAAAGATCGACTCCCTGCGGTCGTCACTTTACGAAGGGGTCCTGCTTGGTACCGGTTTCGTAGCGGTGAAGAAAGGGATCAGCTACCGGGCGGACCTGCTCATCAACGGACTCAGTCTGAAACGGTTCTGTGCGACAATTCCCAAAATAAAGGACTATATCTCCGGTCGTCTCGATGGCGTCATCAGTCTCAACGGCGAAGGGGCAACCATGGCGGGGGTGACCGGATTCACCGACCTCTGGGTACGCGAGGGTTCCGGGGAAAAGATGCTCGTCAGCAAGGAATTTCTCCAGAAGCTGTCGGGCAAGAAGCTGAGCGGGTTTTTCTTCAGTTCGGATCGCCCTTTTGACAGTGCGGAGATTGCCGCTATTCTGGAGGGTGGTAATCTGACCTTCAACAGGCTTGATATTATGCACACTAATTTTTTCGGGGTCCGCGACCTGAGCGTGTCGATTGCACCGACCCAAAACCGGATTGCTCTTGATCATCTTTTTACCGCCATCAAGCAGGCTGCGACCCGTGGCAAGGCTACCACCGGAGAAACCCCCTCACCTGCTCCCGCTGGACAGGAATTCAAGTGGCAGGAATGACGGATCTGATGTTCCGAACGCGAGCGGTGCTTTTTTTGTCGAAACGTTATGCTATAGTTAATAAATATATCTGACCGGGGAGGCGTCTATGCACGTAACATGTATCAAATGGCTGGTGGCGGGGATGTGCGGTCTTCTTGCCGCGTGTGCAATAATCACCGTCAACGTTTATTTTCCTGAGAAGGCGGTGAAAGAGGCCTATAAATCGCTGGACGATGTGCTGCTGAAAAATGGTACGGGAAAAGCGCCAGATGCCGCGAAACCGCCGGCGGCAGAACCTGGGGCGACTGAACCGGGCGCGACAGATAGCAAGCCGCAGAGCAATCTGTTCAATGATCTCCCCGTTTTTTCGTTCTGTGCGGTTGCCCATGCCGCTGAGAATTATGCCGATGATCTGGCGATCGAGCTGGCCAGTATGCCGGAAGTTATAAAAGCCTACGATGGCATGAGCAAGAGGTTGCCGCGCCTCACCGCGCTGTTCGACAACGCTGCTGTCGGCCTGACGAACCAGGGACTGGTAACGGTGAGAGACAAGACGAAAATCACCGCCCAGGATGTGGAACTGGTAAACCGTGAAAACCAGAGCCGTAAGGTGGTCGTCACCAGCATGGCAAAGGCGATTTTAAAGATTACGAAAGTGAAAGAATCAAAGGGAGCGCTGGCCCAGGTTCTGGGTAAAGCAGCGGCAACCTACGCCGATACCAGGCGCGAAGAGGCGAAGCCGGGATGGTGGATCCAGCTTGCAAATGGCCGCTGGGTTCAGAAATAACGCTGAAAAAGGGATCGGTTTTTGCTGATCCGGTTAGTTGTTCCGCTTGATGTACACGCTGATCAGGCGGCTCTCGATACTCAGGCGGAACAACAGCGGCAAGAGCGCGGCCAGAAAGATGATGCCGCAGCCGAGCCATTCCCGGCTGTTCAGCCTCTCCCCCAGCACGAAAAAACCGGCGATCAGGCTCCAGATCGGGTCGAGGGTGTAGATCAGCCCGGCCCGGGTGGGGGTGACGTAGCGCTGATAGATATTCTGGAGGGTGAAGCAGAACACTGTCGGGAGGACAGCGCAGTAGACGACCGATAGAACGGCGGGCGGGGTGAAGGTGAAAACGGAGAGGGGGAGCAACAGTGTGGCGGCTCCGGCAATCAGCGAGACGGTGGCGAACTGCACGAGCGTGATCAGAAAAACATCATCGTCCTTCAGAACTTTGGACACCGAGATAATGTGGCAGGCGATTAGAAAGGCGCAGAATGTCGAGAAAAAATCGCCCCGGTTGAATCCGTTTCCGCCGCCGGTTGCCAGCAGCACGATACCTGCCACCGCCAGGGCGATGCCGGCCATGTTGACCCGTCCGATCCGGTCGCGCCAGATGATCTTGGTGATTACCGGGATGAAGAGTACGAAGAGGTTGTTGAGAATCCCGGCGCGAGAGATGCTGGTCCCCTGGATGCCGAAGACGAAGCTCAAGTTGGTCAGCCCGAGAGCGACCCCTACAGTCATGCCACGAATGATGATGCCGGAATTGAGCTTTCTCAAGCGTTTGGAGCAGACCAGCAGCATGATCAGTGTGGCCAGAATGAACCGGGACAGGACAAACAGCTGCGGCGGAATCGTGGCGACGCCGATTTTGGTGAAAAGAAAACTCCCCCCCCAGAAGAAGGTGGTCAGTACGAGAAAAAAATACACCCGGTTCATGGCGGGTGGTGTCGGGGTTGTCATCGCGGGCCGCTCTTTGCCGCACCGGCCATATATTCGCCGATAACCGGCAGGTCGGCGGCAGCCCAGTCCAGTTCGGGCATGCGGTGCGGTTCAATCCACTGCAGGGCGTGGTGCTCGTGCATGGTGATTTCTCCTCCCGTCAGGCTGCAGGTGAACGGGTAGAGGGTGACGGTGAAGTTTGTGTAGTGGTGGGTCGCCGGGGAGAGCGCAGCAGTGATACGAACGCTGACGCCAAGTTCC
>JABBNX010000013.1 GCA_019352135.1 Pseudomonadota bacterium
CGACATTTCGGGCTTCGAGGTCAGCTCTGACGTCAGCGTATATTGGCCCCGGGGGGAAGTGAAGATCGTGCAGTACCGGCTGATAAGGGAGAGGTAGGAAACATGATCGGCAAAGCGATGCCAGATTTCCTCATTTGCCGGTTTTCTTCGGGAAAAAAGATCTACGCCTTCCCGGAGGTGCTGCCGAAATTCCGAGTCGTTACGATGTGTTCGGGCAATACCCACTATGGCAAATCGTTGGGGGAGAAGATTGTCGAGATGGAGATTGAAAAGCGCCGGGACCAGCTTGCGCCAGGCCAGGTCACCTCCACCTCCGAAGATTACCAGAACAGTCGAATCGGATTGTTGCGTAAGCATGCTTGCGCCTTTCTATATGACAGTGAGGTGGAGAACCAGGTGTTATAGAGTCCTCGTTGTCACTCTCTTTTTCTGTCGCCAGCCTTCTCCTGATGGCCGCCAAACCCATACCGCATGGCTGACAGCACCCGGTCGGCAAAATCGGCCTCACCTCGCGAACTGAAACGCTCATACAGTGCAGCGCTGAGTACATGAGCCGGGACTCCCTCTTCAATGGCGGCAATGTTTGTCCAGCGACCTTCGCCAGAATCGGACACACGTCCTTTGAAATTTTCCAGATCGGGATGGGTCAACAGCTCCTGTGCGGCAAGGTCGAGCAGCCATGAAGAGATGACACTTCCACGTCGCCAGACCTCCGTAATATCGGATAGATTAAAGTCATACTGGTAGTGCTCCGGATGACGCAACGGTGTTGTCTCGGCGTCAACTTCCCGCTCCTGTTTGCCGACATTTGCCTGGTGGAGTATATTGAGCCCTTCGGCATAGGCTGCCATCAGCCCGTATTCGATGCCGTTGTGCACCATTTTGACGAAATGCCCTGCGCCACTTGGCCCACAGTGAAGATAGCCATGATCGGCAGTTCCACTCTCCTGTTCCCGGCCCGCTGTACGTGGGATAGCGCCGATTCCGGGAGCCAGGGCGGCGAAAACCGGGTCAAGTTGCCCTACAGCAGCTTTCTCCCCGCCGATCATCAGACAGTAGCCCCGTTCCGCTCCCCAGACTCCGCCGCTGGTCCCGACATCGAGATAGCGGATACCTCGTGTCTGCAGTTGTGCAGACCGGCGAATGTCATCCAGGTAATAGGAGTTGCCGCCGTCAATAATAATATCATCCCGGTCCAGAAGGGGCGTGAGCGTTGTAATCATCGAATCAGTAACGGCGGCCGGGACCATCAGCCAGACCACCCGCGGTGTTGCCAGTTTGGCCACACAGTCTTCAATTGAACGAGCGCCCTGTGCTCCTTCACGTTCCAGTGTTTCCACGGCGATGGTTTTCATATCAAATACGACGCATTCATGACCGTTTTGCAGTAAGCGGCGCACCATGTCAGCGCCCATGCGCCCCAATCCAATCATGCCTATTTGCATCAGCTGTTCTCCTTGTGGCAATTCAACAGAATAGGTGACATTTGACTGATATTCTTCGTGTTTAAATAATATCCCCGAATAGTATGTATTCGGGGGCAGAAGCGCCAAGCTGCCCGGATTAATTTTTTACCAGCAGGATCGAACAGGGCATCTTGCGAAGTATGGCATTGTTCTCACCGCCAAAAAGCGTATGTTCAAGAAGCCCCTCCTTATGGGCACTCATGAGAATCAGGTCGATTTTTTCTTCTTTGACCGTCTTCACAATTTCCTCAACCGGATCTCGATCGGTGATCAGTTCCTTAATGGGAAACCCGCCATGGATCTCCCGCTTGATGAGTTTGTCCAACTGCTCTTGCGCTTCCTGATGACTGTTCATGTAATTCTTGTACTGTTCGCCGGGAAACAGCCCCGGTGCGTTCACCGCCATCATATCAACGGGATTGGAGACAAGATGCATGACTGTAAGTTGTGCGTCGTACTTGCGAGCAAGAGAAATTCCAGTCGTAATAGCTTTCAGACAGTGGGGGATCATTCTGCTGATGACAAGAATATTTCTGTAATCTTCCATGTGAACCTCCTGTAAAAAATGCAGTCATCATTTAATTTCATGGGCTGTCTCACGCCTCTGGTAAAAGTTTACCCGCAAGTTTTGATCTTGCAAGGCAATTTGAAAATGATCTCGTACCATTCTCGCTCTACAGTCGGCATTCGGTCGCGTAGGCTACTCCCCACATTGGATTACATGATGCTGCGAGGTCTCTTCTTGTTGGCGGTTGTACCTTGGAATACGATTTCCAGGCGAAAGGTAACGTCAAATCTGGCGTGCTGTATCCCGACAGGGTCACTGGGCCAGCTAAGCTGGGGTTCCACTTCGTAATACAGCCATGGTTTCAGGAAGTTTCGCCGGTATCTGGCAAGAAGCAGGTAATTCTGTATCTGGGAGGAGGCGGTGGTGTTGCCGTAAATGCCTGCCTTAAAGGTAGCTGCAGCTTTGGAAGAGATCTGTCGGGTGAGGGACAATTCCGAGCCCCACTCCAACCCATTGATTTCTCTGGAAGCGGTCGCGGCACCGGCCCAGTTCAGGAGGGTGGCCTCATTTAGCAACCTTTCAAGGCTGACCTCAGTGGTCTCTCCGAAATAATCAGTATTCTTCACAAAGAACGTCTCGCCAACACGCATGAGTGCAAGCTCGCCGAGCTTTTTCCGATACTGAACGCGGCTCCGCGCGAAAACTTCGAAAGGGAGTGCCAGTCTGACTCCTGTACCCAAAAACAGGTTCAGGGAAGGTTTTTGAATTAACTCATAACGCAGTTCGGTATTGGCAAAGTGGGTTGTCGGGGTGGTCCGGTCGAATCCGGGGTTGCCGGGGTCTTCCGGGAGGCTGTGCGTGGTCAATCCCGGATCGTTTTCCCCTGTTATGAAGAGGTGGAGCCGTTCGCTGATTTTGGTCAACGCAAAATTGGCTTGCAGGGCTGAACCCAGATTAAAAGTCCCTCCGTGGCCAATTCTCAGGGAATTTCGCCAGCGGATAATGTAACTTGTCGTGTGGTTGTTTTCAGGTTTGACGGTACCGAAGAAGTTGTCAAAGCGGATCGTCTGCCTGAGAATGTTCCGTTCAAGCATGGTGTGGGTTTCATCCACGGTCTCTTCGATGGTATCGAAGTAACTGGTCGGTGGGGTGGGGCTCCACCAGGGGACAGGTTCAGGCCATGGGACAGGTACTAACCATGGTTTTGTTTCCTCCCAGGGGATTGGCCCCGGCCATGGGGCAGTTCCAACTGAAGGTGGAGATTTTGCCGTTATATTCTCGCTGGCAAACGAAAATCCTGCCGCAGTTTGACACAAAATAACTGCAGTCACGACGACCCCGCGGGTTCTCCGTGTTGATCCGGATAGCGTTTTCCACCAGGATAAATTGAGAGTCGTGTATGGAACATTCATGGCGTGATCCGTCGCAATTAATGTGTAAATAAACATAAATGCTCACATAAAGTATGCGTGGAACGTCATCTTTTGTAATGCCGGTGCCATGATTACTTGTGATGATCCTGCCTTGCGGTGGTTGGCGCGGCAGGATACGCAATGCCGTTGCTATCCAAACACTTCCACGAGGTTAAAATTTAACTCTAATCCCTACCGCAGCATTGTGGCTCTGGAATTTAAGATCGGTACTTATGGTGCGGTCAGCACCGAACCTGGCATTTGAGGTGGCAAAATAGCGATAACCTACGTCCAGAGAGAGCCTGCTGTTGAGGGCAAGCTCAAGTCCGGCTCCTGCCTGGTATGCAAAAACGGTGTCGTCATCTTCCTGATAAATGGGATCAGTGCCGTATTCTGAAGCGTACGTATCGCTCAGATGCATGGCGGCGAAGCCAATGCCGCCTCCCACGTATGGGGTAATCAATGTGGAGTTATGCAGGTCGATGAATGCATTGAACATCATGGCGAGGGCTCCGAGGTTGCCGTCTGCATTGTGAAGCCGCGTACTCTGGCCGCCACTTTGCTCAGTAATCGTCGCAATCTTGCCATGCTTGTACGACAGTTCGCCTTCCAGGCGGATGAAGCCGTAGTCAAAACCGCCGGTTGCGCCAACATTGACGCTGGGATCGAACTCGACACGATCAGAATAAGACGTGTCCGTCCCATAATTATAGCTGGACACATCAGTGTTCTGAGGGACACTCACTCCAATAAAACCGGACACATACGGGCCGGGACGATATGGAGCTGCTGAACAGATTGCAGGGACTGCAAGGGTTGCGAGGGCAGCAAGAATGACAAGGTGTTTTTTCATGGACGTACCTCCTTGAAGATGTACCAAGCCTGGGGATTTTCGGTCGGATAAACTTCGACGCACCAATAGTTCATATTCTAGCACTAATTTTATCTTTCTCAACCGCAGACACCCCGTTGTATTGTGCGGTGGAAAAAGTTGGCAAAGGTTGTAAATTCAACCGTTTACTTCACCCGTTAAAATATTTGAAGGATGCAGATTCAGACAGCGGCAGCCGCTATTTTATTCTTATCTGATCATCCGGCAGGTAGGCCGGGGTATTGGGCGGCGCCGAGCGGACATACTGGGCCGGCCACGGCGTCATGAAACCGAGCTCCCGGGCGGCCCGGAGCGGCCAATAGGGATCGCGGAGCATTTCCCTGGCGAGCAGCACCAGGTCGGCCTGTCCTGAACGTATGATATGATCTGCTTGAGCCGGGGCGGTAATCATTCCCACAGCACCGGTCTTGCCACCGGTTTCCCGCCGGATCTGTTCGGCAAACCGGGTCTGGTACCCCGCACCGAGAGGGATTTGGGCATGCGGGTCGCTGCCACCCGAGGAACAATCGATCAGATCCACACCCAAGGGCAGCAGCTGACGCACCAGTGCAACGGACTGATCAATATCCCATCCATCTTCGACCCAATCGGTGGCCGAAATCCGTACCAAGAGCGGCAGATGCTCCGGCCAGATAGCCCTGACGGCAGCCACGATATCCCGGAGCAGGCGGGTACGATTCTCGAAACTTCCGCCATAGCCGTCAGTTCTTCGATTGCTGAGCGGGGAGAGAAACTGGTGCAGCAGGTACCCATGGGCAGCATGGATTTCGGCAATCTTGAAACCAGCAAGGAGTGAGCGCCGGGCCGCCTCTGTAAAAGCTGTTACAATCTCCTGGATTTCATCTTCGGTCATCTCTTTTGGTACGATACATCCGTCATCGAATGCTACGGAGCTTGGGGCCACAATCTGCCAGCCACCCTCCGCTTCAGTCAAGGTGACGGCCCGGTGCTTCCACGGGGGAGGGGTGCTGGCCTTACGGCCGGCATGGGCCAGTTGAATACCGGCTATGCTCCCGCGTTGTGATATGAAGTGAACAATGCGTGTCAGGAATTCTATGTGATTGTCGCTCCAAATACCCAGATCTTGCGGGCTTATCCGGCCTTGAGGAGTTATGGCCGCAGCCTCGGTCAGCACCAGTCCCGCCCCGCCGGTTGCCCGGCTGCCGAGGTGGACCAGATGCCAATCATTGGCATAGCCCTCCACACTTGAATACTGGCACATGGGCGATACGGCAATCCTGTTGGGAATAGTCACGCTGCGCAGGGTGAGTGGTTCAAATAGATGTGACATGATGTCTTCTCCTTGTTGATACAGCTTTCGTGGTATCTCTACGGTAATTTCACGACTACCCGCCCCCGGATTCCCCCGTGAAGGATGGCCTGTATTTTTTCCTCCAAACCCTCCAGAGGCACCTCTGTTGCCATTTCTGCCAATTGCTCCGGTTTCCATGTGTCTGAAAGTTTATCCCAGACCTGCAGACGTGTGTCGGCAGGGCATTGAACCGAATCAACGCCGATAAGCCTCACCCCGCGCAGGATGAACGGGTAGACATTCAAGGGCAGGTCTGGTGAACCGGCCAGACCGCAGCACGTGACTGCTCCGCCGTAGCGGGTTGACTTGATTGCCGCCGCGAGGGTTTCCCCCCCGACCATGTCAACAACACCAGCCCAGCGCTCTTTCATCATCGGCCGCTCCGCTCCCTCTGTTACTTCTGTACGTGAAATTACTTCAGTGGCCCCTAACGTGCGCAGGAACGTTTCATCAAAACTTTTTCCGGTGGCGGCTGTAACCCGGTAACCTGCCTGGGCCAGAATGGACACGGCGATGCTCCCGACGCCGCCGGTGGCGCCGGTGACAAGGATCTCGCCGTCTGATGGCTTCACTCCGGCCTGCTCCAGTTTTAATACCGACAGGGCAGCAGTGAAGCCGGCAGTGCCAAGTATCATCCCTTCGCGCAGTGTCAGTTGCTCCGGAAGGCGCACGGCCCACGCGGCCGGGATTCGAATATATTGTCCCCAGCCGCCGTCGGTCTCCATCCCCAGGTCATAACCGGTGACGATAACTGCGGCTCCCGGTTTAAAACTGCCACTTTCGCAGGAAACAACCTCACCGGCACCGTCTATGCCGGGGGTGTGGGGGAACTGCCGTGTCACTCCGGGGTGTCCGGTGGCCGAGAGGGCATCCTTATAATTGAGCGAGGAGTAGCGGACCCGGACGACCAAATCACCTGGAGGCAGATCGGCGATGGTGCGCTCTCGAATCTCCCGCGTAAACGTGTTGTCGGGTTTCTTTGCTACGACCAGTGCCATGAACCGGGTATGATTGTTCATTTCTGTCTTCCTTTCGGTGATATTTATTGGCATGGTGTCCCGGACCGCTATCCGGAAAAAATGCCCTACGTCTATATAGAAATCTACTACAGTCGGCCACAGAAACAAGCATAACGTGTTCATTTACGATAAATTGTTTGTTATAAGTACCGTATGAAGTGTTTGAATAGCATCTGGTATTTTTCCACAAAAATGTCACAGGGAGGAATAAGAGCATATGAGCGTGATTGACCTTGATTATCTTCGTACCTGGATCGGCACATCACGGACTGACGAGGACCTGATTGCTGCCCGTCATGCCCGGTTGATGGCTGCCACAGTGGATTGTCTGGATTTGGATACCATCCGTGACGGACAACCCCTGCCACCATTGTGGCATTGGATCTATTTTCTGGAAGGGATGCCTTCACGCGAGCTCGGCCTTGATGGTCATCCGGCCCGGGGCGGCTTTATGCCGCCGGTATCACTGTCCAACCGGATGTGGGCCGGCGGACGCGTGTCATTTCTGGCGCCGGTGCAGATCGGCTCGACCGTGCGCAAGAAGTCAACTATTCTGAAAGTGGATCTCAAACGTGGCACCTCAGGAGATTTGGTTTTCGTGACGGTCCTTCACGAGTTTACATCGCTGCAGGGCGAGCTGCTGATTCGGGAGGAACAAGACATTGTTTATAAAAATTCCATCCCGCCCGGAAAAATCTCCGGTGGCGCACCACCCATTCCTTCCGCACAATTCATGAAAGCGTTTACTCCTGATTCAACGACGCTGTTCCGGTATTCGGCGCTGACTTTTAACGGGCACCGCATTCACTATGATGTTGACTATTGCCGCGAGACGGAAGGGTACAAAAACCTGGTGATTCACGGCCCGCTGAATGCCACCATGTTGGCTGCATATGCCGAAGAGATTAGCGGCCGCCAAGTACGCGACTTTAGTTATCGTGGCGTGTCACCGGCCTTTGTTGGTGACTCGATCATGCTCCATGCGACTGTGCTGGGAGATAACGTCACTCTGAATGCTGTACTCGGCACCGGCGCGGTATGTATGCAGGCCGAGGCCCGTATCGCCTGAAAACGTGCAGTGAATTTTGACACATTTACCCGGAAGTTTGAGATTAGTGTATAAAATGAGTGGACATAACTTGTTTCTGAGTATATATCGTACGAAAATTTCATAAAGGAGGGTTTATGAACAAATCAGAACTCGTTGCAAAAATTGCAGAAGGTGCGGATCTAACCAAGGTTCAGGCAGAAAAGGCACTTAACAGTTTCATTGCTGAAACCACAGCAGCTCTTAAAGCCGGTGACAAAATTACTCTCGTTGGTTTTGGCACATTCAGCGCGGTAACCCGTGCTGCCCGTACCGGAAGAAATCCCCAGACCGGCAAGGAAATGAAGATAGCTGCCAAGACGAATGGCAAATTTGCCCCCGGCAAGGCCCTTAAAGATCTGAACGCCAAGCCTGTTAAAGCGGTCAAAGCCCCAGCCAAGAAGAAATAATTAAAACCGCGGGGAGCTCATCCTGAGTTCCCCGTTTTTTCCCTGCTGTTTTATATTCTGTAGCATTCCTTGATTATTACAGATGTTCTCCACCTCCTCCGGTCCGCGCTGCCTTAGTACGCCTGAATCACCCATTATAACCAGTAAGATAGACCTATAACGTTGAGAGGAGACACTATGATAGCCGGCAGAGGTGCATCATTTCAGGAGACAGTAGCGGCATCCCCGGTTATTCTCGGTGAAGGAGCGGTCATCGAGCGTTTGCGGCGTTCAAACAGTATCCGGCTTGACGATCATGTGGTTAATTCGGCCCTCATCTATCAGGAAACAGGTCGGGCGGGACTGGAAGTTATTTATCGCCAATACCTGGATATTGGCCGTCGCTACAACCTGCCTTTGCTGCTCTCCACTCCCACCTGGCGCGCCGGCCGGGAGCGAATTGCCGCAGCCGGACTGGCGGGCCGCGATCTGAATGGAGACAACTTCCGTTTCCTGGCGGGACTACGCAGCAGGTACGGTGATTATGCGCACCACGTGACTATCTGCGGGTTGATGAGCTGCCGCGGAGATGCCTACAAGCCGGTCGAGGCTATGACTGCTGACGCAGCCAGAAAATTCCATGCCTGGCAGGCCGAAGCACTTGCTGCAGCCGGTGTCGACTTTCTGCTGGCGTCCACGCTTCCTGCGCTGAGCGAGGCGATGGGGTTGGCGCGGGCTCAGGCTGCAACCGGATTGCCGTACGTGATCAGTTTTGTGGCCCGGCCTGAAGGTACCCTGCTGGATGGCACGCCACTCAACGATGCCATAGCCTCCATCGACGCAGCCGTAACTCCGCGCCCCCTCGCTTATCTGATTAACTGCACCCACGCTTCGGCTTTTCGTAGTGCCATGCTGAGCGGCACTAACTCCTCTCCATTGGTCAGGGAACGGATTATCGGCCTGCTGGCCAATACAGCGGCTCTTAGCCCGGAAGAACTGGATGCAAGCCCTGAACTGGTGGAAGAGGAGCCGGAGACGTTTGGGCGGAGCGTCGCGGCACTTAACGGTGAATTGGGCATGAAAGTGCTGGGAGGTTGCTGCGGAACCGATGAACGGCATATCGAATGGTTGGCGCGGGAGCTTGCTTCAGAATGATTTGCTCCAGGTAATGATCAGGGCGCTTCCCGACTTGCCGTTACGGATGAAGCTTGAATCCCATGAATAGCCGAGATACAGAGAGGAATCCCAGAAAAAACCGGCATCCACGCCGATGGTCGTTGCCGCTCCGGTTGAGCTTTTGAACAGAAACTTGTTGGTGTTCGTAACTGCTGCCCGGTCCGCCCAGATCAACGTTTCACGCAGGTGGAGATAAAGGAAGGGGGCGATTTCGCGCCGGTATTGCAGGACCGCCAGAGCATAATCGGAGACGAGAACCTGATTGAACATGGTGCCGGGGTAATCGGGGCGGCTGAGGTCATCCGATTCGCCGGGGAGCGGACCGCCGCCGATCGTGATGGCATTGTAGCGGTCGGCGCTTTTATCGGGAGTAATACCGCCATGGAAGCTGAAGAGCATCCGGTTCTTCTCCGACAGCCCCGGAATTCCGCCGACCCCCATGAAATAACCGTTGAATTGGAGGTAGCTTCGGGTATTCGCCCGGGTGAAGATCGCATCGGGGATGGTGCCGAAATTCGCCCATTTATCCCGGTACATGTAATCAAGGTCGAATCCGGCTGCCATGCCCGTATGAGGAAGTTCCAGCAGATTACGGCGCATCCCGTCATAACGGCCTCGCAGTTTTACGCCGTACAGCATGGTGTCGGGCGGCAGCACCAGATTTGGTCCCGTGTCGTTTGTCCGTTTGGCATAAAAGTAGCCGATCTTGCCGAGCAGCTGGAGTCTCAGGTCGTTGTCAACCTGGAAGGGAGCCACCTTGTAGCGGAGACCGGGGCCCAACGAGCCGATCACCGTCCCCCATTCTGCGTCGGATGATTTAATCTCCTTATTATTAACCACTTCCCTCTGGCCGCCCGGAAGCGTGTTGTTATCGAAGCGCGCGACGAGTTCAAGATTCCCGAAGCTTCTGTCATACTCCAGGTCATTGACGAAAATGCTTATTACATCGCGTGTCCTGGATTCCTCCCACATCCGCTTCAGATAGAGCGCGCCAATCGGGGTGCCAGCGGTGTTTCCCTGCTTGGGAGTATAAAATTCTCCTCCCAGAACCAGGGCCGTCACGTGACCGCGGTCACGGGCGGGGATGTCTAGCGCTTTACCCATGAAAACAGTGTGTAATGGCTCTCCGGCCAAAGGTGTGTGATATTCTGCAGTTTTTCTGGAGGTTGTATTCACTAGCTCTTTATGGGAAATATCCGTCTCATCCATTTGGGCGGCAGTCGCACTTCCCTGTTTCATCCAGCCCGGATACAAAAGGGTGCCCGCCAGAATCAAGACCACGGTAAAAGAACTCCCGCTCTTCACTCGCCATCCACTCATGCTCTTCGCCCTCCTTATGCCGCAGAAACTGCCCCGGTCCAGTCTCTATTTACCTCGTCGTACTCCGTCAGGCAACAAAACATCCCGTAAGGGTATTGTCGTTTTCCAGCATTGAACGAAATTCATCGACGCAATCGCGTGACGAGAGAACCGTATAGAATCCCTTCTTAATGGTCACTGCCTGTCTGGTCGCTTCAATCCACTCCGAGGTGCTGAAAGGATCGCTTCTGATCACGTCCCAGAAGCCGGTCGTTTCGAACAGGGTGCGGATGGTGTCCGTCTGTCCTCCCTGGAGCCTGCTGACGATGTAGGTGGCAACGCCGACCTGGAGCCCGTGCATCCGGGGGCGTGCAGATATTTGATCGAGCGCGTGTGATATGAGGTGCTCGCTGCCGCTGGCCGGACGTGATGAGTTGCAAACCTCCATGGCAATGCCGTTCAGCATCAGTGCTGTTCCCAACAACCTGGCGCCTTCGTGATCCCTTATCGGCCGTGATATGAATTGGTAGACCGTCGCATCGGACAGCAGGGCTGCAAAATCATTGACCGGTTCACCCGTGGCGTGGAAGGCAAGTTTCCAGTCTCGTACTGCGGTCAGTTTGGCCGCCAGATCGCCAATTCCGGACAGCCAGAGTTGTTTCGGGGCGGCCAGGCAGGAATCGGTATCAATTATTACGCCGAACGGCATGGCCGCCGGAAGAGAACGCTTGCATCCTTCGATGGTCAGACTGGCACCGGGACTGCAGAACCCGTCGTTGGAAAGTGATGTCGGTACCGCGATATTCGGCAACCGGCCCAGAAAGGCCACATATTTGGCAACATCCAGCGCTCTTCCCCCACCAAGTCCGATGATGGCCGAGACATCGCCAGGCAAGGACACGAAAATGCTCTGTGCCTGTTCGAAGCTGGCTTCGGAGCAATTGAACCACTGTTGAATCTGTACATCCGCAGCTGCCAGTGCTTTTTTTGCAGACGCCATAATGGCGGCCGGGATATCGCTACTGCTGATAACCGCTACAGTATTAAAACCGTACCGGCAGCAGTAGATGCCGAGTTTTTCAAGCGCCCCGCTCTTGATTCTTACCAGGCTCGGGATAGCGATGGTCGTGCGTGATTGTATCATGCGCTTCCCCCGCATAAGCTGACCGGGATGTCGCACCATCTGTCGAAGTACACGAACGGCTCCCGGCGGCTTTCAAGTTCCTCCGCCAGCCAGCCCCGTGCAAAGCGGCGCTCTGGCGGTATCAACAGCGCCGGTGCCAGATCCGGGCGGCCGTCTCCGGCAAAAGCGGTATCAAAATCCTGATCAAGATAATGTTGTACTACGGCAGCCTTGTCGATTCCTGTTTCAGCGCTAAAAAATGGTGATTGACGCGGCGGTTTCATGAAAAGCCCCCTACCGGGGAAAAACTCGCCCGGATTCGCGTGGATGTGAACCTTGATCCCGGTAGGGGCCAGCATCCGTTCGATATAAAAAGAGCATCCGGCCGAGGCGATTACCAGTGCCCAGCCGGTATGGTGCAGGTGTTCAAATCCCTCGACCAGGCAGCTTTCTACCTTCATCTCCGCCAGCATATTATCAAGTTCATGTTCATCGACCCGGAGTCCGGAAAATATTTCAGCTAGAGCATTGAAATGGCTTGCAAGGCCCTGCTCGTAGCGCTTCCACGGAGCAACCGCCCCGGGAGGCAGATGAGACAAGGCGACCATGAAAAAATCGCGTTCGGTCATGGTGCCGTCAAAGTCGCTGATCAGTATCTTATTCTTAGTGGTCATCATTTCTCCGCTTTGAGTTGGTTTATGTTGCTTCACCTCAGCTCAGGATGCCTCAAGGCAGAGTGCTGCATAGATCCGGGCTGCGCCGGACACTTCCTCAAAAGCCACCCGCTCATCAGGTGTATGAGCTGTTTCCAGAGACCCAGGGCCGAGGATAAGCGGCTTTACACCTGCCGCATAAAAGAGATTGCCGTCCGAATGAGAACGGAAGGCATTCATCTTTAATGGCTGGCCAAGACGAGGGTAGACCTCTTGTAAAATTTGTGCCAGACGGTTGTCGGTGCCAAGATCGTAGCCTGCGGAGGCAAAATCGAACGTGACTTCAAGATTCAGCCCGGAAATGGTCCGGTCAAGATTTGCGACGATACAGCGAATTTCATCCTGGAGTGAGAACGGGTCATGGTTGGGCGGCAGATGCAGATCTATCCAGGTTTCACAACGATCCGGAACGACAAAACCTGCCTGTGATGATCTCATTTCCCTGATCGAATAGACTATGTCAGATGTCGCCCGATCGAACAACGGGTCATTCCCTAACAACAACAAAACCCGCAGCATCGATTCAACGGCATTATGTCCCAGTTCAGGAAGAGAGGAATGGCTGCGGAGGCCGCGTGTGACGAAGCCGGCCTCCAGATAACCGTAATGAGCGAATCCGGCAGCCAGGTTGGTCGGTTCGCCGATAACCACCCAGGGAGGATGGCATGATTCAAGAAAGGTCGCGCTGCCGTCGCCGTTTTCTTCTTCTCCCACTACCAGTAGAAGACCAACCGAAGGGCGCTCGGCCGGTTTAAGAGCTTCGGTAATAGCCAACCATGTCTCGACCATGGCTGCGCAGCCTCCCTTCATGTCAGCACTTCCCAAGCCATGGATGATGCCGCCTTCTTCCTGCGGCCCGACCTCATCCAGGTCCCAGGCCGGGACAGTATCCACATGGCCTACCATGTAGAGTCGCGGTTCATTCGGCCCCATGGTAACGCACAGATTATAACGGTCTTCGTCCACTTCCTGCCGTTCTACGCAAAAGCCGGCCCGGGTGAGGAGTTCCTCCAGGTAGATCTGGATGTCTTCTTCCTTGCCGGACGGAGAATAAATATCGAGGAGTTCCAGAAACGTTTTTCTCAGCCGCTCAGGATTAATGAAGTGCCAGATCTTTTCCACGCGGGCGTTCATGGTCTTTTTACCGGTTTTTTAGTGGCTTTGCGCGACAGATTTAGAGACATATACACGTGCTCCTGAATATCACCAAACCCCTGTTTTTGAAAAAAATGAATTGCCGGTTGGTTGTCGGCAGAGGTGTCAATGATCATCATTCGTACTCCCTGCACCTTCATGCGGTGCTTGATCTCCTTGAACAGCCTGCTCCCTACGCCCACTTGTTGAATATTTCTGCGAACTCCTACCCAGACAAGATACCCATATTTCCAGGGTGAATTATGTTTGGTGACTGTTGTTCCCAAGGCAAACCCGAGTATTTTCCCGCCTGCTTCCGCCACCAGGCAGAGTTCGTTATCCGAGTTGAAGAGCGTGGTGATTTCGTATTCGTCCCACGTGCGATAGAGACTTTGGAACGATTCGGCGGTAAAGACCTCTTCGCCGATATGGAAGACCACGGGGAAATCGTCGATGGTCATCTCCCTGATACGGAGCGTATCCTTACCTGCTGGCGAAATTTCTGGCATGAAATTACCTCGGTAATAAAAGTAGCAATATGGTGGCGCGGCATTGGGTGAACCATTACTCCGGGCATCTCTGCTATTTTTTTGATTTTGTTCTTCTTAAGCGATTATTAAGGGCTTGGCGCGTTATGCCGAGCATCCTGGCGGCGGTACCCTGATTGTTTTTCGCCAATTCAAGCGCCTTTTCGATAATGACGCTTTCGGCATATTTCAGTGTCGGTATTGACGAAAAGCTAATGCCATTGATCTCGCAACCGGGTGCAGCATTCCTCTGTTGCATTACAGCATTTGCCGGTTCTTGTTCGCGGGCAATAACCTTTTTCAGAAGCGCTGTAGAAAGCCTGGATGTCGTACTCCTGCTGACAAAATCATAGATGATCGACTGAAGCTCTCGAATATTGCCGGGGAATTCATAGGTAACAAGAAAATCGACCAGTTCTTTGCGATATGAAAGTCTGCCCTTTCCCATGGCATTTGCCGCCTCCCTGATAAAATGGCTTAACAGAAGAGGGATATCTCCGGTCCGTTTTCGGAGTGGCGGAATCGTGACCTGATGGGTGCAGAGGCGGAAATAGAGGTCTTTGCGAAACTTTCCGTCGTTCATGCTTTGCCACAGAACCTTGTTGGTTGCCACTACCAGTCGCGCGTTGCTTTTTATCGGATTGTCAGAGCCAAGCGGGTAGTACTCGTTCTCCTGCAGCAGTCGCAGCAGCTTTATCTGCGAAAGCTCGTTCAGGTCTCCGATCTCGTCAAGAAAGATGGTTCCGTTGGCCGCCTTCATAATCAGTCCGTCCCGATCATTGAGTGCGCCGGTAAAGGCCCCTCGACGGTGTCCAAAGAGGGTATCGGAAAACATCTGATCATCAAGACCGGCGATGTTGATGCTGACGAAGCCGCCTTTCAGGCCACTCAGCGTATGTACCGCCCGCGCCGCCAGTTCCTTGCCGACACCGGTTTCTCCGGAGATAAGCACCGGCTGCCGTGATTTTGCCACCACCTCGATATACGTCAGAATCGATAGCATCTCCCTGTCCTGGGTAATGATGGAAGGGATGAGCGGAGCCCGGGCAGCGATCTCTTCATCGGTCGCCTTGTCCAGCAACATTATATCTTCGTTGAGACTCTGCAGTTCGAGTGCCCTCTTCACGCCGGCAATAAAGCGATTGATGGAAATCGGTTTGGTAAGATAGTCAACCGCTCCCGTTTTCATGCAATCGATGGCCGTTTCGATGTGACTTTCTGCAGTAACAACGATCACCGGCACATGCGGCTTCAACTCTGAAAACGCTTCCAGGAGGTCCCTGCCGTGGAGTTTGGGCATCCTCAGATCTATGATGACCAGAGCAACCTCCTCGCTCTTGAAATTTTCCAGCGCCAGCAGGCTGTCGTTGAACGTAATCACCTTCTGGAACCCCTCGTGGCAAAGAAAAGAACTCAGCAGCGATAGCGCAGCCACCTCGTCGTCCACAAGCATAATCGGATAGGTACTGAAATCGTGGTGGTTCATGTCGGAAACTCCAATTTTACCTTTGATTGGATCATGGTCCATACGGGGAGAAGCGGCATGTATTAGTGTAGCCACGTTTTTATAATAATCAAGCGGGTTCGCGACCAAATTTGCAATTATTGTTGCACCACAGGGTCCGTGTTGCAGCGGATTCGGTCTGATTACTACCGGTTCTATCGCTAACATGCCAAAGTACCGGCACTATTTTTGCTCCCCGCACACGCGAGTTGTCAGATTGTGCCGCAGCTCCTCTTGATTTAGTGCGATGCGGGATTATACTTAAACTGTGCAGATGGTAGTCATTGAATATGTTAACCGCACAGTAAGATGTTTCACATACCACGGAGGTGTACAATGCCAAAAAATCTGACGACAAAAATACTTGAAGCTCATCTGATTGAAGGTGCGCTGGTTCCGGAGACGGAGATTTCAATCCGGATTGACCATACCCTGCTTCAGGACGCCACCGGAACGATGGCGATGCTGGAATTTATCGCCATGGGGCTTCCGGAGGTGAAGGCCGCCTTGGCCGCACAGTATATTGATCATAATCTGTTGCAGACCGATTACAAAAATGCCGATGATCACGCTTTTTTGACATCTGCTGCGATGAAATTCGGCATGTATCTCTCCAAACCGGGAAACGGCGTTTCCCACCAGGTGCATCTGGAACGTTTCGGGGTCCCCGGCATCATACTTCTGGGGGCGGACTCCCACTCGCCGACAGCGGCAGGAATATCAGTTCTGGCAATTGGCGCCGGTGGCCTGGATGTCGCGTTGGCCATGGCCGGACATCCTTTCAACCTCCCCTGTCCGAAGGTTATGGGGGTCAAGCTTACCGGAAAGCTTCCTGACTGGGTTTCGGGTAAGGATGTCATTCTTGAGATGTTACGACGACATACGGTCAGAGGGGGCGTCGGTGCGGTGATTGAGTATTATGGGCCGGGGGTGGCAACCCTGTCAGCAACGGACCGGGCTACGATTGGCAATATGGGGGCCGAATTGGGAGCCACTTCATCCATTTTCCCTTCCGATGAACGGACGCGCCAGTTTCTGGAATCACAGGGGCGCGGCGATGACTGGCGGCCATTGTCGGCAGACGAAGGGGCAACGTACGATGAATATGATGAAATCGATCTCTCGACATTGGAACCGTTGATTGCCTGTCCGTCGTCGCCCGACAAGGTGGTGCCGGTCCGGGAAGTAGCAGGGACTAAAGTCGATCAGGTTATCGTTGGCAGTTCGGTGAACTCTTCATACCGCGATCTGATGACCGTCTGCCGGATAATGGAGGGAAACCGAGTCGCATCAGGGGTACATTTTCATGTCAATCCCGGAAGCCGCCAAGTGTTGGAAAATATTGCCCAGGATGGTGGCGTTATGATGTTGCTGATGGCGGGAATCAGCATTCACCAGTCAGGTTGTCTCGGGTGCATCGGTATGGGACAGGCACCGGGAACAGACCAGGTCAGTCTTCGCACCTTTCCGCGCAATTTTCCCGGTCGAAGCGGCACCACGGGCGACAAAGTGTACCTCTGTTCCCCGGAGACAGCCGCCGCATCGGGTATTTATGGCGTCATCACTGATCCGCGCATGTTGGGAACGACCAGATTGTATCCGGCTGTACAGAATCCCGGGAAATATCTTCTGGACGACTCAGGTATTATTTTTCCGCTGGCAGACCGCTCAACGGTCGAAATCAAAACCGGCCCAAATATCCTGCCGTTTCCGGATTTTGCGGCTCTTCCTGACACTCTGCATGCTGGCGTCGTCATTGTGCTTGGTGACAATATTACAACCGATCATATTATGCCTGCCGGAAATAAAGTGTTGCCGTTACGCAGTAATATTCCTGCGATCAGTGAGCATGTGCTCGAACAGGTGGACGCGGAATTCCCTGCGCGCGCATTGGCTACCGGAGATGGCATTATTGTCGCCGGCGAGAATTATGGGCAGGGGTCTTCTCGCGAACATGCTGCCATTGCTCCCCGCTATCTGGGAATTCGCGCCAAGATAGTCAAAAGTTTTGCCCGCATACACAAGGCCAATCTGGTTAATTTCGGCATTGTACCGCTGGTTTTCAAAAATCCGGCAGATTTTGATCTTTTTAAGCAGGGTGATCAGGTTGTGATTCCCGACATCCGGCGCCTTGTCAAAAGCGGAGTCAGTGAAATACCGGTGTTCGTTAATGGCCGGGAGGTTGCCACAATACTGGAGATATCAGACCGCCAGCGTCAGGAGCTTTTAGCCGGTGGAACGCTGAATTTAGTGAAACAGAATCAACATTGAGGCAACATAAAGGTGATGCTGGCCGTGCTGCACAGGTCGCTTTCACTGTGATGTAAACCAGCAACAAATGTGACACCGGGCAACAAACGTAACTTTGTGCGTCATCAGTCAGTTACTGGCGTATTCTCCATGCTTCCCACCAGAATATCTGCAAAATCTGTTTCAGCTGGCTCTGATCAAAGATCAGAGCCAGCTGTTATAACATGCCGATTTAACACGATAATTATTTTTATAAGTTGGCTCGGTTTCTGCCTTGGTTTCTGCTGATAGTGCTGCTGATTCGTGCGGCATAAGGAACCCGGGGTGCGCGTTATGGTCGATATGATCACTGAACCGGTAAGAAGTTTGATGGGAAAGACCACTCTTGTTTTTGTTGCCACCGCAGATTCATTCGGTCAGCCGCACATGGCTATCGGGGAACAGGTTACCGTCTCCGGAGACTCGGTGCTGATTTTTGAAAACTGGTTTTGTCCGTCAACATTGCAGAATATCGAGTGCAATTTCCGCATAGCTATTGTGGTGGTTTTGCCTGACTCCGGAAAGGGCTACCAGATGCTCGGATCGGTCATTAAGAGTACAGAAACGGCGATTCATGATGAGTATAAACAACCTGTCAACACACTGGAAACGCCCCAGATACTGACCAGATTCGCCGTTAAAATAGATCGGGTGCTTGAGTTTACGAGCGGGGTGCATTCGGATGTACCCATTGCTGGGGTGACCTTGCACTATTAATTGCAGAATTATCTGGTTGAACAGACCGATTGAGCCGTCACAAAAACTTCTCTGAGAAGGCGTCGGAAGTGTTTTATGGCGCCCATGACAAGCGGATATAAACTATTTTGACGGAGCACTGTTGCAAAACCATGTATCTCTGTAATAATGGAAAAGAAACTTTTGTCAGCATGGTGTCGTAAAATATTGTCGCATCAACGATGCACTAAAGGCAGTGAGCTGCCGGTAACTAAACTACAAGGAGAAATACAATGAATTTCAATCGAACTGCTCTCAGAACCATGTCATCAACCGGAACTTCAACGATCGCAATTTCGGCAGCTGCATTTTTGGCTGTCCTCTTGCTGTGGCAGACGCCACTTCATGCTGCCGGCAAAAGCGGCGAAGCCGGATTCAAGGCAAATTGTGCTGCATGCCATGCCGATGGCGGCAATATCATCAAGGCCGACAAGACTCTTTCGCGCAAGGATCTTCATAAAAACGGCATCAAGACGGCAAATGATATCGTTAAACTTATGCGCCATCCCGGGCCAGGGATGAGCACCTTTGACAAGAAAATGGTGTCAGACAAGGATGCAAAGGCTATTGCAGAGTATGTCCTTAAGGCATTCAAGTAGTTTCACTAAACATATTTTACAATTCTCTGCAGGAGTACCTGCAACCTATTCAATTTGTTATGTGAGGAGCACCTCATGGACAGACGGAGTTTTTTGACTGCGACCGTTATCGGTTCACTTACCGCTGGCATCAACTCGTTAGCCGCCGCATCTGAGCGTTATTTTCCCGTCAAGGTGGATCAGTCCCTGTTCGATTCGATAAACCGGGTTAAGGACTCCGGGAAAAAAACACCCTTGGAAATGTCACATGTACCGGTAATTTCCGCGCCGGCTTCGGTTAAGGCCGGAGAGCTTTTTATGGTAGAAGTTTCGGTTGGTGAGAAGATCCACGTTATGGGACCGGCTCACTGGATTGAATATATCGAACTCTCCATCGGAAACGAACCGGCAGGAAGGGTAGACTTCCAGCCCCGGGGTTTTATGAAGCCAAAGGTTTCATTTACTGTCGCGCTTCCCAAGGATGTTGCTCCGAAAGGTAAAGTTACGCTTGTTGTGCGGCAACGGTGTAATCTGCATGGCTTATGGGAATCAAATTTGGATATTACCGTAGTATGACAAAATTCTGGTTGGTTGCCTGACCGCTTCCGGAGTTTGGCCACTTATCCGGATGAGTTATGAAAGGAGAGTGACCATGGATACCAACAAGTACGACAAGGTTTGTTACCGGACAGAACAGCGGGAGGAAAATGTTGCCCTGCGTAATCTTAAGACCGGTGAAATTGGCTACACTTTTGGCTGCACCAATGAGGGGGAAACCGTTCAGGTAAAACTTGCCAATGGCGAACTGGATACGTGGAGCCGGGATGAGTGTGCAGAAGTTGATTCGGAACAGCTGCCATAGATGAAAATTCAATCGGGTTTGCTGTCGCGTGGTTTATGCGCAAACCAACTGAAGCTCACCTGATCATGCATTGAGACGGTGGGCTTTTTTATTGCTGAAGTATCCGGTGGTTGGATCATTACGTGATGGTTACCGGCAAAGTTATATCAAAAGATGGGAGTGAGTGCGTTATGCCAGCATATGTTGTTACCTGCAGTTCTTGCGGCACGGCAAACAGGGTCCCGGCCGAAAAGGAAGGCAAAAGCGGCCGTTGCGGCAATTGCCGCACGGAGTTGCCGCTTATGTACTATCGGCCTCAACAACTCACGGATCGCTCCTACGACACATTTATCAGCAGGTACAGTGGCCCGGTGCTGGCCGAGTTATGGGCGCCATGGTGCCCGCACTGCAAGTCGTTTGAACCTGCAGTGCGCAAGGTGGCAGAATTACTGGCAGGCACTGCAGCAGTTGTACAGATAAATACCCAGGAAAATCCGGGATTGGCAGGTCGTTTCGGTGTTCGAGGCATTCCGGCGCTCTTGTTGATCAGGAATGGGAACGTTATCGATCAGCTTTCCGGTGCCCAGAGCAGCGAAGCGGTAATCGCCTGGTTCCGTCGCCATTGATGATGCCGGCATTTGCACGGTGCCGGGGACAAAATATTTTCGCTGGTTATGTTGATAGTGCTTGATATAATTTTTGTATGAAGCCGCAACGTTGGAGTGCACGGCAGACAACTCGGAGGAAACCAATGGAAGCCAAGTTGCGCATACTATTACCGGATCAGGAGTTGCTCAGGTTTTACGAGCAGATGTTCATATCAAGGGAATTTGAGGAGCGGTGTGCTGAACAGTATACAAAAGGAAACATTACCGGCTTCCTCCATCTTTATAGCGGCCAGGAGGCCGTAGCTGTCGGAGCAACCGCAGGGTTGCATCGGGATGACTATATTCTCTCCGCCTATCGTGAACATGCCCAGGCTATCGTGCGGGGAGCCGATCCACGGAGGGTAATGGCCGAACTTTTCGGCAAAGCTACCGGCATCTGCAAAGGGAAAGGGGGCTCCATGCACCTTTTTGACCCCGCTCTGAACTTTATGGGTGGGTATGCTATCGTTGGGGGGCAGTTCCCGATCTCGGTCGGTTTGGCGTTTGCTGCACGGTACCGTGGTGAAGATCGCATCGCTGCCTGTTTCTTCGGTGACGGAGCGGTCAACCAGGGCACTTTCCACGAATCGCTTAACTGGGCACAATTATGGCAACTGCCGGTCCTTTTTATCTGCGAGAATAATTACTACGGCATCGGCACAGAAGTCCACCGCTCGTCGGCGTTGGCATCCATCCATAAGCGTACCTGCGGCTATGATATCCCATCAGAAAAGGTGGATGGCATGGACGTGATCTCCGTCTATCGGGCGGTCAAGTATGCCTCGGAAAAGGTTCGCGAAACCGGACGGCCTTATTTTATCGAAGCGACCACGTACCGCTTTCGGGGCCACTCCATGGCCGACCCGGCAAAATATCGCTCTGCGGCAGAACACGAAATGTGGAAGGCCCGCGATCCGTTGCCTAACTATGCCAAGCGTTTGATTGAGGAAGGCATCGGCACTCGCAAGGATCTTGACGCCATCGAGGCGCGCTGCAGGGCAACTGTTGACGGGGCGGTAACATTTGCCGAAGAGTCCCCCTGGCCCGAGGACGGCGAAGTTTGGGAGGATTTATATGTCTGAGATGACCTATCGCGATGCACTCAATCTGGCTCTGAAAGAGGAGATGCGTCATGATCCCTCCGTTGTTGTCCTCGGTGAGGACGTGGCGCTGTATGAGGGGTCGTTCAAGGTAACCCGTGGTCTGCTGGCCGAGTTTGGCGAGGAACGGGTAAAGGATACCCCCATTTCAGAGAATACCATCATCGGTGTTTCGATCGGGGCGGCCATGGGGGGCTTGAGGCCGGTGGCCGAGCTGATGACGGTGAACTTTGCCCTGCTCGCTATGGATCAGATCATCAATCATATGGCCAAGATTCGCTCCATGTTCGGAGGCCAGACTTTTCTGCCCATGACAATCCGCATGCCGGGTGGAGGCGGCAGCCAGCTGGGAGCCCAGCATTCCCAGAGTCTTGAAACCTACTTCATGCACTGTCCCGGCATGTACGTCCTCTATCCGTCTACACCGGCAGATGCCAAGGGTCTGCTTAAAAGCGCCATCCGCAACAACAACCCGGTTGTCTTCCTGGAGCACGAGTTACTCTACAACAGCAAGGGAGAGGTGCCGGAAGATCCGGAATACCTTATTCCGATTGGACGGGCAGATGTGAAGCGACTCGGGGAACATATAACCATCGTGGCCTATGCCCGCATGACCGTGCTGGCACTGCAGGCGGCGGAGGAACTGGCACAAGAGGGAATTTCATGTGAAGTTGTCGATCTGCGCAGTCTGGCCCCTCTGGACGAGGAAACCATCCTGGCCTCGATCCGCAAAACCGGGCGTGTAGTGGTGGTGGAGGAGTGCTGGCGTACGTGCGGTCTAGGGGCGGAGATTACCTCGCGAATATATGAGCACTGTTTCGACATTCTCAAAACTCCGGTAATAAGAGTATCCGGTCTTGATGTACCCATGCCCTATTCACGCAAGATCGAAAAGATCTGCATACCGCAGACCGAGTCAATCCTGCAGGCGGTAAGGAATGCCATGGCCGGCGCATATTAACGGTCCCGTAATTATTTTCTGCACAAATAAGGCGAATAGTACTTTTGTTAACGCACTGGTCCGGTTTTAATTTGTATTAAGGAGGATTCATGGCTACCGAAATCATCATGCCCAAGTTATCCGACACCATGACCGAGGGGCTGTTTGCCTGCTGGAAAAAAAAGGTTGGGGACCATATCGAGCGGGGGGATGTTATTGGCGAGGTGGAAACTGACAAGGCGACCATGGAACTGGAGGCCTTTGCGTCGGGCATTCTGATTAAAACCATGGTAAATGGCGGAGAAAATGTGCCGGTTGGAACAGTGCTCGGCCTGATCGGAGAAGCGGGTGAAATAGCAGAAACGGTTGCCGTCAGCCAGTCTGCTTCCCTGGCAACGGAAGCCCGGCCATCAGCACCGGAAATAGCGCAGGAAACTTCATCCCCACCGGAGGTGCCCGAGGCTGCCATGTCTCACCGTGAGATGATATATGAGGCTGAGATGACACACGAGAAAGCATCTCCGCTGGTGCGCCGTTTGGCGCGTGAACAGGGTATTGATCTGGAACAGGTGCAACACAGTGGTCCGGAAGGGAGGATTACTATGGAGGATTTGACAGCCTTTGCCGGACAGCAGCAGGAGAAGCATGGCGCGGAAGCTCCCTCCACAACTCCTTCGGCGGAGATGCCGATAGCATCAATAAAGAGCACCATGCCACCTTCGATGCGGCAGGCTATCGCCACCACGGTTACCCGTTCATGGCAAACAATCCCGCATTTTTCCGTTACCATTGAAATTGATATGGGAGCGTGCCGTGAGATTATTCGCGAACTGAAGGAGAGTCCTCACCCCATCGGTTACAATGCCTTGGTGATCAAGGCCTGCGCCAGTACATTGTTGAGATTCCCACGTTTTCGTTCCAATGTCTCTGCGGATATCGAGGATATTCATATCAACTTTGCGGTGTCAACGTCCGACGGGCTGCAGATGCCGGCTGTCAGGCGTTGCCAGCGTCTGTCGGTTGCCGAGATTCAGGCCGAGTCCTCACGTCTGGCCGAAAAAAGCCGGAGCGGCCGGCTTACCTCCGAAGAGATGGCAGAAGGATCTTTCTCTGTTTCGAACCTGGGAATGTATGGAGTGGATGAATTTACAGCCCTTATTATGCCCGGACAGACCGGCATCCTGGCAGTTGGCGCAATTATCGAGAGGCCGGTTGTACGCACCGGCCTGCTTGCTGTAGCAGCAACTATGCGGGTCACTCTCTCAAGTGATCATCGTACTGTTGATGGTGCTTACGCTGCTTCTTTCCTTGCAGAATTACGCTCTGTTCTGGAAAAACCGGTCTCGCTTCTGATGCAGTGAGGCTTTCGGCGACAATCAGAACTACCTTCGCACTAAAAATACGCCGAGCCTGAAACCACTCCGAATCCAGATACAGATACGGGCGTTATGCCGGTTCCTGTTCCAAAAATTTTGCAATGTTATGTTTTTTTACCAGATCATAAAGGGTCGGCCTGCTGATGCCAAGTACTTCGGCGGTCTTGGCCATGTTGTTCTTCTGATTTTCTATCGCTGCAATCACCATTTCTCGCTCAACCATATCACGGGCGTCTCTCAGAGACAGGTTGGCAAAGGAATGGATTCCTTCTTTGGCAGTTTTAAGGGAAAAATCGAGCGCCTCGGGTTCAATGATGGAACTATCTGACATAATGACCGCCCGCTGTACCTTGTTCTCCAGTTCCCTCACATTACCGGGCCATTCGTATGATTCAAGAAGTTTTACGGAGTCAGGGCTGAACCGATGAATTTTTTTTCCGAATTGATGGCTGCAGCGGCGAAGAAAAAAGTTCGCCAGAAGCGTGATGTCTTCTCCGCGATCACGCAGTGGCGGCAATTTAATGTGGATGACTGAAATCCGATAGTAGAGATCTTCGCGAAAAGCGCCCGTTTCAGTTTCCTTGACGATATTCCTGTTGGTCGCGGCAATGATGCGGGCATCTACGGCGATATCTTCTCTTCCTCCAACGCGCTGGATAGTCTTTTCCTGCAGAAAACGAAGCAGTTTGACCTGAAGATTGAGTGGCAGTTCGCCAATTTCGTCAAGGAAAAGGGTTCCTTTATGGGCGTATTCCACTTTTCCCTGAACACGCGTATTAGCCCCGCTGAAAGCTCCTTTTTCGTAGCCGAACAACTCGGCTTCCAGCAGATTTTCAGGAATGGCTCCACAATTTATGGCAATGAAACTCTTCGATTTTCTCGGGTTGAGTTCGTGAATCGCCCTGGCGACCAACTCCTTTCCGGTACCGCTTTCACCGGTAATCAACACTGCTACTTCTGATGAAGCAACCTTGCGGATAGAAGAAAAAACCCCCAACATGCGGGGCGATGTGCCGATGATCCCTCCCGTGGTGAAGCCATGCAGGTCGATATTGCTCTGAAGACGTGAATTTTCATTTTCAATTGCCGCCAGGTGAAAGGCTCTTTTGAGGATCACTTTCAGTTCCGGCAGATCAAAGGGTTTGCAGTAATAATCGTACGCACCGCATTGCACTGCCCGTAAAGCATTTTCACGCTCATCATTGCCGGTAATCATGATCACTTTTGCGGAAGGTGTTTTTTGAAGAATTTCCTCCAGGCACTGAAATCCTTCTTCGCAACCCGCTTCGTCAGGCGGCAGACCGAGGTCGAGAGTTATTACTTTCGGGGTATGCTTTTTTATAAGCGGGAGCGCTTCCATGCGGTCACAGGCTACAAAGACTTCGTATTCCTTTGCGAGCCCCCAGCGAAGCTGATTGCTTATTTCCTGATTGTCCTCAATTATGACGAGCTTTTCCATAGACACCTTTTGCTAGGCGGTTCCTACGTTGATTTTTGGTAACCAGACGGTGAATTCTGAGCCGTGGTTGATGGTGCTCACAACTTCAATCCTGCCGCCGTGCGCCTCAATAATCTGCCTGCTTTGGTAGAGTCCGATTCCCATTCCCTGTTTCTTTGTACTGGTGAAGGGTCTAAACAGCACATATTGCATGAATGCCGCAGGAATACCGCGTCCCTCATCTCTTACGCGAATAAACGGGCTTTCGCTTTCACCTACTTCCACCTTCACCGGCGTATTCCCATCTGAAGCCTCAACAGCATTCAACATAAGATTGAGGGCTACTTTTTGCAGTTCTTCCCTGTCTACCTCTGCTATTACATGCTTTCCTGTTACATCCAGAGCCGTTCCATTTACTAAGGCTGCGGTTTCACGAGCCATTACCAGTAGATCAACAGGAGTCAGTTGTAGTGTGCTTTTCTCCGGCAGATGCTTAAGGCGCAAGATCAGAGCATTCATCTTGGTGACGATATTCCTGAGGGATGTGAGCAAGTCGCTTTGAAAAGCAGGGAGGTCGATGTGCTCCTGTGCATTTTCCAGCATAAGTGAAAGAGCGGAAATTAGATTTTTCAAGTCGTGCATTACAAAGGTAGATACCTTGCCAATCGCTGCCAACTCTCGTGAACAGGATAGCTGATCCGAAAGCCTTAAATTCAAAAGTGCCGATGAAGCCTGTTTTGCGAGTGTTCTCATCAAGTCGAAGTCTTCGTGGTTATAAATTTCTTCATTGCTGTGAGGTCTCCCCAATATTATGAACCCATCAACAGCTTCGTTCATGAAAAGCGGGATAATGAAGCAGGCGTCTAATTTATTTAAAAACGCTTTCTGGCAGTAGTTTTCATGTACCGTAATGTCATTCCGTAAATCAACAATCCATCGGCTTCTGGTCAAAGATTCAATAACAGGGTCGTCGATGCCGAAAGTCACCTCGCCACTCTCCATCGAAATGCCGGCAGCCTGTTGATATTTGTCATGCTCCAGGCTTATTGTGAACAGAGCTCCCGTTCCCATCCCGAACGTGTCACAGAATTCTGAAACAATCGAATCCAGCAGGTTCTCACTGGTCTGTGATGAAGAAAGTCGATCAGTGAACTGAATCCATTGGTTACGGTAGTCATATTTGTTCTCGTAGAAGTTTTTGTGAATGAACACCCTGACTCTGCGTTTGATTGTTTCCGATAGGAGAATGATGAACAGACCAAGGCCGAGAAAAAAAACAGTAGTGAAGATCATTGCTCGCTGGAATCCGTCGCCGAAGTATTTCATTCCTTCACCGACGAGTCCGAGGCAGAGGATATATAAGCCAACGGCGAGGAGCACAACTGACTTGCAGGCAATTTGCTGGGAAACGTGAACATTTACGACGCCCCCTCGTTTCAGGCGTGAATAGGCGATCATCGCTATTCCGACAATCAGCACGATACTGCGCATCGGTACCAGTTGAATGTTGAGCGTGCGAAAAAGGAGGCTCTGACTGTAGTATATGATCATGATTGCAAGAATAGCCCCTGATCCGAGTAACTCGAACTTGATCTTCCAGCGTGAGGTCCTTGCTGTATGCACAAGAGTTTGTTCCAGTTGAATCAGACATATGATCAGATAGATGAGTACCAGAAGATAAAATATGAAGCCGTTATTGCCGAGAAAGAGGATTTTTTCCGTGGCAAAATCAGGTGAATACACAAACGAACGGATTGGCAGCATGAATGCAAATATGGCTATGAGTGGTGAGACAGCCAGCAGGATCCGGAACGGGATTGATGTTGTTTGGTAGCAGTCTTGTCGCGCATATGTCAGGGAGAACCAGAGCCAGACAGGGGGCAGGAAGGCTTCGCACATAAGAGAAAACTTCTTCCAGAAATATATTTGTTCCGGATTTTGCAATATCAGCAGGTCGAAAAATTCCAGGAATGCAGACAGCAAGACTGCAATAGCAAGAGGGATCGGCAGGGATGGTGTGTCCTTCCGTAGTGTAAAATACAGTGGAAAGAGTACTGCAAATGATATTGCAGTGATGGAAAGTGCCATTATCATCGTATATCCATCCCTTTTCAACGAGGCAGTTTCTTTATGTCTTTTTCCATAATTGCCATGGTTGCGCTGCATTTCTACAATGCAAATCTGGTTGACGCTGAGACCACTTACATTCGCTTGTTGATGCGATGTCCTCCCATATGGTTATCACATACTGTGCCATGTGAGGTTTGTAAAAATATTTAATAATAACGGCATATTATTGAAAGAATGACAGAATCGTTACCAACGAAAAGATGTTACGTTAGAAATCAGGGAAGTTGGTGAATGGTGGGGGACAATGACTGAAAAACGTTATTAGTGACGATTGTTAATAAAAACAGCAGTTGTTACTATTGGAGCCATGGCGATATCGACACCCATGTGAGTAAGAGTAAAAAAATAGACGCATGCAAACTTGACAAGCGAAACAAATGCGATAAAAGGGAATAGTTATAAGGACTTTTCAGGGATCATCATTGCATGTTGATACGCTTGCTTGAAAAACACCTGGGTACAACATGGAAATGATAATAAGGACGATGGATTATGACAGTTGAAGTGCCTGGAGTCGTAAATACGGTCTTGCTGGTCGGTGATGATGCAGAACCGTTGGAACTGACCCGGTCCATACTTCTGGATGCTGGAATAGGCCCGGTTCTCACCCTTACTGACAGCCGTGCCATCCTACCGTTTCTTGAACAGAATTGTGTTTCCCTAGTTATTTTTGAAATGACCCATACTGTGGATAGAGCTGACCTTTTATCAAGAATCTGCAGTGATTATTCTCATCTCCCGGTTATTGTGGAAACGGTATCTTCCGATGTAGAAATAGCTGTCAACTGCATGAAGTTCGGAGCTGTTGACTATATGGTCAGGCCGGTTGAGCCTGCCCGTCTGGTCCAGGCAGTTGAAAAGGTACTAAATTCAAGCCGATTACAGCAGGAATCGTTGTCCCTGAAAGAATATCTACTCAACGACCGCCTTGAACATCCAGAGGCGTTTACAGAAATAAAGACAACCTGCAGAAAGATGCGTTCGATCTTTCAATATACCGAGGTTGTCGCCTGCTCGCCTCAAGCGGTGCTGATTACGGGAGAAACCGGTGTTGGTAAAGAGTTGTTTGCCCGTGCGATTCACCGGATCAGTAGAGTAAGGGGGCAGTTTGTCAGCATTAATGTTGCCGGTCTTGATGACGCCATGTTTTCCGATACGCTCTTCGGGCATAAGAAGGGCGCTTTTACCGGTGCAGATCAATGCCGTGATGGATTGGTCTGCAAGGCTGCAATGGGCACACTGTTTCTGGACGAAATTGGAGACTTGAATGAATTGTCCCAGGTTAAGCTTTTGCGGCTACTGCAAGAACGGGAATATTACCCGGTTGGCGCCGATCTGGTGAAAACCTGTTCTGCACGGATTGTTCTGGCGACAAATGTAAATTTGCAGGAACGTATCAAGGAGGGGCACTTTCGGCGGGATCTTTATTACCGGCTTTGCACCCATCAAATACACATTCCTGCACTGCGCGAGCGACGGGAGGATATCCCGCTTCTGCTTGACAGCTTCGTCGAAGTGGCCGCACGGCACTTTGGGAGAAGTGTTCCTGTCGTCTCCCCTGAACTCATCAAAGCACTTGCCGAGTATGATTTTCCCGGCAACGTCAGGGAGTTGCAGGCAAAAGTCAGCGATGCCGTAGCCCGCCATGAAGAAGGCCTCCTGACATGTGATGATTTTTCAGGTATTTCCACCGCGGCATCGGGGCCCTCTCGCGCCCCTTCTGCCACGCCAGTTGTCGCCACTGCAGGGATCTACAGCCTCTTTGGCCGTCTGCCCACGTTTCGTGAGATTGAAGATTATCTGATAGTGGAGGCATTGAAGCTTTCGGAGGGTAACTACGCGGCCGCTGCTGCAATATTGGGGGTCACGCGCCAAACCATAAGTAAGCGTTTAAAATCTATCGAATCTGTCTCTTGACGATAGTTGTACGCCATCAAGGAGACGAAAGGACAATATGATTTCAAAACTCAATTTGCAGTTGCCGTTGTTATTGATAGACGATGATCGCGTAGTACTTGACATACATGTTACCGCTCTGGAGAGTGAAGGAGTCAAAAATGTCCTGACCCTCACCGACAGCAGGAAGGCCGTTCAGTTTCTTGAAGCTCATCCTGTCTCAGTCATCGTTCTTGACCTGATGATGCCTCATGTATCCGGGTTGGAACTTCTCCCTGTTCTGATTCGTAATTTTCCGCACATCCCTGTTGTCGTTATGACTTCATCTGATGATATTGAGACGGCGGTAAGCTGCATAAAAGCAGGTGCTGTTGATTATCTCACCAAGCCGGTCGAGGTTGAGCGCCTGTTGCTGAGTGTCGTGAATGCGCTCCATATTAACGAGCTGTCTCTGGAAAATCGCAGCTTACGGGAATATCTGCTTAATGACCGTTTGGAACATCCTGCTGCATTTGATGCTATTATTACGACCAGCAAAAAAATGCGGGCTATTTTTCAGTATATTGAAGTTATCGCTAAATCAGACCAGCCAATATTGATTACTGGTGAAACCGGTGTCGGTAAAGAGTTGATTGCTCAAGCGATAGGAACATTGAGCGGCAGAAAAGGAGCTTTTGTTACGGTCAATGCTGCTGGGCTTGATGATAATATGTTTTCAGATACCTTGTTTGGCCATAAAAAAGGTGCCTTTACCGGTGCGGATCAGCCTCGTGACGGCCTTATTTCCGCAGCAGCCGGTGGCACCTTGTTTCTTGATGAGATCGGTGATTTGAATGAAACATCCCAAATCAAACTGTTGCGGCTTATCCAGGAACAGGAATTTTATCCTGTGGGATCGGATGTTCTGAAAAAAACCGATGCCCGACTGATCGTAGCGACCAATAAGGATCTTTCCAGCCTCATTGCCTCCAACAAATTTCGCAAGGATCTCTACTACAGGCTTTGTGCTCATCATATTCAGGTTCCTCCATTGAGAGAACGTCGCGAAGATGTTCCGGCCCTGTTGGATTATTTTCTCGAAAAAGCGTCAAAATCACTCAATAAACCCAAGCCAGTCCCTTCACGGGAAGTTACGGCGCTTCTCTCTACCTATCATTTCGAAGGAAATGTCCGCGAACTGTATGCCATGATTTCTGATGCCGTTGCACGACACGCTTCTGGTTTGTTGACGCTCGACTGCTTTGTCGGTTTGACCGACCAAGAGCATAGCCTTTCAAATGCGGCACTTCTGGTGCCGAGTAAGGAGCTGGATGCGGCTTTGTATGCTTTCTTTGGCCGTTTCCCGACTATAAAGGAGACGGAAGATTATCTGACATCATCCGCTATGAACCTGACCAACGGTAATCAGAGATCTGCGGCACTCTTACTCGGCATAGCCCGACAAACACTCAGTAAGCGTTTGGGTGTTCCTGATTAGCGCAATTGGATTGTCAAACCGCCTCGCCACAAAAGTAACACTGGTAAAAATCATGACAACGTACGGATTACGCTCAATTGCCGCTACATTCTCTCTCTTTATCGTACTTCCCACTAAATTTTCCTGCCTGTTGTGTCTGTAGCACGCCTCATGCGTTCCCATTAACATATTGATATAAAAAACATGTTATTGCTTTTAGCTGCTGGCACAGTATGTGTAAAAGCATTCTCTGCAAACAGGAGACAGTTTCTTCTGCAAGTACATTCTTTTTCCAAGAGAAGAGTGAACTCTTTGAAGGGAGCAAAAAATATGTGCGGCATCGTGGGGTATATGGGAAACCAGGACGCTGTCCCGGTAATAATGAACGGGCTGAAAATGCTTGAATATCGAGGCTATGACTCTGCCGGAATCTGTACCATGGATTTAGGCGATGTAGAGATTCGGCGCAGCCCCGGAAAACTGGTGAACCTGGAACGACTTCTTATAGAGCAGCCTATGCACGGAACCATTGGTATCGGCCACACACGCTGGGCTACCCACGGGAAACCGACTGTAGCAAATGCCCATCCTCACAAAGGCGGATCTGTCGTGGTTGTCCATAATGGCATTATTGAAAACTATCTTGCACTGAAAGACGAATTATCTGATCGAGGGCATATTTTTGTTTCTGAGACGGATTCAGAGGTCATATCCCACCTCATTGATGAAAAAATGGAAACGACAGGATCATTCGAAGAGGCCGTTCAGCAAGCATTGAAAATGGTTCAGGGCGCATATGCTCTCTGTATACTGAGTAAGAAAGACGATAAGACACTCATTGTTGCCAAGTCCGGTTCTCCGATGGTCATTGGAATCAAGGGAAAAGAATTTTTTATTGCATCGGATATGCCGGCCATTATTTCCAACACGCGGGAGATGGTAATAATGGAAGATGGAGAGATGGCGGTATTTAGAGATGGCGGCGTAAAATTCAGCACCATTGACGGGCTTGAGATCACGAAGGAGCCGCGTTATATTGACTGGTCTCCACTGAAAGCTGAAAAAAACGGCTATCCAAATTTTATGCTCAAGGAAATTCATGAACAGCCCCAGGCAGTCAAAAATGTGGTTGCAGGCCGTCTGCTGGTAGATGAAGGAAACGTCTTTCTGGAAGAATTACATCTGAATGATCAGGAGCTGCAAGCGTTCGAAAGAATCTGCTTTGTGGCATGCGGCACTTCGTGGCATGCGGCCCTTGCGGGAAAATACCTGATTGAGGAGTATTGCCGGATTCCTGTCGATGTGGAGATAGCTTCGGAATTTCGCTACCGCGATCCTCTCGTCTCGGTGAAAACGCTGGTGATACCGATTTCCCAGTCCGGGGAAACGGCAGATACGCTGGCGGCATTGCGCGAGGCGAAGAACAAGAACGCACGCATCGTGTCAATCTGCAACGTTGTCGATTCTTCCATTGCCCGTGAATCAGATGGGGTTATTTATACACACGCCGGCTTGGAAATCGGTGTTGCTTCAACTAAGGCATTTACTACCCAACTTGTAGCGCTCTATCTGTTGACCATCCGTCTCGGACGCGCCAATGGCAGCATTGATTTGAAAAAGGGTCAGGAAATGATCGCCGCATTGAGCGATCTGCCGGCTTTGGTTGAAAAAACGCTGGAACTTGACCCTCAGATTGAAGAGATTGCCTGTGAGTATCTGACGTCTTGGGATGCTATTTATCTGGGACGCGGCATCAGCTTTCCGATTGCTCTTGAAGGCGCTCTCAAGTTGAAGGAGATATCGTATATCCATGCCGACGGATATCCAGCCGGAGAAATGAAGCATGGGCCGATTGCCTTGATAGACAGAGAGATGCCGGTTTTTGTTCTGGCTCCTAACGACCGGCATCTTGTAAAGGTCAGATCCAATATGGAGGAGGTCATTACCCGTGGAGGAAAAGTTGTTGCCTTGTGCTCCGAGGGAGATTTTGAAACCGGCAGAAGAGCTGATTTTACCTTGCACATTCCATGGGCAGGAGAGGCCTTATCCCCTGTACTGTTTGCCGTAGCACTCCAGCTTCTGGCATATAATTTTGCGATACTGAAGGGTAAAGACGTTGATCAGCCGAGAAACCTGGCCAAGAGTGTCACGGTAGAATGAATAAATTCATCAGAAAATGGTGGTGAAAAATGCACAAAACCTCAAGAGAACTGAAATGTCGGGAAGAGATTTTTGCTGCTGAATATCAAAAACTTCAGTGCATAGTAAGCCAGCTTAGTAGCGAGCCACTACCGCCGTGCTCCTTTTGTACCGCTAAACAGATATGGCATTGCTCCAGAACGGGTAAGGAATGCGATTCTTTTACTCAGTATTATTCAAACTACGAGCTGTAACATATTTGCAATTAGTGCAATTGGGGTTAATATAAAGCCGGATCAACTATCTGTACTGTTGAAGTCAGCACATCAAAGCCACATCTGACGTAGCGGGAGGGATCGGAATTTGACGCGCAAATACAGGATAATGATAGTTGAAGATGAGACCGCAACTGCACAAAGGCTCGGCAAGTCGCTGGCTCGTCTTGAGTACGATATCGTTGCGATAGTTGATAATGGTATTGAAGCCATCGAGACGGCATCAACCGTGCTCCCGGACCTGATTCTGATGGACGTCACACTGAAGGGGGACATTGATGGTATCGCTGCCGCCAACCGGATTTGTACGGAAGTCGATATACCGATCATCTTTCTTACGGCGCATGGAGACGATGATACTTTTTCCCGGAGCAAAATCGCAAACTCTTTTGCCTTTCTTGAAAAACCGGTCAACCTTAATCATCTTAAGCACTGTGTCGAGATGGCCATTTACAAACAGACACAAGAACGTATCCATAACCAGATGCAGAAGGAACTTCATGAGAGCGAGTTGAAAACGCTTGCTCTGTTAAAGGCTATTCCGGATCTTATTTTTCGGTGCCGCAACGATGGCACCATCCTTTACTGCCAAAAGCCGAACTCAACTGATTTTTCATTTATTCCCGACGACCTGATTGGAAAAAAAATTACTGATGTGCTGACCCCCGGGGCAGAAACTGCTAATTACAACAACATCACTCAAGGACTTCAGTCTGACGATATGCAACTCTGTTTCAACTTTTCGGTACAAAGTGTGCCCCGTTATCTTGAGTTGCGTTCTGTTCGGAGTGGAGAAGATGAAGTCCTGATTATCGTGCGGGATATCACCGAACAGCATTTGGCGGATGAAAAAATCCTACGCTATATGAGCGAACTTAAAACTTCGCAAGACCTGATTCTTCAGCAGTCTCATGAGATCATTGCGGCACACAATCAAGCTGAAACGGCGAATCAGGCAAAAAGTGATTTTTTGGCAACCATGAGCCATGAAATCCGCACCCCAATGAACGGTGTCATCGGAATGTCTGATCTACTCTTGAAAACCGGATTGTCAGAACAACAGCTTCTGTTTGCCAATGGTATACTTAACTCTGCAACTACTCTGCTTGATATTATTAACGATATTCTTGATTTCTCCAAAGTGGAGTCTGGAAAAGTTGAAATCAAACCGGTCCCTTTTGATTTACGCTCCGTATGTGAAAATGTGGGCGATCTCCTTGCTCCGAGAACTGTTGGTAAGCAGGTCGAGCTTATAATCTGTTATTCCCCTGAGATACCGACCCACTTGATCGGTGATGCGGGGCGTATCAGGCAGGTGTTGGTAAATCTTACCGGCAACGCGATTAAGTTTACCGATCATGGCCAAATAACTATTGATGTGGAATGTCTTGGCGCGAGCGGAAAGGAGACTTCTCTCAAGATAAAAGTCTCGGATACCGGCATCGGCATTCCGGAGGAGGGGCTCCCACTACTCTTTCAAAAATTCTATCAGGTGGATTCATCTCTGCACCGTCCGATTGGTGGTACCGGCCTTGGGCTTGCAATCAGCAAAAGCCTGGTCGAAATGATGGGGGGGGAGATTGGTGTTACTAGCAGCGTGGGCAAAGGTTCTACGTTCTGGTTTACCCTGACGTTGCCGCTTGATATGTCATGCCGGGCGGAAACAATATCACATTCCGAGCTCACCGGCATTCGCGTTCTGGTTGTAGATGACGTCCGGCAGAATCGTTTGATCCTTGCCAGATATCTTACCTCCTTGGGATTGCGCTGCAGTCTGGTTGCGTCGGGGGAGAAAGCACTTAAAATGCTGAAAAGCGCACAGAGTAACGGTGATCCCTACGGGATTGCGCTCATTGACAGGAATATGCCGGATATGGATGGTGTAGAGCTTGGCGAAAACATAAAAGCAGATAAACATATCAGCAAGACCCAGCTTATACTTCTCTCGCCACTTTCACATGACACCGGAAAGGTGCCTGATTTTCCGGATACTATTTTTTCTGCATTATTGTCCAAACCGATTCATCAACATCGGGTTATAGGCGCTGTTACCGTTGTTTCTCTCTGTATGCAGCAGAAAAATTACGGCACGTATGCCGAAAGCGATGCAAACGTGCATGTTGATCCGAAAGAAACGTCCTCTCGGGAAGATTTTGGGCAGGTGCGTGTTCTTGTCGCGGAGGATAATCCTTCCAGTCAGGTTGTCGCGGCCACCATGCTGCAGTTTATCGGCTGCAAGGCCGATGTAGTCTCATCCGGAAGGGCCGCCGTTGCAATGGTTCTTCAGCATACCTACGATATTGTATTGATGGACTGCAATATGCCGGATATGAATGGTTTTGAAGCTACCGATGAAATACGGCGGCTGGAGGGGAACAAGAAACACACTATTATTATTGCTCTCACTGCGAATGCCATCAAAGGGTTCCGGGAAAAATGCCTTGCAGCCGGGATGGATGATTATCTGAGTAAACCGATACGCTCCAGCACGTTGCAAGAGATTGTAACCCGCTGGGCAGTTCCGATTCGGCATTTTACTTCTCAGAATGCAGAGCCTCTTTGTGAGATGGACGGTCATGAAGCGTCTGCCGGGGCTGTTTTTGATGCGGCACGGTTACATAAGCTGTTGCGCATGTTCAAAAAAACGGGGAAAGACTTCGTACCGACAGTGGTGAAACCGTACCTGGAAAATGTCGAGAAAAACATACCGGCATTGTATGCAGCAGTTGAGGAGAAAAACTTTTCAGGAGTGTACAAAACAGCTCATTACCTGCTGGGGGGAAGCAGAAACCTGGGCTTGCAAAAACTTTCCGAAATCTGCACCGGTATTCAGGATAATGCCACTCGTGATAATCACGCCAACGTCCGAGAGCTTGTAATTGCTCTGGAGCGGGAACTGCCGTTGGTGAAGGCGTATGTTAACGATATGGGAGATAGTTGTGTGGTTGAAATGGATAGTTCGTCTTCTCTGCCATCTGCATAGCTGTTTTATACCGATGCTGCAACAAACGGCAGACTAAAGACGACAGCATTACAGGATGAAACAATTATTTGCCGTGGCATATTTTGGAAAACTCTCTTTATTTCCTCTATGAAATTGCCAAACACCGGTGTTAATGCAGAGGTGTTGTTGACGATAAGGGTACGCATATAGGAGTGCTCAAAGCCGGTGGCGTGATGGGTGCGCAAGGCGCCTTCCTTCACCAGATCCTTGACGACGGACATGGATACGAAAGCGAGGCCATACCCTGCGAGTGCCGAACTGATAATCAGATGAAGGTCATCATAATAGATTATCCTCTTGAAATCCGCCAGATCCCTGCCCAATTTTTTCATGTTGTACTCAAGCACTTTGCTGGAACAGCATCCTTCCCTTCTGATGTAAAGATCATAAGACTCCAGATTATCAATGGTCATCTCCTCTTCCGTAATCGACAATTGTGGCGAACTGACAAAGACAACTTCATCTCCCGGCAGCTCAAAGGTTTCAAACTCAGCAAGATCATAATCCTTGTTATGTTCAATTACACCTACCTGGTACAGCCCCTTTTGCATTCCTTCTATAACCCTTTCCGGCATTTCAAAAAAGAACTTCAACTCCAGCATGTCAGGCTTGAGTATCATAAACCGCTTCATTATTTCAGGTAGGTACGTAATCCCAAAGGAAGGCGTGCAGCAGAAAGAAATTCCGGGTATGGTGGAAAGTCCGCAAAGATCGCTCTGCAGGTCGCTTTCAAGTTGCAATATTTTTTCAGCTTTTTCCATTACGATCCGACCCATATCGGTTGCAACCAGCACCGGTCCACTGCGGTCTATAAGTGAATGACCATACTGATCTTCCAGAAATTTGATTCTACGTGACACAGCAGACTGGGTGATAAAAAGATTTTCGGCCGCTTTGGAAAAGCTTCCGGTAATAATTGATTCTACAAGTGTGCGTAAATAAACGGTTTTCATTGAGTCCTCCTGTGAAACCTTGTTTTATTGCCTAACACGCATAGCTTCATGATTAACTTTCATTTTCAAAATATCATATGTCCATATTAAGATACAGACGAAATCAGTGGCTGACGCGGTTTAAAAACTGAATGAGCAGTCTGCTCCATCTGAAAAACAGCAACGATGCGTCAAAGAAATACAAAAACGGCAGTGAAGTATCTGCTGTCCAGCGTAAAATTTCGCGAACGTCGCCTTCAACAGTGCCGCAGGCACACCTTCGACCTGCAAACCGGAGCAATGTAAATGATGTTTACCCTGATTCCATGCAACATGTTTTCAACAATGCAGAGTAAAACACTCTGCCACAAAAGCCCCTGTTTTACAATACCGACGGTTTAAATACCGTCGGTATTTTTATGTCATCTTGCCGAGTTTGCACCAGTCCGGCTACACATTATTCGAAGGGAGGTGAAGAGGGGAGAGATGTTGAAGCTGAAACGTCACAGTAACGGTTGTATTCTCACACATTTTTACGAGGAGGAATTATGTCGGAAAAGATGATGAAGAAGAGCAAAGTGCTGATCGCAGCCCTGCTTGGAACAGTAATGATTGCCGCGCTTACCATCTGGGGGTGCGGGACGAGCGGCTATGATAACCCTGCGGCAAGCGCCAGCATTACCACAACAAAGACGCTCAGTGGAAATGCACTCGTTACCGCTGCAGAGTTAAAGAGCTGGATTGACGAGGGAAAAGTCAATGCGCCGTTTGGAAACTACGACCGTGTTGTTATTCTTGATATGACGGGAACAACTGCAACGACTGTGACCGTGCCAGTCACGCCGGCCACAGTGCCTCCCACCTACACAACAACCACCATAATGGATGTTACAAAAAATCCTTACAATGCAACAGGTCACATTCCCGGTGCACAACTGATAGATGGAACGGGTCCACTTATGGCTAACCGTGCTGAAGGCCCGTTTAATATTACCGGCAGCATGGTCTGTACCGGTAAAACTATGGATACATTGATTCAACAATATGGAATTGACGGTAACACCACAATTGTACTCACAACAACCAGCGGTGTCTCAAATGTGACAAGGGCCTACGCCACTTTCCGTTACTGGGGATTCCCCAAAAACCGCTTAAAGGTACTGAATGGAGGCAATGCCGCTTGGACAGCAGGACCGTATGCACTGACCAAAGCTGTTCCTGCTATTGCAGCCTCAAAATATAGTGTTGCTCCAGGGACCACAACGCGAGTCAATACAGATATGCGTGCGTCGCTTAGTGAGATGATCGGCTACGTAAAAAGTATAGTTGCCGGCAACCCAAACAACGTCATTATACTTGATACGATTCGACCGGCAACACAGATTACATCGACAACTGATCTTCTCGACTCCGGAAATACACCTTTCGAAGGTGCTATTAAAGGTTCCTACCGTTTCCCTGGCGGAGACGTGGTATCACCAACAACAGGTCTTTACTTCAAAGACGCTGATGCGTTAAAGGCGATGATCAGTGCTGGTACCGCTTTTGACAATACTACTCTTGGTGACACAACACGTGATGCAGCGAAAACCTTTGTAACCCAATGCAGGGCTGGTAACTTGGCCTCTCAGGCTTATTTCGCCCTCGACGGCATTGCTTACTATGACTCAAATGTGGACGTCAAATGGTACGACGGTTCCTATGGTCAATGGAACCTGTGCGCCTCATCGGACCATGTTGCGCTGAATGGAACCAATGCCGGAGGCAAACTGGCAGTGGGCTCAATATGGGATACCACTTCACTGATGGATAAGCTGACATGGACTAAGGATCTTGTCCCTGCTAAGGCTGTTGTTGACTATGGAACTCGAGTGTTTACTGTTGAACCGAGTTTTGCTGAAGGCAACCAAGTAGAAACAGCAGATAAAGCATATCGCAGCCCCGTAACCACTGCCGTCGGCGGAGGAGCATCCGGCGGTGGCGGTTGTTAGCCCTATTTATCATTCCAACTCCCCCCGCCTTGATAGCGGGGGATCATATCGCTGCAAAGGAGTGAATGCATGATTAAGATCACTAATACTGGAAGAATCCCGGCACTTGCCATCGGCCTGACCCTGATGGCCGGCACCGCCTTCGCCGGTCCGCAGATGACCTTCGGCCCGAATGACGAGGGGACGCTGCAACTGGACTACAAAGGACAGTTCCAGATGACGGTCCGGGATACCGGATCGGGCGACAACAACACCGACACCACCACCAACTTCAACTTCCGCCGCAACCGCCTTGCCTTGATGGGAGCATATGGCGACATGCTGAGTCTCTACGTCCAGACGGAATACACCGAGGACCCGAACGTCACCACCCTCGGCGTCGCCAGCAGCAACCAGGGAACGGAATTCCAGCTCCTTGACGCCGTGATGCGCTTCAAGCTGAACGACAGCTTCCACGTAAACGTCGGCAAGTTCAAATACAACCTCTCCCGCGAAAACCTGGAAGCATGCGAAATGCCGCTGACTCTCGACCGGTCGCTCTTCATCCGTGCTCCCTACACCAGCACCAGGGATATGGGGGTAGCGGTGTGGGGCAACCTGTTCAACGATATGTTCCAGTATCGCGCCGATGTCATGGAAGGGCGCAAAGCCGTATCCGGCGATACCGCTCCCAGCTCCAACTTCCGCTACTCCGTCCGGGGCCACGTCACACTGCTCGATCCTGAAAATGAATATGGCTACAAAGGCACCTACCTGGGGAAGAAAAAGGTTCTCACCTTTGGCGGCGCCTATCAGTACGAACCGGAAATTGCCTACGGCGATACGGTCTTGAAAACAGACAAAAAGGATTACAAAGCCTGGACGGTTGATGGTTTCTTCGAATATCCGCTGGAAGGGATCGGCACCGTCACCGCCTCTGCCGCCTATGAAGATATAAACCTCGATGACGCCTACAAAGGCGCTAACCCCGACCTGGGGACCATCGGCCTCAACGGGCAGAAAAACGGCTGGTACACCAAAGCCGCCTACATGCTTCCCATGATACCGCTGCAGTTCTTCGGCCGTTATGAGAAATGGCAGTTTGCCTCACTGAACAACATCTTTGACCAGAAGATCGACTGGTACGGCGGTGGCGCCAACTACTACTTCCGTGACCAGAACCTGAAACTGACCATGGAACTGTCACACACCGCCTTCGACAAACAAGGAACGGTCAGTGGAGTGATGAGCAAGGATTTCACAACATTCGTTACCCAGTTGCAGCTTATATTTTAGTGCGTATGGGCAGGGAGAACGGTCTCCCTGCCCGAAAGCACAACCACCGGGCGGACCAGCTATGAACTACCTGAATATGATCGCAGTGACAATCGGACTTTTACTGATGGCATGTCCTGCGCCGGCCGACGAAGTTGTCATCACGTACCGTTCCGGCAAGGTGCAGACCATCCCGGTCAACGATACAACTGATCCGGTTGAGCAGGTCAGTTATCGTAAGACTGAAAAGGCTGCACCGAACGCTCTACCCGGGTCACAGAATATCCCCGTCCGTTCGCCTTCCCCTTCCACTGAGACAAAAACGCCTCAGCCGGAACAGGAGAAAGCGTCGACACAAAAAGCTCCGCAACCGGTCAAAAATTCGGACACACCCAATGTTAAATTCAAGTGGGCCCAACCGATAGATGCCCAGTAGCACAGCAATAAACCCAACATCAACAAAGGAGATTAACATGAAAAAAATCATCATCATGCTGGCCCTGTCGCTGTTTGCCGCTACCGC
>JABBNX010000151.1 GCA_019352135.1 Pseudomonadota bacterium
CTTGACCAAACTTAAATTCTTCATTTTTCTGTCTTGACAACCGTCAGTACCTTAGACGGAGGAGCGGAGTTCCGGATTGAGGTGTGATTTAAAGGGAGAGGTGAGGAAGATTGTTGTGAAGAACAATCAGACGAAAACCACAGATATTTTAAGAAATAAAATCTGCTGGTAAACAAAAGACCGAAAAACCATGTACACAGAATTCTTTACCGGTTCTCTGCCGGTGATTACCGGCACGTTGCAGCTCCCCTCCGGTAAGGGGATACTGTATAAGGCCCCCCTTGGGCATACATTTTTTGGTGTATGCTTGGTTTTGCGAGAACCATTACTCCAAAGGGGGCCTTTATGCGATTTTACACCAAAACTCACAAGCACTACTGCGGAATTGATCTTCATGCTCGAAAAAAGTACGTCTGCATTCTCGACTCGGAAGGAACCGTGTTGGTCCATCGCGAAATCAACTGCAATCCTGAGAGTTTCCTTCGCATCGTGGTTCCTTACCGGGAGAATCTGGTTGTCGGTGTGGAATGCATGTTCGCGTGGTATTGGCTTGCGGACCTTTGTCGTAATGAAAATATTGAGTTTGTGCTTGGTCACGCCCTTTACATGAAAGCTGTCCATGGCGGCAAGGCAAAGAGCGACAAGATTGACGCCCACAAGATCGCTTTGTTACTTCGCGGCGGCATGTTTCCTTTAGCCTATGCCTATCCGCCGGAAATGCGGGCGACACGCGACCTGCTGCGACGCAGGAACTTTTTCGTTAGAAAGCGTGCTGAGCTTATTGCGCACATCCAGAACACGGTAATCCAATATAATCTTGCTCCTCTTGGCTGCGATCTCGGAGTTGAAGAGAACCGCCATGGAGTGGCGCAGCTTTTTCCCGATCCAGAAGTAAGGAAGATCATCCAAATTGACGTCGCCATGATAGACGCCTTTGACGATGTCCTTAAAGTACTCGAACCAAACATCGAGAAAACGGCTCGGCAACACAACCAGCAGACCCTCAAGCTGTTGCGCTCAATCAACGGTGTGGGGAAAATACTAGGCCTGGTGATGCTCTACGAGATCCATGACATAAATCGTTTCCCTACGGTGCAAGACTTCTCTTCCTACTGCAGGCTGGTGAAATGTGCTCACGAATCTGCAGGAAAGAAAAAGGGAACCGGTGGTTCCAAGATAGGCAACGTTCATTTGAAGTGGGCCTTCTCAGAGGCTGCTGTTTTTTTTATGCGCCACAATCCGCCAGCTAAGACCCTTGTGGAGAATCTGGCAAAGATCCATGGCAAAGGGAAAGCGCTTTCGATCCTTGCCCACAAACTGGCCCGTGCGATCTTCTACATGCTGAAGAATAATGTGCCGTTCGACCGGGATAAATTTCTGGCGACAGTATAAAGTTGGAGGGGACAGGAGCAGCTTATTCGTACAACTGGAGCCACACGAGCAAATTAAATTAACGAGATTGGAGCCCTGTCCCGCTCCTTACATAAATGAATCTATTCATACGTTTCTGAGGTGTTCTGCCCCTCGCCTGAACCCGGTATCAACTGTGTCTCGTACTAGCAATGAGCACGCTTCTTGAATGGGACGGCAGAGGGAACGGTATAGTTTCTAAGCCGCGAAGGGAATACCTTCGCAATCGCCGGAATTGCAGCAATCGTGGTGATATGAGCTTTGATAGGAGTTTGGTGCAGGACTCTTTCCTGACCCAGTTATTGGAAATAAAGTCAGAACGGATAAGATGCAAAGGTAGATTCATAAAAAAAACGACTCAAAATCGGCTAGGCACCATTTTGCCTATTGACTAACAGGGGCCTTATAAGAGTTGTCTGTTTGTTCATTTAATTTTCGTAATGGAGTCGCTCAATATTGTCCTGACTTCGCCCCAGACATTTTCTGTACCCGCTTTGATTTCTTCCCATTCATTATCGTCAGCTGACGATATCCCCTGCAGTTTTGCCGCAACCTCATCCCGCTTGAGCTGCAGTGCCGCAATTGCATTCGAATATTCAGCCGTTGCCTCGGGCGTGGCGCTTATCGCCTTGTCCTTGAGCCTATCTATCTGCACATCCCATTCAACTATCTGTGCAGAGAGCCTTTCAACGTATTCCGTGCGCTTGTCCATGATGTCGACCTCGCTGGTTATTCTTGGTGTTTTTTTTTATTGTGCACTATATCGGGGATGATATACCAGCGGTATCTGAAAGATCCCGTAGAGGGCGCCAACCGGTATGTAGTTCCTTTAGTGACGGACGATGCCGTATTTCCGCATGCGGGCGCGAAGAGTGCTGGCGTTGAGACCGAGAAGTACCGCTGCCCCGTTGTTCCCCTCGATGCGCCATCCGGTTTTCTGGAGTACCCTGAGGATATGGTCGTGTTCCAGTTCAACGAGGGCTTTGACCTCACCCCCTGCCGGTTCCTCAGGTTTGCGGAACGTATCGAACCGGTCCAATACCTGTAGTGAGGCCCCTTGACTGACAATTACCGCCCGCTCAATGACGCTTTCCAGTTCCCGCACGTTGCCCGGCCAGTGGTACTCCTGAAGGGCGTTCAGGGTGTCTTTCGACACGGTCTCGATCTTCTTGCCGATTTTTGTATTGAATTTGGTAACAAAATGATTGACGAGCAGCGGGACGTCTTCTTTGCGCTGCCGGAGTGGCGGCATCATAATCGGAAAAACATTGAGCCGGTAGAACAGGTCTTCCCGGAACATGCCGTTCTTGACCTCTTCTTGCAGATTCCGGTTGGTGGCCGCGATGATCCGGACATCAATTTTTATGGTGCGGGGACTCCCCAGGCGCTCGAACTCGCCGTCCTGAATGACCCGGAGGAGCTTACTCTGCAGTTCCAGCGGCATCTCGCCGATTTCATCAAGGAATATGGTGCCGCCGTCGGCCAGTTCGAAGCGGCCGATCTGCCGGGAATCAGACCCGGTGAACGCACCCCGTTCCCGCCCGAAAAGTTCGCTTTCAGCAAGGGTCGCCGGCAGTGTCGTGCAGTCAACCGTTATAAATGCCCTCCCTTTGCGGGTACTGCTGCTGTGGATGGCGCGTGCCACCACTCCCTTGCCGGTACCGGTTTCGCCCAGGAGAAGAACGGTTGCATTCATGGGCGCTACCTGCTCGACCTGGGAAAACACTCGTGAGAGGATATCGCTTTGGCCAATGATTTCACCGAAGTTAAACTGCCGGGCAACCTCCTGCTGAAGGTAGACGTTCTCCGCCTGGAGCCGGTCTTTCAACACCTTTATTTCCGCATAGGTCCCCTGAAGTGATTTTTCCGCCTTCGTGCGTTCCTCAATTTCCTGCGTGAGTTGCATATTTGCCGTACGCAGATCACCGGTCCGTTCCTGTACCGTCTTTTCCAGCACCTTGCTGTAATTGTTTAGTTTTTTGTACAGCAGCCGCACTTCCAGATTGTTGTGGATACGCATCTTGACTTCAACCAGATCAAACGGCTTACTGACAAAATCTCTGGCGCCTGCCTGCAGGGCGCGCAGTTTATGGCCCGGTTGGGCGGTGATCACGAGGACCGGAAGATAATGGTCCGTTTCAATAGTCTTGAGCGCCTCCATCACCTGGAATCCGTCCATGCGGGGCATCTGCAGATCGAGCAGGATCAGGTCGTAATTGTTTTTCAGATGCAGCGCACAGACCTCCTCCGGGTTCATCGTCGAGGTGACGGAGGTGTAACCGGCTTCGAGCAGCAGCTGCTCAAGTAGAGTGACATTGGGCTCTTGATCGTCAACGATCAGGATGTTGGCGTTAATAATATCGAAGTCGGTACTCATGATGACGGTTCCTTTTGGGCGCTTCGTACGTGAGACATTATGTCTGCGAGAATCCGGGTATCAGGCCTTGGCAGCCTTCTTTTTTGCAAATTCGAGCGTCATGTCCAATGTATCCATGAACTCGTTGACCTTGATCGGTTTGGTGAGATACCGGAAGAATCCGGCTTCCAGCCCTTTTTCGATATCGCGGGGGATGGCATTGGCACTGAGTGCAACGACCGGAATATGCGCTGTTATCGGGTCTTCAGCCAGAATTTTCAGCGCGTCAAGTCCGCTGATTCCCGGCAGATTGATGTCCATCAAGATGACATCCGGCAGAGAGGCGCGCGCAATCTCGATGCCGCGAAAGGCGTCCCGGGCGCTCAGAAAACGGATATCGGGCCGGCGCGCGATAAGATCTTCAACCAGCATCAGGTTCGCCGGGTTGTCCTCGACGTAGAGCAGGGTGTACACCTGTTCGGTGCCCTTGGGTTGAGATTCGGCGGCTGCCGTCGACTCAGCTGCTCCGGCGGGAAGTTGTGGCGCGATGGTCCGGGCAAGTTCGAACCAGAACACACTCCCTTCGCCCACCGTGCTGTCCACACCGATGGTGCCCCCCATCAATTCGACCAGCCGCTTGCATACGACCAGGCCGATACCGGTACCCTGTTCAACTTCCGCCGTTTGCCCGAGGCGATTGAACGGTTGAAAAAGCTGTTCCAGCTGTTCCGGAGCCAGTCCGTCTCCGCTGTCCCGGACGCTGATACGAATCGAATCAGGGGCGCTCAGGGCACAGGTCACGGTAACCGATCCGTTCGACTTGTTGTATTTGATCGCGTTCGATAGGAGATTGATAAGAAGCTGCTTTACCCGTGTCCGGTCGGCGTTGACAAAATAGGGCGCTTCGAAGTGGGTAAAGATTACGCTGATGCCGCGCTCTTTGGCCTGCGGTTCGACCATGACTTCGCATTCACGCATGACTTCAGCCAGTGATATCGGCTCCAGCGACAGCGACAGCTTCCCGGACTCGATCAGTGCCAGGTCGAGGATTTCGTTGATCAGCTCCAGCAAGTACCAGCCGGCCTTGAGAATCTGGTCGATGCTCCGTTTCTGGGGCGGTGTCGGCTGTGGAACGCCGGATTCCAGAAGCTGGGCAAAACCTAAGATCGCGCCGAGCGGCGTGCGCAGTTCATGGCTCATGCTGGAAAGAAAATCCGATTTCGCCAGGTTGGCCTTATCCGCTACAAGCATGGCGCTCTCGAGTTCGGCGTTTTTGTCTTTCAATGTCTGAGCGAGCCGTGACCGCTCTGCCTCGACCAGCATACGCGCGGTGTTGTCGGTGCCGATCAGCAGGTAGCCGATGACGACGGCCTGCGCGTCGCGCAGTGCGGTGACCGATACGACCGCCGGGAAACGGCTGCCGTCCTTGCGGATGTAGGTCAGCTCGTAAATATCCTCGATCCCGCGCCTGGCTTTGAAGACCAATGCGTCAAATCCCGGCGTTATCTCGGTGTCGAGCTCAATGCTGAGGGCCTTGGCCCGCGCGATCATTTCCTGCGGATCGGAAATGTCAGCCGGCGTATTCTTGTTCACCACTTCGGCGGCGCTGTATCCGAGCATCCGTTCCGCGCCGACGTTGAAGATCTGGATGACGCCATTTGCATCAGTGGCGATGCTGGAAAAATTGGCGCTGTTGAAAATTGCGTTCTGCAGGGCGCCCGCTTTAAGCAGTTCCTCTTCAGCTTTTTTGCGATCGGTAATATCTTCCATGGCCAGAAGGATAATGTGTGAGCCGATCTTTTCCCGAAAAATCTGGCGGGCGTTGAGCAGAATGATCTTGCGGCCGATGCCGGGAAAAACGTGATCGACTTCATAGCCGTTGAGCACGGTATCATTGGGGAGGATATCCTCAAAGAGTACCCGCAGCTTGGGAATGTCCCACTGCCGGTTACCAATATCGTAGATGTAATTTCCGATGGTCTCTTCGGGCGCGACCTTGAATGTGTCGTAGAAGCTATGGTTGGCGGTGAGAATCTTCAGGTCGACATCCAGCACCACCAGCGGCTTACGCACGGTTTCCACGATGTTCTCGGCATATTCCCGGGCATCCTGGATTTCCAAACCCAACTGTCTGGCAACCGTGCCATCTGTGATCGAGGAAAGGATATGACCTTCCTTGCTTTCAACATCGCACACCGCGACGCTCTGGAACTGGCCACAGATGGGCGTGCCATCTTTACCCGTAAGTATGATCTCACATTTCTGAATCCCCTCAAGCTGCGCGACAGTTGCGAGGTGATCGAAAAAAACAGTCCTCCCGTCGGGATCGGCAATAAAGGTGCTGAAAGGTGTATTGACCAGTAACCGTCTGTCTGTACCCAGCAGTAGCGCGCCGGTAAGATTAACCTTCTGTATCACTCCGGCCGCATCAAAGGTGAAATAGCCCACCGGGGCGAAGTCATAGAGTTCGGTATACGTATTTCTCGATAGTTCAAGCTCCCCCTGAATCCGCACCAGTTCTTCGTTCTGCATCTCCAGCTCGACCTGCTGGTTCTCAAGCTCCTCCTGGGCCCGGCGCAGTTCTGTGTTCTGTACCTCCATCTCGATCTGGTAGACCTCAAGTTCATGGACGAGTCTCTGTGTCACTTCCTTGGTTCGGGGGTGAGACGATTCTGCCGATTTCGCGTGTAATCGTTCTTCCGCCTGGTGGCGTAATTCAGCGGCTGATTTTAGCAGGGTTGCCTCGGTATCGATTTCCATGCAGAACTCTTCTCTTGTACCGGATTTGGTGAAAAAAATGTATCAGCACTCCTGTGCCGATGCATTAATGTTTCATGTCAAGCAGGCCTTTCAGCCTCGATATTTCGTCGTGCAGCTCCGCGTCTGATTTCTTGAACGCGGTGATGTCGGCAAACGTGATGACAACGCCGCCGATGACGTCCTCAATAGTGCGGTACGGCATGATGCGCACCGAATACCAGCGGCCATTGGTGGCAGCAATCTGCTTTTCCGAAAAGACCAGCGTCCGCACAACCTCCTGTGCAACTTCAGCCAAATCGGGATACAGCAGGTCGTTCACGATTTCAGAAAGCGGCCGTCCCACATCACCCTGGCGCAGTTTGAACAGTTTGTCCGCCCCGCTGGTGAAACGCCGGATATGGAGATCGTTGTCGAGGAACACGGTGACGATCTCCGTGCTGTTGAGCAGGTTCCTCATGTCGTTGTTCGTCCGTGACAGTTCATCCATTTTGGACTGCTGCTCGGCATTCACCGTCTGCAACTCTTCGTTAAGAGACTGCATCTCTTCACGGGAGGTGGTCAGCTCCTCGTTGGTGGACTGCAGCTCTTCGTTGGTGGACTGCAGTTCTTCATTCGTGGATTTGAGCTCTTCCTGCGAGGATTGCATCTCCTCGCGGATCGTCTGGAGCTCTTCGCGATTTTGCCGGAGTTCCTGCTCCAGTTCGAGAGCCCTGGTGTTGCCGGATAACGGGTTCTTGGTGTGCCCCTTGATCTTCTCTTCCGGAGGATTTGCGACGTCGGTAAAGACGATCAATACCATTCCCCGCATTGCTTCCGGCTCGTCAATCGGTTTGAGCGTTATATTAACCGTCTGGGTGCCGCCGTTGATGCCGATCTTGAGGCCTTTGACGGTGACGGTCTCCTTGTGCCGGATCGCCTTCTGGAAGGCACTCCCCAGGTCGAAACGGAGTTCTTCACGGGCCATCGAGAAAATACTCCAGTTGGCCTTGCCGGCCGCCGGTTCGAGATATTTGCCGGTTCGTCCGTTGATATAGAGGATATCTCCCCTGTCGTTGACCAGCACGGCCGGCGGGGAGAAGTGCAGCAGCAGCAGCTGGTCGGCGAGCGACTGGAGATTGACTTCAGGTTTCATCATCAGTAACTCCTTGGCCCCCCGTGACATGGCGGGGATAAATGTGGGTGGAAAGGCTACCGGTTCGGTCGGAGTGAGGGTTTCACGTCGTCGGAACAGCCTCGACTTCACGTTCAGCGGCGCGTAGAGAGAGGTGAAGGAGCCGACCGCCTCCGCGCTCCCGAGAAACAGGACGCCGCCGGGGCTCAGGCTGTAATGAAACAGCGGCATCAGCTTTTTCTGCAGCTCCGGAGTCAGATAGATCAGGAGGTTGCGGCAGACGAGAACATCCAGCTTGGTAAACGGGGGGTCCATGATGACATTCTGCGTAGCGAAGGTAACCATTTCCCGAATTTCTTTGCCGACCCGGTAGCGGTCGTCCTCCTTGACAAAGAACCGCCGCAGTCGCTCCGGGGACACGTCTGCGGCGATGTTGGCCGGATAGACGCCCAGGCGGGCTCTGTCTATCGCGTCCCGGTCCAGGTCGGTGGCAAAAATCTGCAGTGAGAAACTTTCTTTGGGGCGTACCTGCTCCAGTGTCTCCTTGAAGGCGATGGCAAGCGAATATGCCTCTTCACCGGTTGAACAGCCGGCTGACCAGGCCCGCAGAATTCCGCCGACCGGCCGTTCTTCCAGAAGCGTCGGGAGGGCCTCTTTTTGCAAGTGCTCCCACGCCTCCGGGTCGCGGAAAAAGCTGGTCACCCCGATGAGAAGTTCCTTGAAGAGGAGTTCAACCTCCTGGGGGTTCTCCTGCAGATAGCGGACATAAGAGATGATTTTGTCGATCTGGTGGATGCTCATGCGCCGTTCGATCCGGCGATATACGGTGTTTTTCTTGTACAGCGAAAAGTCCTGGCCGGTCCGGGCCCGCAGCAGGATCAGGACTTTCTCCAGGGCGCTTTTGTCTTTCTCTTCCAGGGCCAGGTCGGTTGTGGAGATGCTGCGTGCGTGGCAGGTTTCGATCAGGATGGAGAT
>JABBNX010000152.1 GCA_019352135.1 Pseudomonadota bacterium
GGGCCTACGACAGCAGAAAAATCTGAATCACCACCTATCGGCGGCAGCAGACAAGACGCTGCGCCTCACCACGTCTCACCAGATGGCTATATCGTGCCGATATTTAAGGCTATTTTCCGGTACTCAATTCCATTATCTTTGCGACGCCGATAAAAACTGTGGATTACGGTTTGTTCTGTAGCCCATTTTTTTATTTGAGTGACCTTTTAAGCCGGGATCCAATAACAACGTATTGGCGAAACAATTTTTTCTTTTTTTTTTAGTTTCGTCATTACTTTATCGACCTCTTTACGGTCAAGACCACCGAGTGCGGCGATTTTTCCGGCGTTTAGTGGTTGGCCTTCAGCACGCATAATTTCTAAAACCTTTTCTGCGATATCCATTGCAATATCCCTTATTGTTTTTAGCGACAGCATAAATTTCGTTGTTTCGTTGTAGTCAACGAATTACCAAGTCTGAGTGGCAGAGTCGATAGTAACGGCCATTGTAGCACGTAGCCATGCAAATTTTCCCTTGAGAACATCAAAGTCCGGGCCAGAGGTTACAAATTGTGCCTTCCCCTTGATCAGAAAGCCTGCGCCAGGTCCATTTAGGCCTTTGACCTTGCTGCTCCCCAAGGTTATTAGCACTTCCGGGTTGAAAGCAATGTTCGCCTCCGTACGATGCATGTAACCGGCAGGGATCAAAAGACGACCATCTTTGGTGGTTCTCAGATAACTGTTCCAGGTATTGACCATATGCGGCCCATCCTCCCCCAAGGTCGCAATTGCAACCACTCCATCCTCTTTCATAATTTCCAGCAATTTTTCTGAAATCATTGTGATTACCTCCCGTGGTTTGTGCTGTAATGCAGCTTTGGTTTCGTGATTATCACCATTGTTAATGGCTGTTTACGTTCTCTTTCTGATATAATAGCACAGTCATAACCGTGCATCATAGTTCTCAAAAGCTATCTATTCTGAGGTAAGACCGAAAATTTCCACCATTGCTCTCTGATATTGTATGATGTACCCGGTACACTTGGTTTGATTCTTCATTCAGAAGTGGCTTGATGATATTTTTATGGTCATGAGCCAGTTAACGACGTAAATGAGGAGGGTGTGTTCAAATGGAAAGAGAGAGCCGGCATTCACTACAGGCAGTTGTTGATTTCTATCTGGCGATTGCAACGGTGCGCCATGACGGGGTAAAGGAACACTCCATCCGGGTTGCAACTCTTGCGGCTAAAGCTGCAGTAAAGCTGAAACTTGACGTCCGTGCAGCCTATGTCGCCGGGATACTCCATGACGTAGGCAAAATTGCTCTCCCGTGTCATCTGTTTGATGGACACGAAATCACTGAGGAAGAGTATGAGGATGTCAAAAACCACGTAAGACTTGGTTTTGAGGTGTTGAAGGGCAAATATTTGTTCACCGGCCTGGTTGCCGGGTTCCACCACGCACTCGGCAAGTCTGGATATGGCCTGTCCATCAAGGACTTTCCCGAGGGCCTGTCTCTCGACACGGTGAAGAAGATCCTTGATATCGCCGCCCTGATTGCAATCTGTGACTATGTCGATGCGGCAACGACCAGAAGCACGATCATCAAAAAGAGTGCAACCGGCACATCACTCCGTGAAGAGTTGGAAAAAAAGTACCCGAATTCGACCCTGGAGATCGATACCGTACTGAAATTGATCTAAAGGAACACACACATATCTTATGCCACAGTGCTGCAACATCAGGTGAATCAGATTATCCTCATTCCATCGTCTGTAACTCCTTTTTATTAGTAGTTACATCTTTTGGCGGTATACATTACAATATTTTACTTTGATATCTCCCCACTTGCCTCCAAAAGAAACCTTATTTTCCTATCAATGAATCGACATAATCAAATAATTCTCTAACATCGCAAGGCTTGGTAAAAATTTTTGTAAATTTATCTTGCACGGCTGCCAAGTCGCTATTACTAAGTGCAGTCAATGCGATTACAGGTGTTGTGTTGCCTTGCATTTTCATTATTTCAGCGGCTGAGGCTCCATTTAGATCCGGCATCATCAGATCGGTGATGATGACATCAAACTTTTCATTAGCAGCAATGGTCAGTAAGTCAACTCCATCAGTCACGGATCTTACATCATATCCGTGATTTGTTGCAATTGAGGTCAGCAACTCTTTGGTTACCAGTTCATCCTCTGCAATCAGAATCCTCTTTGACATGGTTGTAGTTCTCCTCGATCTCTTTTACCAACAGTTACAGATATTCTTAGTTGAACGGTTATTATTTATCCAGCGGGAGTTTCCGTAATATTGGCAAGTAAACAGTCGGTGAGTCAGCTCGAACGCCGATTGGGCGCATATTTGGAATCCGGATTACTGACCTAGCTATGGTGGAGAAATTTGTCAATCGGTTGTTGCCTAAAATTAAAGTAAATGTTTTATCGTCTTGAGCTTCTAACGTCACTTTGATTCAAAACTATTCAAGAAACTGCACTGCGATCCGATCGGCATCAATACGCGTAACTTTGCATAGAAATTCTACCGGCGAAATGAGAATCGCTTTCAAGCGCACAATATCCTCAAGCTGAATTACCCCGAGAATAGGGCCGTTCGTGCATATCAATGCTCCATGGTTCGAAATATTTTCAAGACAACAAGCGATATTTTCACTTTTACCTGCCACCATGCCCATAGTGATAAAAGCAATTCTATCATTATTTCGTTTTTCTTCCATATCAATGCAACCTTCGAACGTACTTTGATACAAGGGTCTAATTTAACGCTAACCTTACAGAAGAGCTATTGATAATCCGAACGTTTGTATTGTGTTTACGGTCCTTCCAGCTCGATTCTTTCCTTCCGTAGGTATCGCGTATCTCATCGAAACCGACTCTTACCCATCCGTCCGAACGGTGAAATGCCAATAAAGCATTCTTCCGCAATAATTCATCAAGTTCTTCGGCGTTGACGAGTCTTGGTGATTTATCAACTTTTATTACTGGAATTATCATCGAGATGTCCTCCTTCCAATAATGCTTTTAAACATCTATCTAAGCCTGTTTTTAACTACTTATAGATATTTAATCTAAAATCAAAGCGAAGTGTAAAATGTTGCACATCCCTTGGTTACAACTTATAATTGCAAAAAACAAACCAAATTTAAAGACACTGAATTAACTGGCTTTTTAATAACATACATTGAGCTCAACTAAAAATATGTAAGCTGGTGCAATACGAAGTGTAAATTTTTCTGACGCCTGTTTGTGAGTAATCGAGGTTTTAATGACAGAGGTTACACAAAAGGTTACAGATCGGCCTAAAACGCAAAAAAAGCACTTACAATCTCTTGTAAGTGCCTGAATTTTTGGTGCGCCTGGAGCGATTCGAACGCCCGACCTACGGATTCGTAGTTTGTGAAATAGCCCTTTCTGTTACCCCCTTCCTATTCTATCAAGTTCTATAATCTCTTGACATTCAACGACTTATCACCTATTTTTGTTCTACGTTGTTTCGTTTGATTCTTTCCAAAGTGTTACCCATACGTTACCCCTAAATTTACGGGTAACAAATTTAAGGGGGTTTTATGCCTTCACTACATATCACAAAAGAAGCGGTTGAAGGGCTGGAACGACCGGCGAAAGACCGGGTTGATTATTTTGATGACGTGTTACGTGGTTTCGGTGTCCGTGTCTTTGCATTGAAACCCGGCGGAAAGGCATTGACCAAAGCACAGGAAAAGACCGCCGGGAAAACATACTTCACAATGAGGCGCGTCAACGGCAAGCTGACCCGTACAAAGATCGACACAGCCGACAAGATCACGGCAGAGAAGGCACGGAAGGCGGCAGAGGGCTTGCTTGCAGACATGGGGCGCGGCATTGACCCAAACGAAGAGAAACGACAGGCACGGCAGCAAGTGGAAGAGGAAAAACAACAGGCCGTCACCCTGCAAACGGCGCTTAATGATTATCTGGATAAGGGCAAACTGAAACCCCGAACCGTGACAACGTATAAAGACCTTTGCCGTCTGTACCTGGCTGACTGGCTGGATAAACCGGCGGCTGAGATCACCCGTGACATGGTGAAAGCACGACACGCCGAAATAGCCGCCGGAAAACGGCAGCGGCAAAAGCTGGCGAAAGAAATCACTACAACCGGCAAGGCAAAACTGAAAGCGGTTGCACCACCAGAACCAAAGCGAAAAGAGGCGGCGGCTGATAATTGCATGAGAACATTACGGGCTGTTTTGAATTATGCTTTTGAAGATGAAGAGGGCGGAACACCTTACACGAACCCCGTCAATATTCTATCAAGCCGGAAAAAGAAAGCATGGTTTAAAGTTGACCGAAGGCGAACGCTTATTAAAAACAGCGACCTTCCGGCATGGTACAAGGCCGTTATAGGGCTGGATAACGGCATAATGACTGACTATTTACGCTTTCTACTTTTCACGGGATTGAGGCGGCAAGAGGCGGCAACGCTGACATGGAAACAGGTTGACTTTGAAGAGGGCTGTTTCACTATCACTGATACCAAGAACAAGACACCCCACACCCTGCCATTGTCTGACTACCTGCATAAGCTGTTAAAAGACCGTCAAGAGGGATTGAAAACCGAGCTTGCCGAAGCGAAAGCGGCACTTGCCGGTATTGAAAAAATGACTTTGAGAGATCGGCAGACGGCACATAACCGGGTTGCGCTGGCAGAGTCCCGGCTTGCGTCTAAATATGTGTTTCCCGGCGAAGGCAAGACCGGCTTTATTGTGGAACCGAAACGAGCCATTGACAGCGTGACGGCAGCAACCGGGATCAGCTTTTCATGTCACGACTTGCGGCGAACCTTTGCCACCCTTGCCGAAAGCCTGGACTTATCCAGCTACACAGTAAAAGCACTCTTGAACCACAAGCAACAGACCGGCGATGTTACCGGCGGCTATATCATCTTGAATGTTGACCGACTGCGGGAACCGATGCAAAAAATCACTGAGGCGCTACAGGAACGAATCAAAACACAGCACGGGCAAGTCATACCGATGAAGAGCAAAACGGCATAGATACAACGGCTGGATAGGGCTGTACACCTGACAAGCATGTTCCTGGCATGTTTCCAGCCGTTCACCACCAGGGCAAACCAACAGGGGGTTTATTATGGAAGGCAAAGAGACAGAAACCGTATTGACTGACAATGACAGGCAGATTATTGACGGATGGATGGGACAGGCAAACAACAACGGAGCGATGGAAGCAATACAGCATATCGAAAACTATTGTAACGACCATATTATCAAGTTTGCAATCCCGACACGACCAGAGATACACGGCGCGGTTAAAATGTGCCAAGCCATAAAAGAATTGATTGGAGGGATGAGAGAATATTACGAAAAACCCGAACAGTTTGATCGTATCATCAAGCGGGCGCAGCGTAAGCGCAGCAAGGGCCGCAAAGAGGCGCTAAAGCTGGCGGCATAGTTACAACTTCCAGGGGATAGCGCGACGGCGCGAACGGCGGGGAACCCTTACCCGCCTTCCCCTGGACAATCAAAGGGCCGCAACAAGGGGGCGGTAAATGAAAGAGACAACCGTTAAATTTTTGTACTCATTTGAGGGCTTACCTAATTTTTACACTCACATGACGTTTACTGATGCCGAAGTATCCTACATTAAGGATATATTGAACAAGTTTGACGCCGTATCAGTTGAAAAGTTTACCGCCGAATTAGAGCATATTTGCCGGGAACAAATCCGTATTCTGTCACGACCTAAACAAACAAAATCCGACATTGAGCAAGACATTACCGACCTATTAAAAACATGCAAAAAGACCGCAAGAGAGCTTCAAAAGATTGCTGAGGTCAAAAAGATATTGATCCCGACTGACAACTTCAATTTCACCATAAACGCTGAGTCCGGAGAGGCTGACTTGATTGGTTGGCCCGGTCAAGCATGGTGGTCTAAAATAATGAGCCAAGCTATACCCGCTACTACCGAGTTATTGAAGTTTATTGAATGCGTAGAGGCAAGACCCCAAGCCGCTAAAATTAAAACTGGACGTCCACCGACAGAGCCGAAGGGTTTTGTCACAGAAATCTGGAATTTATATAAATCTTGCTTTAAAACCCTGGCGAAAAAAAACTCAACAGAGTTTCAAAGCACCGTATTGTTTGCGCTTGAAGGCACAGGGCATAAATACAAGAAAGATGCTTCCCGGAAGATAAGAAACGCTTTACCCAAGACCTGACAAAACAACTTCAAAAACTTTAGTTTCGTACAGATTCAAACCCCATAGAACCCCGTACCCTTCAGCGCAAGGCCATTCAATCGGCGTACCTGCAAAACAACTTCAAGACAAAGCACCTCAATATATGGTGTTCGTCAAGCGCGGCATTCTTCAACATGGTTGCGCTGGAAAGGTGCATTGACAAGGGATTGACCATTGATGACTTTACAGGGGATGAGTGCATAGCAGCGGTTGACCTTTCAAGCAAGATCGACATTGCAGGGCTTCACATGGCTGATAATCCGGTATTCGTCTGAGGAAATCTGTGCTGATCTTTCAGCATCTATGTTGTGCGCTGTTGCTGGCATCAGTAACCAGACTATTGAGATGTCAGCCAGCTATATAAACGGGTGGCTGTCAGTTTTACGGCAGGACAAAAAGACTATTGTAGTGGCTGCTGCACGTGCTCAAGCTGCGGCGGATCATATTCTCGGAAGAACGTTCACCGAGGAGGAACCGGCATGATTTACTCGTACAGAGTTAAGAAGAGGAGCCTTACCGACACCGAGAAGTACTGTCTCCGAGGTAGGGACGAAGTCATTTCCAGCCTGTCACCCAGAGAGTTGAAACAATTCTACTGCGCCGACTTTCAATTCTCCAACGGTGACACATTCGCTCTCAGATTAAACCAAGTGGATCTCACATCCGCCATTGCCATCGAATAGGGGGAATCTATGTATTGCCACCAATGAGGGAAACTACTTCCAGAGTGGCAGGAACCGGAACCATATCCTTGGGGATTTGTTGACGGCTATCTCTACTGTCTGGACTGCATGAACTAAACCTGAAACCAACAATCACACATCAATCTAAAGCAGAAAGGGGCTTGCCATTCATTTGGCGGCCCCTTCTGCATTTCTACGGAGGAATTTATGCTTGTCACCCATCCAAGAGCCAATGAACTTGGCATCAATACCGATATCCCGGCCTTCAGCGTATCCAACAATGATCTGTTCAAAGCCATAGCTGACGAAGTTGATCTGGAGACAGTTACTAATCACGAACTGCGAGAAATCTTCTTCATCGTTAGAAAAAAGATGGCGCATCTGAACTGGAAAGATCTTGTCACCTACAGCATCAACCACCTGCCATTCGGACTTAACCAAACCGGCATAGCCTGGGAAGGTCACAAACCTTGTACTGATTGTCCCGACGCAATGATCGAAGGCGACCACTGCTATCACAAACATGCCTGTAAAGCGTGGGAAATCTACGAAGCACGAATTTAAAGGAGAAACACACATGAGCTTACAACATTCACCAGACGGAAGCATTGACCGCAAAGTATTGCTGGCTGTTGCCGGAGCCATCAGAAGTCTGGAAACAGTCACCGGCACCATCGTTGAGTATGAAGTCGGCGCATCTGACGCCCAGGATCTCCATTACATCATGCGCCGCCTATGGGCAATTCTGGAAACCAACGATTACACCATTGATGTCGATACCAATAGATTACGGAGGATAACACCATGAGTACATTCACAACTGATATAGCAAAACGCGAAACACTTGCCGCCATGATCGGCACATACCGGCAGGCAACGCATAAAGTTGAAGAGGCTTATGCCATTCTCGAATCTGCACAGAATTCCCTTCGGGCAATATTTCTTGATGGTCCAGGCTATCGTTTCAGTGTCAATGATCGCAATTGTTCCGAGGTCGGTAAGAAAGCCAGCGATGAGATCAATGCCATGATCAAGAAAGATGCCTGGTCACAGATTATAAAACGGATGGAACTGCGACGCTTGCTTTCAATCCGGAGAAGGACAGAGCTTGATGCCCAGATTGATAAGGGAGAATTGCCAGAGCTGACTGATGAAAACGTACTGGCGCTGTTTGAGACGTCAGCAGCAAACGTCAATGTGTATCTGGAAGAAGCCGTCCATGAAGTTTTCGAATACCTGCGGCCACCACAGAGTAAATTCAAGACCAACACGGAGTTTGAGCTGGGTAAGAGAGTGATTCTCACCTGGTCGGTAGAAAAGGGCTGGAGCCGTGGCAAGTTCAGAGTCAATTATCATCGGGAGAAATATATCACCGCTTTGGATAATGTCTTTGCAATGATTGACGGCAAAGTTCCGGTTAAAAGTTATCACGGCCCTTTGTATGATGCCATTACCGATAGCCCAGACGGAAGCGGCCAGACGGACTATTTCAAGTTCAAGTGTTTTCTGAATGGCAATCTACATCTGGAGTTCCTGAAACCGGAGCTGGTGGCAAAGCTGAATGCCGTTGCCGGTGGCAATCGGCTACGTAATCATAAATAAAATGGAAAAGGCTGCTCTGGAGGCAAGCCATTCCACAAAGGTGTTGAAAAATGTAATCAGTTGATATCTAATGCCTCT
>JABBNX010000153.1 GCA_019352135.1 Pseudomonadota bacterium
ATCCTCTACGAGGATAGCTGTCCCCTAAAATCAATGAAAGAAAGCCGTTTGTTACCCCAAAAAAGGATTTTATGAGAAAACAACATTAAAGCCCTGACCTGATAATTGATTACTGGTAAAAGCGAACATTGAAGCAATCGCCCTGACTGTGCATCAATAGTTCTTGACGTTTAACTCTACCTGAATTATAAATAACAGCTCTTGGCGGAGTGGTGAAATGGTAGACACAGCAGACTCAAAATCTGCCGAGGGCAACCTCATGCCGGTTCGAGTCCGGCCTCCGCTACCATAAATTGAGAAAAAGGTTTACAGATTTTAGTCTGTAAACCTTTTTTGTATCTGGAAATATAAAGCCGCTGTTTTTGATCCTCACGTCGATAGAATACTCTTTCCCTGCTCAAGAAGTACAACCAGCATCTCTGTCCGCGGCATGCTGACCCCCTGCTGCCTGCCGTATTCAAGCGGGACACGGAATATGGCCTGCGTCTCCAGTTCTCTCCCCTCCTCCCGGTCAATCTGCATTGACGGCTTGTACACTCCCATGCCGTCAGTAAATTCGAGCATGCTGTCGGCATAATTTTCAGAGATGGCCTCATTCAGATGCTGGGCGTTGGCAGCGGTAATGACTTCGATCATCAGCTCCCGCACAAGCTTCCTGCAACCAGGGACCCTCAGGAGTTGATCAACCGTTTGCTGCAAAAGGGCACAAAGCCCGTTAAACGGAATATTCCAAACCAGTTTTTCCCATCGTGCTTTTTTGAGATCACCAGTTGTGCTGCATTCGATTCCGGACGAGGTAAAAACGGAAGCGATACGCTCCAGTCGCAGGTTGTCGAGACTCTGATATTCACCAATAATTATTCTGCCGGCTCCCAGATGATGAACATGCCCCGGTTCACCCCGGTTCGAGCAGAGAAAGGCAACGCCGCCCAAAACCCGCTCAGGACCAAACAGATCCGCCAGAAGTTCCTCATTACCCAGTCCGTTTTGTAACGTCAAAATATGGGTATCTGCAGCTATCAAAGGTTGTATGAGATTTTGCAGACAGTTGTTTGCAAACGCTTTAAGCCCGACAACAACAAGATCTACCGTACCGATTGTATCGGAAGTCGTATGTCCTGACACCGATGGCAGATAAAAATCACCGTTAATCGAGTGCACAGTCAAGCCGTTACTCATGATCGCATCGTAGTCACTGCGCAGCAGAAAATGTACCTCATGTCCACCTCTCTGGAGCAGTGCTCCATAATACAACCCGAGCGCCCCGGAACCAACCATTGCAATTTTCATTGTATTTCCTTTCATATGTTCACATACAGCAGAGCCCATCAGAAAAACAAGCACGCGCTGCAGCAAGGAATTATATATCCTGATTTCACAGAGGAATCGATTCCATAGGATTTTTATGCATTTTAGTATAAAATACCCCGTTATAAAACACTTTAAAAAGTCTAAAGCTCCCTTCGGAGGCATCATGGCATTTCACCTCACCCGGGATGACCGCCGCATCGTTTTCAAGATTGTTGCGATCTATTCCCTGTTCGGCGGACTCTGGATTTACCTGTCCGATTTTTCTCTGGGTCTGCTGGTGCGCGACCCGGACATAATCACCCGAATTGCCATCTACAAAGGATTGCTGTTCATTGCTGTTACTGCAGCCCTGCTCTATTACCTGATCGGACGCTATATTTACCGTCTGGGCGAATCAAGTCGCCTGATCTCTGGAAACGAAGAAGAACTGCGCTCACTGATGGAGTTGATGCCGGTTGGAGTTGTGTGGGCCGATGACAATGGTACCATCAAGTACATTAATCAAAATTTTGTCGAGAAATTCGGTTACGAGCTCACTGAAATTCCGACAGTTGAGGAATGGCTTTTCAAAGCTCATCCGGATGCAGCCTATCGCGAGAAAGTATCATCCTTATGGAATACCGATGTAACCAGACACCATACTCACGGTACGCCGGTTCCACCTCGCGATGTCAAGGTCACCTGCAAGGACGGCACGGTTCGTCATGTAATAATCAACACCCGGCTGTCGCAGAAGCGCACTTTGGCCATATTTACCGATATCACCGAACGGGAGAACCGGCAGGATGAGCTGATAAAGAAGCAGAAACTTGAATCGATCGGTATGCTGGCCGGTGGGATCGCCCATGATTTCAACAATATCCTGACCGCCATCCTGGGGAACATTTCATTTGCCGGCATGTTCATTGAACGGGATCACAAAGCAGAAGCGCCGCTGCTCCAGGCGGAAAAAGCAGCAAGGCGGGCTGCTGAGTTGGCGCACCAGTTACTGACGTTTGCCAAGGGAGGACAACCGGTCACCCGTTCGGTTGACCCCCGGAAACTTATTGAGGATTCGCTTTCTCTGGTGCTGCGCGGTTCTACTGTGCAAAGTCGCGTCGAAATTTCCGAAGGGCTGCGAACTATCGAGGCCGATGCCGGCCAGATCAGCCAGGTTTTCAACAACCTGGTCATCAACGCAGTCCAAGCGATGCCCGGAGGCGGCACAATCTCCATCCGGGCCGCCAACGTATCTTTCGACAATACAGACAACCCGTTTGCGCTCCCGACGGGAGAGTACGTCAACTTTACTTTCCGTGACGAAGGGTGCGGTATACCGGCGGAAAACCTGAAGAACATTTTCGATCCCTATTTTACTACAAAGTCAGGAGGAAGCGGTCTGGGGTTGGCCTCGGTCCAATCGATCGTCAGCAAGCACGGCGGTCACATCAGCGTCACCTCTGCCGTCAACAGCGGAACCACCTTTGAAATACTGTTGCCCGCCAGCAAGGACTCGGTTCTTGCTGAAGAAACACTGTCAACAGAAGTTGCGGCTGACTTCCCGGTTACAGGACCACAGGCTTCTTTATTGGTAATGGACGACGAGGAAATGCTCCGGGATCTTGCCGTTACCATGCTCGGAAAGTTGGGTTACCGGGTGACGACGTGTGCCGACGGAGATGAGGCCGTTACTTTATACAAAACTGCTCTTGCATCAGGAGCCGCATTCTCGGCCGTGATCATGGACTTAACTATTCCCGGCGCCATGGGAGGGCAGGAAGCTGCCCAGGCTATTCTTGCGATAGATCCGCACGCTCAGTTGATCGTCTCCAGTGGCTACTCCAACGACCCGGTTATGGCAGACTTCCGGAACTATGGTTTCCGTGCTGTAGTGCTCAAACCGTATAGCGTCACTGATATTGCCGGGGTACTGAAGGCACTCCTCAAGACCGGAAAAGCGCAGAAATGATTGCGGTGTACAAGAAGGATAAACCAAAGCACATTAAAACAAAAAAAGCATTTTAATATAATGGACAATCGCTACGATTTCACCTTGGCGCCGCAAAACTTTCTGGCTTGGGCTGAGTTTAGTAACCTGAAGGAATTGTAAACAGTGGCACGCTTGAGCCGAGACCTTGAACGACGCTGGTGAAGGCATCGCGGTTTTCCAGCTTGCCACGGCCAAATCGCGTGGCAAATAAATCCTGGACATATGGAATCCGTGAAGTTCCTCCGGTAAGAAAGACCGTATCAATCTGAGCCGGCATCAGTCCCGAGCGTGCGATAACTTCATCAATGCAGTTCGCAACTTGTTGGAAATTTTCCGCATTGAGCGTCTCAAATTCACCTTTGCCAAGCTCCTCGTTGATGCACAGATCACGATCCGTGAACCGTATCAGAGCCTCCTCCTGGCCGGAAAGTTCACACTTGGCCTTTTCTATAGCCTGAAAAAGGAAAAAACCGAAATTGTCGTTAATGATGTTCTCCAGGTTCTCGAGAGCTTGGCGGCTATCGGTCGTGCCTTTGATCACCCGGATTAGTTCCCTGGTTTTACGCGCCCGCAAAAGCGGGATTCGATGCCACTGACAAAGAGTGTAAATTATACTTTTTGGAATACCGACCCAATCATCCTTGCCCATGGTCTTGTAGCGGGCATAGCGCCCAAAATGGTACGCCACCTTGTCCCACATGATCTGCGAATCAAACTTGTCACCGGCAACATAGACACCACCAAGTGAGAGAACATCACTGCGCCGATCGGAACGGGAAAAAGCGCCACCTTTAACGCGGATCACCGAGAAGTCTGATGTGCCGCCACCAAAATCACCTATAAAAACAGTCCGTTCCTGCCCAGCCTGCAACGTCTCCTCAAAAGCCAAAGCAGCAGCAATCGGTTCATACTGAAACCATATATTTTTAAAACCTGATTTGCGGGCGGCATTTTCAAGACGCTTCTCAGCCATGGCATCCTTAACGGCATCCGCAGAAAACACCACCGGACGTCCCAAAACCACACTCTCCACAGGGCAGCCTACATACGCCTCGCCTCTGGCCTTAATCTTCCTGAGGATGATCGCCACCAAATCATCAATTGTGTAGCGCGTGCCAAACACCTCTGTACTGTCAAAACTGCTATTCGGCAGAAATGTCTTGATCGACTGCATAAAGCGCCCGGCCGCCCCATCACTGACATAGTGGCGAATGGCCTCATGCCCGACATATATCTCGTTTTCCTCGTTAAAATAGAGTACCGAGCGCATCAGCTCACCGGCACCATCATTGCCATCCACGGCTACTACTTCTACCGTGCCGTTCCTATACACCGAAAGTGCCGAATTGGTGGTACCGAAATCGATACCGAATACGATCTGCAAAGACAAATTCCTCCAATGATTCAATCAAGATACACTATCATGCTCCGCAGCCTATAATCCTGCGAATGCACCGGCAGCGCCCCATTCGACTCAGCCTGTGAAAGCCCGAACGGGGCTCGCACCTTACTCCATCAACTGCTCAGCATCAAGCTTTTTGGTAACGTTGATTAGATCACAAAGATCGATTTTTTGCTCCAGATAAAGAGCGGGGGTTTTCTCGTGTTGCCCGACACCAAGCTGAACGCTTTATTCCGGCGTCGATGATCTGAGCATTGAAACAATCACAAAAAAACAGAGGGCTCATTTTAATGGAGCCCTCTGTTTTTTGAAACATGTGCGAATAAATATTATCCTTAACGCGGCACTACAACTCTCTGTTCATTAACAGTCATCACAATGAGGTAGCTCCTGAGGCCTGAGACGAGGCAGCGCTTTCACTGGTACTGTTAACCGCCGTGACGACGTAATAATAGGTGGTGCCGGCAGCCAGACCGGTATGTGTATAGGTTGTGCTGCTGATGCCACTGATTTTTGTCCCGTTAGCAGGGGTGACACCTGATACGGTTGACCAGTACAGATTATACGAAGTGGCACCGGCAACCGGGTCCCAGGACAGGGCTTGCTGCTTGGATACAGGTGCATTGGTCGTAGCAGTTGCCCGGACCGAAGCGGGGCTTTCGCCAGCGCTGTTCACCGCTGTAATGATGTAATAATAGGTTGTCCCGGCGGCAAGCCCGGTCTGCACATATGAATTTTTTGCCGAGGTAATCTTGGTCCCGGTAGTAGTAGTCACTCCTGAAGCGGTTGACCAGTAAATATTATACGCAGAGGCGCCGGATACCGCCGACCATGAGAGGGATACCTGATTGGCGCCGCCAGTCGCGCTTATACCTGTAGGAGCGGCAGAAACCGCAGGAGGCGCGGCATTGGTTGTCGCCTGAGCTTGGGGTGAAGCAGCGCTTTCTCCCACACTATTGGCAGACGTGACGATAAAGTAGTAGGCAGTACCAGCGGAAAGACCGGATTTTACAAAGGGACTGGTAATTCCGGAGATTTTTGATCCGTTGGCAATCGTTACCCCAGGAGTGGCCGACCAATAAACATTATATGAGCTTGCTCCGGTGACTGCCGTCCAGGACACTGTCACCTGATTGCCACCGCCGGCGGCGCTTACTCCGGATGGTACTGCCGGTACTGTCGGGCTGGGAATGGTATCAAGGGTGGTAGCTGCCACCTGGGCCGAGGCCGCACTTTCGCCAGTGCTGTTGACTGCCGTAACAATATAATAATAGGTGGTGGCATCGGTCAGACCGGGATGGACCGAAGGACTTGTGGCATCGGCGAGTTTTGTGCCGTTACCCGTGCTGACGCCAGGTTTTGTCGCGTAATATACGTTGTAGGAAGTAGCCGTACTGACCGGTTTCCAGGAGAGCGTCACCTGTTTGGTACCACCGGTGGCAATCACGCCGCCGGGAGCTACCGGTACCGTTGCTACCGCTGGCGCAGCTGCTGTGCTTGCCTGAATCTGGGCAGAAGTGCTGCTTTCACCAGCGCTGTTTACCGCCGAAACAATAAAATAATAGGTAGTTCCTGCAGCAAGACCGGCCTGTACATACGGACTACCCGCTGTGGAGATTTTTGTACCACTGGTGGTTGTAACTCCTGGTGTGGTTGCATAGTAGAGGTTGTATGCGGTTGCATTGCTGACGGCATTCCAGGAAACGGATACCTGGCCTGAGCCGCCAATCGCCGACACACCGTCAGGGGCAACGGGCATCACCGGGGCTTGCGGCATACTGCCCGGATCGGGAGTGAACTGCCCGTTTTTGATATCGGTAACACTGGCGGTAAAGATCACAGCACCGGTTTTGGTGTTGGTTACTGTGATGACTCCATTGGGGATGGTTATATTAACATTGTCAAACAGACCATCCAGCCCCTGATGATCACTATTGTAATTATCTTTGATTGGATCTTTGCCAACGGCACTGTACAGCTTGAGCAACGGCTTAAGCTGGTTCAGGAGGTCACTTGTGACGACAGGCAAATCGGATTTTATTTTCTGGAGAGTGGCCGGATCAGGTGCGGCATAAAGCTGCTCCGGATCCTTAATCCCTGCGGCGCTTGCCACCATCACGTTGGAAAGCGGGTTAACATTGGCAATACCCACTCCGTCGGCAAACGATTGCAGCTTATAAGCAGTTCCTGCGACATTACCGGTCCCTTGCAGAACAAAGGGAGCTTTCAGTCCGGTAATATCGAAAGCAAAAGAGCCGTCACTGCCAATGACCGTTGTTCTTTGTTGCGAAGGAGAAGAAGAATCCTTCAGGCTTACCTGTCCGGCCAACGGGGCTCCGACGGAGGCATTGCCGCTCAGAACCTGAGATGACATGCCAGACCCGCCGCAGCCGGCAAGCATTAGTCCAGCAACAGCCAAGGTAAATGCGGTAACAGCGATGAAGATGTTTTTAATGATTTTTTTCACGAGTACTCCTTTGTTAATGTTTGTTTGCTTCTGCAAATTTGGGGGTTTAAGCACAAAAAAAAGCCGGGACCGAATATCTCATGATATTTCGGCGACCCGGCTGTCTCGATGAGACCCAGTAGGCTTTCCGTCCCATTCTCGCGAATGGTTTAGTATTATCGGCTACGCATGCTAATGGTGCTGTTTTTATTTGATCCGAGTTATAGCTGAGAAAACGTAGAGCAGGTGTGATTGAGATCACATTAAGAATTAATTATGGTCCCAATTGGAGAGTTCTGTGATTGCAATCACAAAAAAAATACATTTCAACAGTGTCACATACTGTATACATAAAGCAGCTGGTCAATCGTTCAGGGCTATGCCGGACTTACGCAGAAGAACAAGTGCCTGCAAGGCAGCTGACACTGTGGAGGCAATCTGTTACGGGATTACCACCCCGCCCGAAACAACAAATTTTACCGCTTCCTCTACCGTCATGCCGCTCTCGTATACATCACACTCGTGGAACCAGAGTGCAAACCCTGACGTCGGATTTGGCATGGTTGGTATATAGACGACAACAAGATTCTCACCATCCCGTTCTACCTGTGCCGTCACAAAACCCACTGCACGTACGCCGGGACGGGGCCATTCCACAAAAACCGCACGCCGGTAAGACGATCCGCCTTCCCGAAAGACCTTGATCAGCTGCTTGCTTGAAGTATAGATCATCTTAACCAGCGGAATCCGCGTCAACATATCATCGCCCCACGACAACAGGCGCTTTCCAAGCACATTTGTGGCCACCAGACCGGTCAGATAGATAACCACGGCGCCAATTATCATGCCGATACCGGGTATATGTCCTTCACTCCGCCCGAAGAGTACCATCAGGCTATCAAGGTAGCTGCCGAGAATTCCATCGGCAAAATTAAAGAGAAACTTGAGAATGAAGATTGTAATTCCGAACGGGATGACAATAAAAATACCCGCCAGGAACGTCCCTTTAAGATGCTTGCCCAAAGTTTTCATATAACTAATTCCTTATTCAATTGTGAAAATTGGCAGATGGTAATGCCACCAGTAATGGAGGTATGGGTACTCCATGTCCCTGAAGATGGCAAGAAAAAACCCCGCACAGACAGCTCGTAAATAGATTACATACCATACATGGAGTATCTCAACACATGCACTTCTTAACATCCTTATTTAAAGGTCTCGATTTAATTTTCATTGTTAGCGTATCGTTCTTTCTGTAAATTCATAAAAGCCTGACAAAAAGACAGGCCA
>JABBNX010000154.1 GCA_019352135.1 Pseudomonadota bacterium
AGAGGCATTAGATATCAACTGATTACATTTTTCAACACCTTTGTGGAATGGCTTGCATTGAAAACATGGCTCCTGCGTTTCTCTAATGACTGCAAAACAATAAAATGGAGATATTTCATGGTAAAAAATAAGCTTCTATTTGCTCTGTTGCTCGTCGTTGCTTTTGCCATTGTCGGAGCAGGCCTATCTCTCGTTTTCAGCAGATTTATCAAATTCAGCGATACCGGAAGCGTTGAAACCGTCACACCCGAGAAGATTGTTTCACAACAGGGCCACTCTGCAAAACCTGACTTTGCATTTAATCCCCCTGCACCTCAAGATGCTCCCACGGATATAAAAGATGCCGTACTGTTGGGGTACAATATTTTGACCAATACCCGGAAGTATGCGGCAAAGTACGTTGGCAATACGCTCACCTGTGGTAACTGTCATTTCAAGGGAGGCATGACCGAGGGAGGGAAAAACGGGGGACTTTCGCTTGTGGGGGTTGGCGCTGCCTATCCGAAATTCAGGAAGAGGCAAAACTATGCCGTGGATCTCGTGAGCCGTACAAACGACTGTTTTCAAAGGAGTATGAACGGCAGTCCCCTGCCGGCAGACAGCAGAGAAATGATGGCTATCGTCACATATTATCAGTGGATATCAAAAGGAGTGCCCATATATGCTGACGTCCCCTGGTTGGGGGTAAAACAACTCAAGAGCGCCTATAAACCGGATGCGGTAAAGGGGAAACAGCTATTCATGCAGAAATGTTCCATGTGCCATGGCGCTAACGGGCAGGGGACTCTGGCGGCACCGCCTCTGTGGGGAAAAGATTCCTTTAACGACGGTGCAGGGATGGCAAAGTTGGACAATTTTTCAGCCTTTACCCATCTCAATATGCCCTTGGGTAATCCAGATCTGTCAATTGAGGATGCCCTGAATGTGGCGCTGTTTGTAACGACTGAACCCCGGCCCCATTTTGCCGAAAAAACCGGGCAGGGGAGCTGATACATGGAATTTCCGGTCTTTCAGTTTTCATATCTCGGTAGCGGTATGGTCATTGGCCTGGATGCAGTACTTCATGTGATCATCAGCCACGGACTAGCCATCGGGGCTGTCTCTTTCATTGTCATAAGTGAATATCTTGGGCTTGTAAAAGCGTCACGGGATTGGGAAGCTTTTGCCCGTGATTTTCTGAAATTCACAATTATCATCACTACAGGGATCGGGGCAATAACAGGGGCAGGAATATGGCTCATCACGAGCGCCCTGTCACCCCGTGGCATAGGGTCAATGCTCAGGATTTTCTTCTGGCCATGGTTTAGTGAATGGATAGTCTTTACGTGCGAGGTGATATTCATCCTCATTTATTATTTCACCTGGAGCAGATGGGTACGGGAGAGAAAGCTAAAACATATCTACCTGGGCATGATGTATGTTTTTTTAGCCATCTGTTCCGCCTGGCTGATTACCGGCATTCTCGGCTTTATGCTTACTTCCGACGGATGGCCCTGGGCTAAGAGTTTCTGGCCGGCATTTTTGAATCCCAGTTATCTTCCCCAACTGCTGTTGCGGATAGGGATGGCCTTTTCACTCGGGTCCCTGTTCTCTGCTGTTTTTCTCCTCTTCACCCGCAGGGAAGGGACGTTCAGGATTGAGGCACTCAAGCTCTTTGGAAAGGCCGCCCTGATTTCATTCTCTGCCACGGCTGTCTTTGCCTGGTGGTATTTCAGTGTCGTCCCTTCGACATTTAAAACCCATGCCGTATTTGCTGTTCTGACCTCCCGGTTTTCGCAGCAACCGGAAATCTTCTGGTACGTAAACTGTGCAGGCGCCATTATGTTGTTCACGTTCTCCCTGGTTTCGATGAGGAGTGCCTCCGCTCTTGCGAAGATCCTGATTATCCCCGCGCTGTTGGTATCCATAGGTTTTGTCGGCGAGTTCGAACGCATACGGGAATTTATACGCGGCCCCTATCTGATGCCGGGATATATGTATGCCAACCAGGTACTGCTCGACGAGACCCCCTTCTTCAACAAGGAAGGGATAGTAAAGAATGACCCCTGGTTAACGATGTCCCCCGACAATCAGGGAATAGCCGCTCTGGGCGCGGGTCTCTTCGCCCGGAACTGTTCTGCCTGCCATACCATCGGCGGAATAAACGACATCGCAAAAAAGGTAGACGGCAGGACCGTGGACGGCATTTTCGTGATACTCGCCCATACCCATGAAATGGCGCCTTTCATGCCTCCTTTTTCAGGGACGGAGGATGAACGGAGGACGCTGGCAGGTTTCCTGTACGGGCTCTCAAAGGGAACAGTCAAAGAGCATACCCCCTCCCGTTTTGCCCCTGCCCATGCCCATGGAGGTGGAACTCATGAATAGGTTATCCGATCTCCTGTTAGAGAAACCCCTGCCTGATGCCCTGTTGCGAGGGCTTCTTTTCACATCGTTTACGCTTCACCTGCTCTTTGTTCTTCTGACCCTTGGGACGGCCATCCTCAGCGTGCACTATTTCATTGATTCCCACTGCGGCGGCAGGCCGAAGGAACTAAGGTTCGATAACCGGATCCTGAAAACCTTCATGGCTCACAAAAGCCTGGCAGTGGTCCTGGGGATCGCGCCCCTGCTCCTCATTCAGGTAGGTTCCACAATCCCGTTCTTCACCGCGGTAAATTTCTTTGCCCCGTACTGGATGTTACTTGTCGTGTTTCTGATTATTGCATTCCTCGGCTTTGATGCCCTGGGGCACAAGATATATGTGCATAGATATCTCCATTTTGCAGTCGGCGTCCTTGCCCTTGCATTGCTCCTGGTCGTGCCCGGTATCTTTGCCGCCATTCTGACCGCGTTTGAAAATCCAGGCAGATGGCAAGCAATAATGAACGGTGGCTATCGGTTAACGGGCGTATTAGCCGTCCACTGGTTGTTCAGATATCTGCATATCCTGGGCGCTGCCGTTGTATTCGGCTCAGGGTTCCATTACTTTTTTATCGCAGCGGATGACACGGAAAGGAAGTCCCTGCAAACGTGGTTTGTTGCCGGGATCTTGCTCCAGTTTATCCTCGGCATACTGCTCTATGGTTTACTGCCGGAACGACCCGGATATATCATCACGGCCTTTTTACTTGTCGGTATTGTGGCTGCCGCAATCCTGTTATGGGCTGTCTTCTCTGTCGTCAGCAAAAACCGCCCATTTAATATCAGGTTGGTACTGCCGCTCTTACTGCTCGTGCTCGTTTCAATGCTCTTAACAAGACAGTTCATTCAGGACAGAACTTTGCTTCCGCTCCAGAAACGGCTTGAAGCAAACGCTATAGCCTACGGAAATGAACTCAAGCCTTTTGAACGACAAACTCTGGATACATACGGGGCATCTCTGAAGGTGGTGTATGACAACGGTGAAACCATATATTCCAGGAGCTGCAGTTTCTGTCACGGGGAAAAAGGGGATGGAAAGGGTCTGGAGGCAAAGCGGCTGACGACACCTCCGGAAGACATATCAGCCATCAGAACGACCCGGCGCTATCTTCACACGATTCTTGCCGGAGGTGTTTCCGGTTCCGCCATGCCTTACTTTACCGTTTTCGACAGGTATAAGTTAGACCGCCTGATTGATTATCTTGACAAAAAGTACTCCATTGTACGCGTGCCCGAACCTCTTCCCGTCAAAATTTCTGATGCACTATTTCAGCAGGCCGGAAAAATTTATGACGAAACCTGCTCGCTCTGCCATGGAAGTGATGGCAGGGGGTCAGCGCTTTCAAAAGGTTTTCAGCCGCAGCCCCCTGACTTTACCGTTTACAGTCTATCGCCCGAAAGGACCTTTGACGTCATAACCAATGGGTATCCGGGAACCACCATGTCCCCCTTCGGTAGCCTGACGGCAGATGTTCGCTGGGGGTTGGTAAAGATTGTCCATGAAAAAAGAGGTCAGTGACCTGATTGAAAGGGAGAGAAGAAAGATTCTCTCAACAGTTCACATGTGCTACAGCCATACCTGCTTTGATGTGCACCGGGAAGTGTTCCGGCAGGACGCCCCTCACTTCTCCTGCCATGTGTGCTGACTTTTTTCAGATTCCCCTGTCATCTTCCTGGCTTGGGTTACGATAGAGCGCAGCTTTTGCGGGTTCATCCCCGCTATTCTTTCTAACCCTTTTTCTTCTGCAGCAGCAACCTTGGCAATTGTGTCATAGCTCGCTTCGACCAAGCGCCGTGACAGGACTTCACCTATCCCTTTGAGTTTTTGCAGCTCTTTCATTTGATTTTTCATAGCATCCTCCCTGGCTTTTTCATTGGTGCGCTACTTATACATAGAAAAAACGTACAAATTACCTGCATCCGGCAGCCCAAGATTCTCATGCCAGAAGCCTGTCGCCCGGCTCCATACGAGCCAGCCCTTCATACACACGAAGATCTGAGCCGCAATTGTTACGGGTCGTAATGTTCACAAGGTCACCCCGTGACTTCGGCCTAATAGTCACGGTTGCCGGCACGCGGCCAGGACACGCCGTTTTTGAAGTCTGCGCCCTGTCCGCTCCCGGTGTAATCGATCTCGAGGTCCCTGTTTCCCGGCGTGCTTATTTATTCTTCTGCGCTGCCTTTATTGCCTGGAACGGACCGTACTGATGCTGTTCCTGAGAAAACTTATCCGCATAGGGTGGATACGGGCAGTCCACCGCTTTTTTCTCCAGCTTCGGATAGTCCTTCTCAAGTCCGCTCATCTGCGGCCGCTCCTTCGAGCTGAGATAGCCGGCGATATCGTAGGCGTCATCATTGGTGATTGCCGGGTGGTTCCACACCGTTCCCAGCGGCATGTTGCTGTGAATAAACGCGGCGGTGGTCAGCAGCCGGTTCATTCCCGCTCCGTTGTTATAGCTGTGTGCTCCCCAGAGCGCCGGGGCGACATGGCTCCCCGAACTTCCGACCGACATAGTCTGATAGCCGTCCCCATTTTTGCCATGGCACGACATGCAGAACCGGCTGTACACCTCTTCGCCTTTGCTCACATTGGCCTTACGGTTCGGACCTTCAAATTTGGGTGTTCCCAGGCCGTAAACATTCTTGGGCATGTCTTTCGATAGCCAGTTCACGTAGGCTACCATTGCCTTCATCTCCCTGCTGTCAGCAGGCATCTCCTTGCCGTTCAGGCTGCGCTCAAAACAACCGTTGATCCGCTTCTCCAGCCCCTGTACTTGGTTTTCGCGGCCCCGGTATTGAGGGTATGTCTGGCTAACCCCCATCCAGGGGAGTCCGAACTGCTTGGTGCCGTTATCCAGGTGGCAGTTCGTGCAATTCAGGGTATTTCCGGAAAAGTGCATTTTCGTATCCTTCGCACCGGAGCCGAGCTGCGCATACGTATCGGTCAAAAGCAGTGCGCCGTAACGGATGAGGTCACCTTCCTCTCCCTGGGGAATATCCTTCATCTGTGGTGCTACCCAGGCGGTAGAAGAGACTTTTGCCTTTATTGACGGCGCGGTGGTGAGCTTTGTATCGGCCAGAGTGGACAAGAATCTGAGGATATTGTTGACTTCTTCGACCTTCAGTTTCTTGTTCAACTGCAAATACCCCATCATATCCACTGCCTCAGATAGGTTTCCCACCTCGCCGTCATGGAAATAGGGGGCGGTAAGGGTGACATTGCGCAGCATGGGCACCTTGAAGACATATCTATCACTTTCCAGGTTGGTGACCTTAAAGCGTCCAGGATCCTTATCGGAGTACTCATGGAACACACCCATTTTCTGGAAGGTCATCCCGCCCAGGTTGGGACCGCTGTGGCACTGTACACAGCCAACATTAATGAAGGTGCGCAACCCTTCCATTTCCTGGCTGGAAAGGGCTTGTTTGTCCCCGTTCATGAAACGGTCGAAACGGCCACGGGTTATCAGCGTTCGTTCAAAGGCAGCAACCGCTTTGGCAAAGTTGTCGAAAGTCACGGGGTCTTTTTCGCCAGGAAAGGCCTTTTTGAAATCAACGGGATACTGTTTTATGTTTTTCAGCCGTTTAACCAGAGCGCCGGCATCAGGCATCCCCATTTCAATAGGGTTGAGCGGTGGGCCCTGAGCCTGTTTTTCCAAGGTGGCAGCGCGTCCGTCCCAGAACTGCGCAATCTGGTAACCGGCATTCATGGTTGGTGGATCGTTACGGTCGCCAGATTTTCCTTCCGCGCCTTTGCCTGTTTTAAGATGGTCAGCGCCTGCGCCTTTGTTGTTAATTGGATGGCAAGAGTTGCAGGATTGGGTTTTGTTGATCGAAATGGCGGTCTCGAAATAGAGCTTCTTCCCCAGTGCAATCATGGCGGGGGTGTCCTTCTCACTACCCGGCATGGTTGCGGGGAGTTTGCCGAAAAGCGCCTGCGCCTGCATCATCAGCACACCCTCCGGGGTGCCGGGTACCGCTTTGATTGTGTGCGAGGCCTTCACTACCCGGCATGTGGCCACTTTTCTTTGTGTCTCCGCTGTGGCCATATCGGAAAAAATCAGTGCGCTCAGCCCCATTACCAAAAAAACAACTGCTCCTCGTTTCTTTCGCATAACCAATTCTCCTTTTTCAGCTGGTTTTAAAACCCTCCTACGCAGACTTCTTTTGACAGGCGGCTTGTTTCCTGTCCGACAACCTATACCGCAAAGAGTGGTACAACTTTTTTTTGCCTCTTTCGCTCAATTTTAGTCCGGTAACGGCACGCTAAAGACCGAGCAGTTTCATTGTCTCGCGCATAAACGCCGGGAGATCTGGAGGTTGCCGGGACGTGACCAGATTGCCATCGATAACTACCTCCCGGTCCTCATAGAGCGCGCCGGCCTCTTTCAACTCATCAGCCACCGACATGTAGCAGGTAGCGCGTCGCCCCTTCAAGAGACCGGCGCTGATCAAAATCTGCGGCCCGTGGCAGATGGCGGCAACCGGTTTACTGCCGGCAAAAAAGCTCCGGGCGATCTCCAGCGCTTTCGGTTCTTTTCTCACCACCGCCGGCGCCTTTCCTCCGGGCAGGACCAGGATTGCATAGTCGTCGGGGTTGATCTCGTCAAGGGTTTTGTCCACGGCCACCTCGTACCCCTGTTTGCCGGTGATGGCGCCGCGGTTCAGGGAGGCCACCGTCACTTCAACGCCAGCTTCCTTCAGGCGGTAGTACGGGACCAGCAACTCAGAGTCCTCAAAATTGTCCGCACTTATAATCAAGGCTTTCATATTCCCTCCTGGGGAAAAACGTAGTTATTGTTCCTCACTCTTTAATCACTCTCTCGTCTTACTTCGGCATCAACTGCTGCAGTCGTTGCGGCTCTTCTCCCAGCCACTCCGGGTTTCGGGCGGTACCGTCGAATATGGATGTGGTCTTGAATGGCTCGAATTCTCCGCGCGCCGCAGCCGCGGCGGTTTTTGACAGCAAGGAGCGTACCTCCTCACCGCTCATCGGGCGAAACGTCCGCACCGCTTCGCATGCCTGATCCAGAATCTCCATGCTGTCGATACCGGTTATGACCACGGAAGTGGGCAGATTCAGCGCGTAATGCAGACACTCGATCGGTGTCACCGTTTTAGACTTCAGCAGAATTCCGTTCGCCATGCTTTTCATCCCGAGGACCCCTGTTTTCTGCCGTACCAGCTCCGGCAACACCTCCTTTTCAAAACTCCGGTAATGGGCGTCCATTACGTTAAGCGGCATTTGGACAGCATCGAAAGCAAAACCGTAATCTGCCGCCACTTTCAGCATATGCAGATGAATCCTTGGGTCTTTGTGTCCCGTGAAACCGATATAGCGGAGTTTTCCCGCTTCCCGTGCCTCCACGAGCGCCGCATTGGCCCCTTCGTCATCAAAGATCCGGTGCGGGTCTTCGTACCGGATCACCTCGTGGTGCTGGACGAGATCGATCATGTCGACCTGGAGGCGACGGAGCGATTGGTCGAGCTGCCTCGCCGCTTCTTTCTTTGATCGCCCATCGATCTTCGTCATCAGAAATACCTTGTCCCGGTAACCATCGCGCAGTGCTTTGCCCATGCGGATCTCGCTGGTCCCACCGTTGTAATCCCAGCAGTTATCCATGAAGTTAATGCCGCGGTCTATGGCGGTGCGAATGATGCGGATGCTCAACTGCTCATCCACCCCGTTCAAACCGATGTGCCACCCCCCAATTCCGATCGCCGAGACTTTCTCACCCGTGCTGCCGAGCGTTCGGTAGAGCATTCCTTGCATGCCTGTGCCGTTTGACATGGATTCACTCCTTGTAGTCAGGCCGTCCACGGCCTCCTCTTTCAGGGCGATTGGCTACCGTACTCATATAAATGGCGATAATCGGATTGCTCATTTTGTGTACCTTCCTCTTTTTGATTTTGCGTATAAACAGGTACTTACCAGAGGGAACGTGAGCAGTATTAGATCGGAAGA
>JABBNX010000155.1 GCA_019352135.1 Pseudomonadota bacterium
TAAAATGTACTCCCTCATCAAGTACACCGTGGTGTGCTATAACGTCGGATGTATATCCCGACATGAAGAGACGCTTTATGTCGGGATATAGGGATAGAAGATTTTTTGCCAAGTCTCTGCCGTTCATCTCTGGCATGACCACATCAGTCATCAGAAGGTCAATGCCGCCGTCGTGTCCACGTGCGAGATTGAGAGCTTCACCTGGAGTGCTTGCTGCCAGCACTTTGTATTCATGCTTTGTGAGAAGCATTGCTACAATATTCAGGATGGCAGCTTCGTCCTCGACCAACAGTATAGTCTCATGGCTTTTAGGAACCGTTTCTGCTTCGGTCTCCTTTAGAGCTTGTCCGATTTTACCCTCATGACGTGGTATGTAGATTGTAAATTTTGTCCCTGCGTCCTGCTCGCTGCACACATCAATAAATCCGCTGTTCTGTTTGACTGCTCCGTAGACCGTGGCCAACCCTAAACCAGTTCCCTTTCCTTGCTCTTTGGTTGTATAAAACGGCTCAAAGATATAGGCCAGATTCTTCTTGTCCATGCCAACGCCATTGTCGCTAACTGTGAGCTTCACATACTCTCCGGGCATCATATCCAAAAAAGGTGCTTGGTAGCTCTCATCGGTGGTGCAGTTTTCTGTTTTGATTACAATCGAACCAATACCTGCAATGGCGTCACGAGCATTAACGCACAGATTGGCAAGAATCTGGTCAATCTGGGAGGCGTCAACTTTGACTGGCCAAAGACTGGATTCAGGTTTCCAGACGAGATTAATATCCTCACCAATTAGACGCTGAAGCATCTTGAGCATACCCGTCACGGCCTCGTTCAGATCAATAACTTTCGGGGCAATAGTTTGCTTTCTGGCAAAGGCCAGCAACTGTCGGGTGAGGGCGGCGGAGCGTTCAGCAGTTTTGCGGATTTCTATAAAATCAGCACGTACTGGATGAATTGGTCCTAATCTATGGAGGCCCAGATCGGAATGTCCAATGATGACCGTCAGCATGTTGTTGAAGTCATGCGCAACACCGCCTGCCAGACGACCGATTGATTCCATCTTCTGAACTTGCTGTAGTTGAACCTCCAGTTTGGCCCTCTCCTCTTCGGTATTTTTTATGTCAGATATATCAGCATTAATGCCAAGCATACGCTCTGCCAAGCCGTCTTCTCCCATTAGCACCAATCCGGATGCTTTAATATACTTTACAGTACCGGCAGGATGACAAATTCGAAATGTAGTTTCGAACTTCTTCTCACCTTTCAGAGCGGCTTGGAATTCGGCAATAGCAGCTTCTTTGTCATCGGGGTGAAGCCCATTCATCCATGTATCAATGCTATTTTGGAATGTTTCCGGTGTAACTCCGTACAACTCAAACATTCGGTCATTCCAAATCATGTGGTTATTGCGTACATTCCAATCCCATACACCTAAGTTGGCTGCCGAGGTCGCCAACTGAAGGCGCTCTGTAATATTTATCATCTCGTTCTCGGCCAGCTTGCGTTCCGTAACATCCTGAATCGTTCCAAACAAAGACAAAATGTTACCATCACTGTCAAATTGAGCTAAACCTCTGCCATGTACCCATCTTGTTACACTATCATTTTTGCGAACTATCCTATATTCCTTCGCAAAAGGCTTCTGTTTTGATGTTACGTCATCCCTAAGATAGCTCACCATCATATCTCAGTCATCTGCATGGATAATATCAATCCATCCCCGAATGCTCCGGTTGTAATCACTATCAATACCGAAAATAGCATCTAAAACTTCAGATGATTCCCATTTTCCAGCAATGAAATCTGCGTGATAAGAGCCAATGGTTGCTGCTCGTTGGGATTCTTTGAAAAAGTATTCGCTTTTTCTAAGGTCCTCTTCAGTCTTTCTGTGCTCGGTGATATCGCGAGTGGCACAAATAACATTTGTTATCAGTCCATCGACACAATGTTCCGCGGTCAGTTCTGTGGAAAAATATTTGGGACCTTCTGGTGATGGATACCTAAACTCTATTTTATTCAGCTGGCCTGTTTCAAATACTTCCCTGATTGCATCGTCCCACTGGATAACCAAATTTTCCGGCATGCCCAGTTCCTTATTCGACTTGCCGATAAAATAATCTTTGGGATATCCTGTTATTTTTTCAATTGATGAAGAAACATACTGATGTCGCAGACTGCGGTCAAAACGAGCAACTATTATATCTGGTAATTTTGACATCACGTCAAAAACGTTCTCATCGACTTGCTTTCGCTTGGTAATGTCAATAATTGTTCCAACCATCCGTGACGGAACACCTTGCTCATCATATTCAACTGTTTTACATCTACCTTCTATCCATATGATAGCTCCACTTTTTGAAACCATTCGATACTCTATAACAGCTATCTCACTTTTATCATGTAGATGCCCTTCAATCGTTTTGAAAAAATAGTCACAATCATCAGGATGGATTATAGACTTGAAAAAGTGACTGTCGAAAACAGTGTCTTCGGGAGAGTAGCCAACCAGTTCACAATAGCGAGGACTGAGGTAAGCCACATCGTTTTTGAGATTCCAATCCCAGTAACCTTCAGTGGCGACTTCAAGAATCAAATGAAAGTGGTCCTTATCCATAAAACCTCTCAGACCTGAATGCTAAGACAGTCCAGGTACTTGTACCTGATATGAAGTTATCATATTGTTACAATTAAAATTTTATGCACGCAGGGTTTCGCATAGACCTCGTCGTTTCAAGCCACCAGGTTAAGCTCACGTAACAAGCCCCGTAATTTTTCAGATTCAATAGGCTTAACAAGATATCCCTCACACTGATTTTTGAAGGCGGTCATAACATTGTCGACATCTTTTAACGCAGTAGTCATGACAATCTTGGCCGGAACAAGCCCCCGTTCTTCCTCGATTCGCCGCATACGCTTGAGAACCTCCTGGCCGCTCATTTCCGGCATCATAATATCAAGCGTAATAAGATCGTAATTGTGGCCCGCATCATTGGCCATCATGAATGCCTCAAGGGCTTCCGAGCCATTGGCAGCAATATCACACTCGCCCAGAGGCGACAGGTAGGCGAGCATCAACTTGCGGCTCAGGAAATCGTCTTCGACAATCAGCGTTTTCATGTAGTTCACTCCTTGGTTGGGTTTTTAAACATACCATCAGGATACTATCCTTTTGCAGGCTGTGTACCTATCGGCAGATACCGCCTCAAGATACTGAAGAGGTCCTCTCGCGTGGTTGGTTTGGTCAGGATATCATCGAAGCCGGCGGTGAGATACAATATGCGTTCATCAACCATGGCATGGGCAGTATATGCTATAACCGGCAAGGGCCGCCTCTGGTCCTGAAGGCTGCTCCGTATGGTTCGACAAACGTCGATACCGCTCATGTCCTTCATACTGATATCCAGCAGAACGAGATCGATAGATCCATGGTCTGCGAGGGCACAGGCCAGTGCTTCCTGACCATTCGCAGCTTCGATTACTTTGAAAGGTAATCTCGTCAGCATGGCGATTATCAGTTTGCGATTAATCGTGTTGTCATCGCATAAAAGGATGCATTTCTGTGTGCTGGTTTCCAACATGCCTACTCCAATAATTTGTATGTAACATCAATATCAATCACAGCGGCAAATACTACACCGGCAAAACGAAATGGAACGCACTTCCCTTGCCAATTCCTGCGCTCTCGGCCCAGATCGCCCCTCCGTGAAGTTCAAGCAGCTTTCTGGTTAAGGCTAAACCCAGCCCAGTCCCCTCAAAATCACGAGTTTCAGTGTTGTCGGCCTGTTCAAAGGGGTTAAAGATCCGTTCCAGATCCTCGTATTTCAACCCTAAGCCGGTGTCGGAAATGGAAACCCACAGGTAGTGCGGGGTGACGGTGCAAGTTCCAGCAAGTTTTTCATGGATAATTGGCGGCAAGTCTAAAAGGTTGCTGCTGTAACGGGCGGCAATGGTGACGCTCTCGCCGGCAGGGGTGAATTTTATGGCGTTGGAGAGGAGATTATAGATGACCTGTTTCAGTTTACGCTCATCGACCCATACGGTAACAGGCAGATCCGCAGCAAGTTTTTCTCTTAGTTGGACTCCACGGCGATACGCCAACTCTTTGACCATGATAAGACAGTTGCCAAGGAGGTTATGAATGGTTACATCGCTCAGGTTAAGCTCCATCTTGGCGGCTTCTACTTTGGATAAATCCAGTATATCGTTAATCAGCTCAAGAAGGTGTCGGCTGCTCTGGAGAACATATCCCAGATATTCTTCCTGTTCAACGTTCAGGGGGCCAGAACTCTTGGACAGCACAACATCAGTAAAACCGATGGTGGCATTCAGGGGGGTTCGCAACTCGTGGCTCATGTTTGCCAGAAAGGCACTCTTGGCCCGATTGGCCGCTTCAGCCTGTTGCCGGGCATTTTGCAGATCGCTGGTCCTTTCACTTACCCTCTGTTCCAGATTGTGCGTATGATCCCGGAGCATGGTGTAGAGTGTGGCGCTTTCAAGAGCATACGCAGTATTTGTCAGAATAACCGAAAGCGCATTCAGTGAGGGAGCATCAACGGTCGTCTGCCTACCGGGAAGCAGTCCCACAAACATTCCTCGGATACGGGATTGGGTGGAGATTACGTGCAAAATCATGGTCTGTTTGCTATTACAGGCCTGGTGCAGAACCGGATGGTTCTGGTTTATGGCCCAGGCGAAACTGCCATCCATGATCTTGGTGTCAACTTCACTCTCAAGTTCCTCCTTTCGGGTAGGCGGCTCACATGCGACAAGAGCAAAATCGTTTTCGTCAGAGTTTATATACAGCCCCGTATAAGTAAATTCCATTAACCTCTTGATCTGCTGCAGCGTTGCCCTGATGATGGAATCTCTATCCCTGTCCCGGTTTAGCTCCGCCTGAAAATCACTGCTGGAGGCCAGCATGTCCAGGACACTGACATAGCGAAGATTGCACTCCTCCAGATAAAGGTTCCGTTCCTGCAATCTCTCCAGTTCCTGTTGCAATGGCTCCACTGCATCACTCATGAATATGCGTCTCCGGAAAGTATTGCCAAAGCTTCTGTTAGTTGGGCATCACCCTGTTCAATTATGGTTGCCAGCATGCTGATCGGAATGTCCAACCGTTCCCAGGAGCACCTATTCAGAGGAGGAACAAACGGCTCACCGCCAAAGCCGACCTGCATGGCATGGCCAATCACGTCGGCCACACATGCATAAGTGAAACTTCAATCGGGTAAAGTTCGGCCCGTTCGGGAGCATGATGGCAGGCCACCGGCTCAGCGATATTTGCCGGAATCTTCCACTGTTTCAGCAACGCCCCCCCCACGTCGCCATGGTCATAACTTAATACGGAACGCTGAACGATGAAGTGCGGTTTACCGGACTTCACGCTCACGGCGATCATTTCACGAACTAGATCTGGTACTCTGGCACAGAGAATCAGTTGGCCAACGTCATGCAGCATGCCCGCGAGAAAGAACCGTTCCACGTTTGCTTCACGCCGATACGTAGCCAGTGTGCGGGCGATTATGCCGCAGGTGATGCTATGCTGCCAAAAAGATGTCATATTGATCAAGTCCTCCGGGATACCCCTGAAGACCCCCATGACAGAAATAGCCAAGGCCATGTCTCGTAGCTGTTGAGTACCGATAATCGTGACGGCCTTGGTTATGGTGTCGATGTTCGAGTAATATCCAAACATCGGACTGTTGGCCAGTTTTAGAATACGTGATGAGAGCCCTGAATCCTCGGTTATGACCTTGGTAATATCGGCTATTGAGCTGCGCGGATGATTGATTGTCTGGTTGAGCCGTTCATAAAGTTGTGGCAGTGAATATACCACAGTTGCTTCATTGACAAGAAAATCGAGGGAGGGCTTAACGGAATTCATTGCGCACCTTCCTAAGCAAGCAGAGACGGAACAACTCACCCATTGCAGGATAGGAAAGATCGGCATTGCGAAAAAGTGGCCGCAATTCGTTCTCTGTGACCACCATACATTCAGGGTCGACATCGGCAGCAAAGGATGCACAGCAAGCCTGATCATCAATGCCAATGATGTCCGCCTCCATGACCCCCCACGTGCGAAACATACGGATATGTTTCGCGTTGAGTTCAGCGCCGGACCCCAGAAGCAGGCGGCCGCTGCGGTCGCGGACATCCGACTTTAAAATCATCCCTTCTTCAATGCCATCTATAGTCAGTAATCCCATGTCCCGAATCCAGATTTTATTTACAAAATCAAACATGATATTGAATATACTGAGCCTCATAAGGCCCCGTCCTATGGGCGGAAACCTTTACCTAAACTCATTATAAGCCACAATAAATGCAATCATTAATTGATGCAACCAAATTGTAGTTGTAAAAGGCAATTAGCAGAAAGTGGTATCTTTTGATGTCACGATTCCGACAGAAAAACGGAAGCAGCTACCACATGGATATGAAATTTGTTTGCGACAAGGGCGCTACAATGAATTACAGTGGCATATAAGTCGCGTTTGTTGAGTAGGTGTGGGGTTGTTATTGGATTCCTTTATGACCGCTCGATCCCTGCTACAATTGTCTTTTGCGTCGCGCTGCAGCTTGTGACAATTCCGATTTTTTTCGTGGTGCAGCGGCAGTACGGTGTCTTCAGGAAAGTATTCTGAATGGTATATTCAATGTTGTTGACTATAGTTATTGAATAGATTGGATGAAGACAGAAAGCTATGGTGAACGCATAATGGATACAAAGACAATCGGCGATAACCCCATAATGGTGAGTATTGAGCACGTCGGCCTGGTCCGGCATGACCGGTTGGGTAAGGAAACTACGATTCTGACGGACATCTCGTTCTTCGCCCGCCAGGGTGAGATAACCGCCATTGTCGGCCCGTCGGGAGGGGGAAAAAGTTCTCTTATACGGCTTATCAACCGCCTTGATGACCCGACTACCGGCACGATCCTCCTGGACAAAGAGGATATAATGCGCCTCGCCCCCCTTGCGCTGCGGCAGCGGGTCGCCATGGTATTACAGAAGCCGTTCATGTTCGAAGGGACGGTCCTCGACAACCTGCAACGTCCCTTTCTTTTCCGCCAGGAGCCGCTGCCGGCTGCCGAGAGTCCGGCGGTGCGTCATGTCATGGAACTGGTTCGATTGGCGCACGATCTTCTGGGACGGGACGCCCGGAGTCTCTCTCTTGGTGAACAACAGCGCGTTAACCTTGCCCGTGCCCTGATCACCGAGCCCCATGTTATCCTACTCGATGAGCCTACCAGCGCTCTCGACCGACCTACCGGCGACCGGCTTGCCGCTACCTTCCACGACATCTGCTCGTTGCAGCGTTTGAGCGTAATACTTGTAACCCACGACCTCAGGCTTGCGGGTAATATCGCAGATTACCTCATCTACCTCGAAGGAGGCCGTATCCGTGAAGCGGGGCACCCGGACGATCTCCTGAACAACCCCACAAGCCTGGAGCTCAGGCAGTTTCTTGCTGAGCCCGAAGACAAGAAGGGAGAGCATCATGGCTAGCCAGGGTGTGATAAACCTGACTCTTATGAACCTGGCGCTGGCCTATGGGCTGGTTCTTCTGGCCACGAGTCTTGCGTACCTGTTGAAGACCGGAGAGGCGCGGCAGATGCTGTGGGCATCAGTTCGTATGGGCCTGCAGCTTCTTGCGGTCGGCTACGTTCTCGACGCGGTGTTCACCATCAACACCCCTCTGCCGGTAATCATGATACTTGTCATAATGGCGGGCTTTTCGTTACAGGTAATGGGTTCGCGGATTCGCAACAAGATGCCCGGGTTTTACCGGATAATGGGGAGTTCCATTTTCATCGGCTGCGGTGTGGTGACTTTCCTGTTTTGTTCCTTGGTGGTCGGGTATGCCCCCTGGTACGACCCCCGCTATCTCATTCCACTTGCGGGTATGATCATCGGCAATTCCATGAATGGGGCGAGCCTCGCCGCCGAAAGGTTGGCTGCGGAGGTCAGGGAAAGGCGGGAAGAGATCGAGACAGCCATCTGCCTGGGCGCCACAGCCCGCCAGTCATCTGAAACCGCGGTGCGCAACGCCTTCCGTGCCGCACTCATTCCAACCATCAATACCATGGCGGCCATGGGAATTGTGGCGCTTCCCGGCATGATGACCGGGCAGATCCTCTCCGGGACCGCACCGGCGGTAGCCGTACGCTATCAGATTGCCATCATGTGCGCCATTACCGGTGCGGTTGCCATCACGGCATACCTCATTCTTCTCCAAGGGTATCGAAAATACTTTACCGCGGCGCACCAACTACGGGAACGGCAGAATTGATTAAGAACTTATCCGTAAATAAAGCCTGCTTTTCTAAATGCGATTATGGCAGCGGCCA
>JABBNX010000156.1 GCA_019352135.1 Pseudomonadota bacterium
AACTTCTCGGCAGAATGGCATAAAAACTTTAGTTAAGTGAACAGTATTTGGATTAAAACTGACCATCGCAGGTCTCGCCGAATTTGCTGATGCATCCATGGAAGCGCGCCAGGTGGATATCACCCAGATGGTCCTGGGCGATGCCGCCGGCGCTTGGTACGAGACCACCGGCAGCGAAGCAGCGCTGAAAAATGAGCGGTGGCGGGGGGCGCTGCTGTCGATCAGCCTTGCCCCAAACCTGCCGAACCGGATTGTCTGCGATGCGCCGATACCGGTCGGCGTCGGCGGTTTCACCATTCGCGAGTTCGGCCTGTTGTCGGCAACGGGGATACTGATGGCGATCGGCATGCACCAGGTGATCGAGCTTCCTGCTCCGGGCGATCCTACCACTCTGGACATCGTCATTCGCGGCCTGCTGGACGTGGTTAACGCCGCCGCAGTCAACATGGTTGTCGATCCGTACATCGTCACGGCCACGCGGTCGTATGTTGATGATGCGCTGAGTGCACACAACAGGCTTGCCACGGAAGAAGTCGTCGGCCACATCCAGCTGCCCACAGCGGCAGAGTCGATCGCCGGGCTATTGAACAGTAAAGCGGTTCACCCGGCAGGCCTGGCGGCGGCGGTCTCCAATGCGATCAGCGCCTTATCCGCCCAGACGGCAGATGCAATGGAAGCATTAGCCGCACTGCAGGCCGCGATCGCCGCAAATCCGGATCTGGTTACCGCCTTTACGGCTTTGCTGGCGGATCACAACGTCAGCCCCACAGCCCACATGGATATCAGAGCATCTTTGATAGGCAGATATTTCTACGCACAACTATAAGGAGGCACTATGGCATCAGGATTACTTGGAAAGGCCGCATTGACGGCAGCAACTAACACCAGCATCTACACGGTACCAGCGGCAACGGTGGCAACGGTCAACGTCAACATGGTCAATACCAGCGCCGCGTCGATCGCGGTGCGGTTGTCTATCGGCACAGCCGTACCGGCAACAGCAGACTACATTGAATATGACACAATCATCCCGGCCAACGGAGTATTGGAGCGGAGCGGCCTGGTGATGAGCACGGCAGAAGTGCTGGTGGCCAGGGCGGAAGCGGCAGGTATTTCAATCAGAGTCTATGGCTTTGAGGAGGTGGCATAATGGGAAGAGGTCTAACTGTAGTTGAAGCTGTAACGGCCCCTGTGATAACAACCGCCACCAAGGTGGTTCCCCCAGGGTACATGGGTGAGTTTGGACAAGGGCTTTGGCAGGAATTCCGAACCAATGGCACTTTTACTGTTCCTGCAAATATTACCAGTATTCGTGTCAGGGTCGTTGGCGGTGGCGGCGGCGGTAAAAGTGGCGGTAGTAGTGGTGGTGGTGGATAGGACACAGCACAGTTAGTCGTGCAGCATCTTGGCTATGGACTTTTCACCCCTTACTATCAGCATATCTTTAACCTGTGCCATAGGCATCACCAACTCCGAGCACATGATTAATAGCGATTTAACAGACGCAGGTTTGCCCTGGTGGAGCGTTGAACTCCAAACGGAGGTAGATAACTCAGAGGCATTTTTTCTTACCCATGTAGCTATCTCCATTCCCGCGTTACGTTTAAGAAACGCTTGCCACAATATATCGCGTTCTTTCCTTGCCAATGTATCCCCTGTTTTTTTGAGTGCCATTGATGGCCCTTTCCATTTTGATAATCAAAATCATCCATAAACTAAGGGGCGTCACCTTACAGTTTACGTAATTGCTTCCCGTTGAGGCACATCTCAATAATACCCTGCTTCTCCGATTCTGATATAGCCATCAGGGTACTCTTCCGGTTCCCAATTGTTATCGCCTTGGTGGATGTCAAAGGTAATATCAGGAGTCATATCGCCAATGAAAATGGGTAAATCGCCGTGTTCCTGCAATCCCTGTAAATGTGCAATCAATTCAGATAACTTCATTTTGCCTCCCGTGTTCAATTGGATTGAATTACTGGCGGCATATATAAATGAGAATTATGAGAAATACAAGACAAATAATACAGTAACATATTGATATTGTTATATATTATTATTATGAGCCTCATAACTAGACTTGAAACCAATTAACCTTTTTAATCGTTTTCTCAATGGAGAGCGGGAACTATACAGAGAGAAAGAAATCCTTTACCCCCCACTAGTACCATCGACCCCCCGGCACCCTCTTTGTTTTATTGCGTAGGGCAAGGGTTGGCGGTCGGTCGGCGCTCCTAGTGACTGTCAGAGCGTCGTGGTGTTGTATAGCAGATCATGGCAGCGTGTATCAGGGTAATGGTTGATGTTATCGGCGGGATGATAGAAGGGGGTACTTCAAACTTTATTACACCATTTACTACACCACAAAGAAAAAGGCACCTACAAGAAAACTTGTAAGTGCCTGATTTGTTTGGTGGGCGAAACAGGGATCGAACCTGTGACATCCAGCTTGTAAGTCAGGATATAATTATGTTTTTTATGTTTTCTGTTGTTTTGAACCCCTGTTAAGTGAATTCATAACATATTGACTTATAGGCGTAAATAGTCTATTTATGTTTTATTGTGTTTTTTGTATTGTCAATATATTAGAGGTTACACCAGAGGTTACACGGTTTTAGTGTAATCTCGCACAGGGGGGAAGACGGCATGAATTTTACCGACAAGTTTATTTTTAATCTCAAAGCTAAAGACAAGATGTATCAGCAACGCGAAGGCGGCGGTTTCGGAATTCGTGTACTCACCTCAGGGCATAAGATATGGGTATTTACCTACACATTCGACGGTAAACGCCGTCAGATGAATCTTGGCAGTTATCCGGATAAGGGCCTTGCTGATGCAAGAACCGATTATTCAGCAGCGTATTCAATCCTTCACGATAAAAGGAATCCTCGGGATCCCCAGGAAGAACGCGACCAGAAACATGATGCAGACCGCAAGATACGTGAAGAGCGCCGCCTTGCTCTTACGGTTGCCGCCCTGGTTGCCGAGTACATCGAGAAACATGCCAAGCCGATAAAACGCTCCTGGTATGAAGATGAACGCATATTGAACAAAGACGCTCTTGTCGTATGGGGCAAGCGCAAAGCAGCCGACATCAAGAAACGCGACGTGGTTCTTTTGCTGGAATCAATCATTGAACGCGGCTCTCCGGGATCGGCAAACAATAACTTCAAAATCATTCGAAAGATGTTTCGTTTCGCTGTCCAACGAGACATCCTCGAGCATTCACCATGCGACGGTGTTGTCATGCCAGCACCGTTGAACCGTGGCGACCGTGTTCTAAACGAGTCAGAGATTAAAACCCTTTGGAACAGTCTGGACACCTGCCATGCATCCCTTGAAGTCAGAACGGCAATCCGTTTGATACTGGTTACAGCGCAGCGCCCCGGAGAGGTGATCGGCATGCACACAAGCGAGATTGACGGCCATTGGTGGACAATCCCGGCTGAGAGGTCGAAGAATAAAAAGGCCCACCGTGTATATCTAACCGACACGGCGCTTAAGCTTGTTGGTGATAAGGTGGGGGAGGGCTTCATATTTCCCTGCACCGACCTCAAAAAAGACCAGGCAATGGGTAGACTGTCTATATCGCAGGCAGTGGGGCGGAATATTGCTGTACCTGTTTTGATAAATGGTACTCCGGTCTTCGATGCAACCGGCAAGCAAGTCACAGAAAACAAGCTGGGTGTTTCTGACTTCACACCGCACGACTTGCGCCGGACGGCTGCAACCTCCATGTCACAGCTCGGATTCATGGACGAGATCATCGACGCAGTGCTGAACCATACCAAGCAAGGCATTATTCGCACCTACAACCTGAACCGATACGACAAAGAAAAACAACAAGCTCTTGAAGCATGGGAACGCAAACTTAATAGTATTATCTCAGAGAAGACCAGCAACGTCATCCCGATGGTACGCAAGATGGCGTAATTTGGGGGATAGCAATTTATACACAAAAAAAATAATATATCGGCAAACAGTTTGCTATACGCAAAACACTATGATTTAATAAGAAATATAAAGCATAAATGACATAGGGAGGCTGAGTTTTCGCCTGTTGGTGCAAATAGTACCCCCCGCGTGGTCGGAAGTTATAGGCGCGGAGTTAACATCTATAGGATGTTGCTTCGCGCCTTTTTGCGTTCAAGACAACAAGCGTGAAACGTTCCATTGCCGATATTCAACCGCCTGGTATTGGAAAAACACAAGGCACAATAAACATAAATAAACCGCAAGGAGGCATCAAAAATGGCAGATGAAAGAATTATCAGAGACAAAGAAGCGGACGGGATTTCAGGGCTCAAACGATCACAGCGTTACAGGCTGGAAAAGGAAAACCTGTTTCCGCAACGCCGCAAATTATCACCGTGTGGGAGGGCAACAGGATATCTCCTGTCAGAATTACAAACGTGGGTAGCAAATCGTCCGGGGTTATTGACTCCGTCTACAGTATCGAAGATAGGCAGCGGAAAGCCTGGGCCAGGGCGCGGCCACAAGAAGTCAGCAGCTGCGTAAAGGAAACCACCACAATGACCGAGACAAACGACTACATGAACGCAGAACCAGAATTCACCAGCACGGATATTGAATTGTTCTCAGTGCTATACGCTCTCACCCGCCGCGAACCGGCTGTATCCCGAGATACGTCTACCGGCTATGGCTGTTTTACTACCAGCTACAATGATCAGGTACAGGAGATAATCAACGGTTACAGCACCGGCAGGCTGATAGTAAATGCCCGTGATCTTTTGACGGCACGCCGCAAGCTGTTTCGTGCGGTCAAGGCGCTGGCTGGCGGTACCAGGTGACTACCAAGACCAAACCCAAACGGAAGCAAACGCCGTCCATGGTACTACGGGATAAAACCGCAAAGAAGGCCGCAGCCAATGGGCGCCCCATAAGAGATATCAAAAATAAAGGCACTGTAAAAGATTGTCAAAATTACTTGTACCATGATGTATGGAGCGAGGCATGGAGCAAAACAGTACGACCCGTTAAGATCGCTTTACCGGTTGATGTTTCAGAAATCAAACCGGTTAAGACTGCTTTACCTGTGGATATTCCAACTCCTGTTCTGGTTGATCACTCTTTACCCTTAGAGCACAATAAACCCGAACAGATTAAGTGTTCTTTACCAGTTAAGGCCGCCTTACCAGTGGCGCAGCCAAAGACAAAACAGAAAGCCGTCCTACCCAACGGACGTAACAGAAAATCAATGCCTTCGTTTGATCAGTGGCATTGTCAAATATTTCCAAAAGATATCACTTTTCCTGCCTGGAAATATCTAACGAAGACAGCAACCGACGTAGCCAACATATGCAGAGCAAAGCGTGATTATTCGGCAGCCAAGAATCGGAAAGATGCTTCCGGGATACCTATCTTTGACTTTTCATTTGGAGAGGCTGAGAAAGCTTTTGGAATGACCCGCCCGACATTTTCGAGTGCAGTAAAATTACTGCTAAAAATTGGGTTTATTGAATATTCGTGTCCGGGCGGCATCCGTAATGGGGTTGGCGTAAAAGCGGTATATCGGCTTTCTGACAAGTGGCGAACATGGGAACCACCCACCAGGGACAATTCGAATATTGATCATGCGAGAGAAGTTAAAAATGAAATACGTTCAAAAAAAACAAAATCCACGTAAAGGCTGCTTAACCAGCAGCAGGAAAGCCCGCTTAACTGGTTCTGTTGTGGGAATGGGCTCGATCGGGAAAGGCTGCTTAACCTATACCCGTATTTTGTCGGTTAAGCGCTCTTTACCCTTTCTATAGTTTTAGCCATATCCCCAGCATTTTCAGGGACGCAGAACAAAAAAAAGAAAGACACCAGCAACACAGTTGGAACCACATTAATAGGAGGAACAGAACAACATGACAAACTTATCCGCAGGCATCAAAACCAGAAATTATGCAGATGACAAGATTATCACCGGCCCGAATCTCTCAGCCACCACCTTCAACAACCTCAAGAAGTCTCTGCCCGAGACCGACCAGCGAGCGCTCGTCGGCTGGGTAAAAACAGGACGATAGATGTTTAGGCAGATTGACCAGCTGCGCGCAGAACTGTTCTTTCAGAATACCAACATTGCCGGCACAGCATAGGGGATCCACATGGGACTGAATCATAAAATCATCAAAAGCGTTAAACAGGCCACCATTGCTCGTTTCTTTGGCTGCAACATTGAACTCCTACATGACGCCGCGAATCCCGGGAAGGTTTTGTTTCGGGCAACACCAGGAGAGCTGGCGGAAGATAGTATTCGGCTCTTCGAGGCAGGTGAGCTGCTACCAGGCAGGGCGATACTCGACGGATATAGCAACCTGTACCGTGAAATCAGAGACTTTCTGAGGCAGTACAAGAAGCAATCCAACGGCAAAGTGAATACAGCAGGAGAATAAGACATGGAAAACCAGCATAACAAGAGCCGACAACAGGCCAAAAAAGAGCGCAAACCAACCACTGACAAGCAACCACAGGCTACCCCCCCCGTACAACCAGGGACTTCGAGAAGATGGCGAAGGCTGCAGCAACAATAAAAAACACCGCTACATCTGGCGTAACATCCATATCCCACATCTCTCTTTATTTACGTTTGAGTCTTGATAAGTCCTTTTTAGAAATAGTAAAGTTCTTCAATATCCAATTTTCAAGATCACAAAAAATAGATATCTTACTGTTTTTAAAAATAATTTTTATCAGAGGAACACTCCCGCGTATGGTTAAAGGTAGTTCTTGATGAACAAATGACTTTGGAGCGAACGGAAAGTTGTTTTCACACGCTGACTCGTAAATTGATCGTTGTGCCTTATCTTGTTCCCCAAGATAAGGAGCAAAACTTCGCAATTGTTGATTTGGATATTCACGAATTCGGTCTGCGTAGGTTTTAGCTGGGTCGCATTCATCTACAATTCCATCAAGTTTGACAGTTATGTTACGCAATGCAAAAATGATTTGATCAAACTTGTAGATGTCAGAGGCGTCTAGTTTTATTCCGAAATAGTCGTAACGGTTACTTGGATTTCCCAGCTCGTTAATGCGTGTTACGAATTTTTCTGTTTTCGGATCACCCCATAATTTTGCATATTCCGAAAACAATTTGACTTGTTCTGGTGCTTCTAGTTCTTGAGGGATTAGGCTTCCTGCAAAGCCGCTAGCCTCCTTAAAAAGATCAACAATATTGTGATTATAATCTTTTGCTGGATATCCATTTAATATGAGGGACGCCTTGAGGTATTTCTCCAATGACTGAGCTGCACTCCAGAAAAATTGCCGATGCAGGTGATTTAAGAAAAACCAGCGGGCAGTAATGTAGTCTTCGTCACCCGTCCTAATAAAAATCTCTTCAATTAATTGTTCCTTTTTATATTCCAATTGTGCAATCTTGTTATACAAAATACGACCTCTCATTTTTATTTCGAAGCCGCTCCAAATCACCGGGGCGGCTTACTTATACCGATCCAACTCTGACTCTGTAGATTCCTTCTTTTTGTCTGCCTGGGCCTGACAAAGGGTTTTCCCGCGATAGTAAACAATCTTACCGGATTCAACGCCGTCATTCAGTAGCAGACGTACCTGCATCGGTTTGTCGCCATCCACAACATCCTCTTTTACTTCGTAGGGCTGACCAAGCGTTTTTAGGCTCTTTATCATGTCTGCTGGGCCTTCATCTGGTTTGCACTTCCCTGTAATGTTTTCGATCACAAACCAGTTACCTCCTTTGTCGTCAGAAACTGCAGAGCTGGCAGCTGTTGGCTTTATTGATTCTGTCTGTTTAGTTACAAGAGGTGGTTCAACTTCCCGCTCTGCATTCGATACGGAGGGACTGGGCCTCAAATAAGCAATAATAGCAACGCAGGTGGCTCCAATCAATAAGGCCTTTATTAGTGCGCTTTTCTGAACCATTTGTTACCTCCAGGCGATTATTGATAGTACCGGTGGTATACAGGACGGGTTTCTAATGAACAATGGAATTGTGAGCACGGGGAGGACTGTTTTATATTTCACCCCTAGCAAGGGTGCTAAAGGTTACACCAGAGGTTACACGGGCAGCAGTAAAAGAAAACAGCCACCTAGAAACTAATCTAAGTGGCTGTTTTAATTGGTGGGCGAAACAGGGATCGAACCTGTGACATCCAGCTTGTAAGGCTGGCGCTCTCCCAGCTGAGCTATTCGCCCTTATTGTTATGGCGGGGTTGACGGGGCTCGAACCCGCGACTTCCAGCGTGACAGGCTGGCACT
>JABBNX010000157.1 GCA_019352135.1 Pseudomonadota bacterium
TGACCTGATGATTAATTACTGGTAAAAGCGAACATTGAAGCAATCGCCCTGATGGGTAATCAAAAAAATTGACACGATACGGCATAATATGTTTCTATCGTCAGGTTTTGCAGACATCATATCGTATCCATATACTTATCCTCTTCACACTGGCAACAGTCGTTTTATTGTGGCCGGGAGTGAACAGGGTAAATGCTGCCGTTCTGGATGAAACCATCCGGATTGCAATTGTGAAGTCAGCTTCCGAAGTAACGGTAGCCGGTGACGGGCTACTTGTGACGAATGAAAGAGGCGATGCGCTTCTTATGTCGTTTCCGGCTACAGTAAAGCCTGTACAGGGTGGGCTGCTGGTCGAAGGTAAACTGTTCCAGCGCCTGTTGTTCTCTGCCTCTTCCGCAGTGTATGTGAACAATAAGCCGTATCGAGGGCTTGCAGAGCTGTCTGTGGCAGACAAGGGAATTCTGGTGGTAAACCAGTTGCCGCTTGAGGAATATCTGGTTGGGCTTATTAATTGCGAAATATCTTCCGCGTGGCCGATTGAAGCGGTAAAAGCCCAGGCCATTATTGCCAGAACGTATGCCATGAATAGAAAAATGGTCCGCAAGGACTCCCCATATCATTTGGAGTCATCAGTTGTGGATCAGGTGTACGGGGGGTGTCTGCTTGAAGACAGCCGTGCCCGTCGTGCGGTTCTCGAGACAGAAGGAGAGGTGCTGACATTCGGTGGCAGTATCATTCAGGCATTTTATCACTCCAGTTGTGGCGGACGAACCGAATCTTCCGAAGATGTCTGGGGAGCATCGTTGCCATATCTAAAAGGCGTTGAATGCCAGTATTGCCTGACTTCACCGATGGCCACCGCCTGGGAATACAAACTTTCGCTAAAAGAGCTTGAGGCTCGACTGCAGGCTGCCGGACACAACATATCGGGCCTGTATGATATAAAACCGGGGGGGCTTAATGCACGGGGCCGTTTGAAGCAGGTTGTCCTGCTGACATCGAGAGGCAGCAGTACGGTAAGCGGCGAACAGTTTCGTAAGGCGATTGGGTATGGTGCCATAAAGAGCACCAATTTTACCATAAAGAACTCAAAAAACGAAATCAGCTTTTCCGGAAGAGGAAATGGACACGGTGTCGGGCTCTGTCAATGGGGCGCCAAGCAGCGTGCACTCGCCGGTTTTTCCTGTGAAGAAATTCTTTCCTATTACTACCCTGGCACGGAGTTGAAAAAGCTCTCTGATATTAATGGAACCTGAATTAAGTGCTCGTTAAGGATTTTACCTATTATCTGCCTCAGGAGCTGATTGCCAGGCACCCGCCTGAAAAGCGGGACGAGTCGCGTTTAATGCTGCTTGACCGCTCGGCTGGATGTGTCACTGAAGATATATTTAAAAATCTTCAGGTTTATCTGCGGCCGGGTGATCTCCTTGTAATGAATGACACACGAGTCATTCCAGCCCGGTTGTTTGGGCGCAAGCCCACCGGTGGAAGAGTTGAAATATTTCTGCTGCGGCGCGTGACCGGCAGTGAAGAACGATGGGAATGTTTGCTCAGATCGTCGAAAAAATTTCGGGAAGGGCAGAACATTCTTCTTGAGTCCGGCATGACTGCTGTTGTACTGTCACGCTGCGCTTCAGAAAACTGGTTGCTTGAATTTGTCGGGGCTGAGCCGTTTGCCATATGGCTGGAGCGGGAAGGCCACATCCCTTTGCCCCCTTATTTGCAACGTGATGACTGTTCCGGCGACCGCGAACGGTATCAAACTGTCGTCGCACGAGAACCTGGTGCGGTTGCGGCACCGACCGCCGGACTTCACTTTACCCAAGAGTTGCTGGCACAGTTGGCAATGTACGGTGTTGAAACCGCCTTTCTTACGTTGCACACGGGTTTGGGCACCTTTCAGCCGGTACGTGTTGAACACGTTGAGGAACACCAGATACATACCGAACGTTTTGTTATTCCGCCTGATACCGCTGAGGCGGTCAACAGGACGAAAGCAGCGGGCGGCCGGGTCATTGCTGTTGGGACGACATCCGCCAGAACGCTTGAGTATTCAGCACAACAATCGGGGCACGTAGTTTCAGGCAGCGGAGAGGCAGATATTTATATCTATCCCGGTTATTCTTTCAAAGTAATCGATGCTCTGATCACTAATTTTCATCTGCCGGAATCGACGCTTCTCATGCTGGTTTCTGCTCTTGCCGGACGTGAATATGTGCTTGAAGCCTATCGTGAAGCGGTTTCACGCGAATTCAGGTTTTACAGTTACGGCGATGCTATGTTTATCTTTTGAGGGGTCGTGTGTCAGAAACTTTTTCTGTTATTCATTGTGATACATCCAGCAAAGCACGTCTTGGTTTCTTGAAAACACCTCACGGTGGGATTGAAACACCGATATTTATGCCGGTGGGCACCAATGCGACTGTTAAGGCCATGACACCGGAAGACCTGTCTGCGGTCAATGCACAGATTATCCTGGCGAACACGTATCACCTCTATTTGAGGCCGGGCCATCGTCTGGTCGAGCAAATGGGGGGACTGCATCGCTTCATGAACTGGGATAAACCGATTCTGACCGACAGTGGCGGTTTCCAGGTTTTCAGTCTCGGAGAATTACGTAAAATCAGTGAAGAAGGGGTCAAATTCCAGTCTCATCTGGATGGTTCCTATCATATGTTGACGCCGGAATTGGCAACCACCGTTCAGGAAGCTCTGGGTGCCGATATCATCATGTGCTTTGATGAATGTCCCCCTGCCACTGCAGATTACGAATATGTAAGTCGCTCCCTTGAGTTGACGTCTCGGTGGGCGAAACGGTGCAAAGATGCTCACACCCGTGCCGGTCAACAGCTCTTCGGAATTATTCAGGGCGGCATGCATTACGATTTGCGGGCCCGCAGTGTGAATGATATATGTTCGGTCGGTTTTGACGGTTATGCGCTGGGAGGCTTGTCGGTCGGCGAAGAAAAAGAACAGATGTACGGGGTAATGGAGTGTTGTTCCACCCTGTTACCGCAGAATGCCCCGAGATACATAATGGGAATTGGGTCGCCCGAAGACCTCGTAGAGGCTGTCTGGCATGGGTATGATATGTTCGATTGTGTCATGCCAACGAGAAATGCCCGTAACGGCATGCTTTTTACGAGCCAGGGGCGGGTTAATATCAAGTCCAAAATCTACGAAGATGATGCGGGGCCACTGGATCCGGAGTGCAGCTGCAAGGTCTGTAAAAATTATTCACGGGCGTATCTGAGGCACTTGTATCGGTCGGGTGAAATTCTGGCGTCGCAGTTGAATACCTATCATAACCTGCACTTCTATCTTGACCTTATGCGCAGGGTCCGCGAGGCAATCGGGCATAATGGTTTTGACGAATTTCGCAGACAGTTTAAATCGAAGATGCTACAGAAGTAATAAACTAAAGGGAGGATGATGACATGTTTGGATTGGCTTTTGCGATGGGAGGCGCTCCCGGGGGGGGCGTCGGCGCGGCTGGCGGCGGAATGGCGGCATTTCAGCAGGTAATTCCGCTGGTGTTCATGTTTGCGATATTTTATTTTTTACTTATTCGTCCGCAGCAAAAGAAGGCCAAAGAGCATAAAGCACTGCTTGAAGCGATGAAAAAAGGTGATAATGTCATAACTGCCGGCGGTGTTCATGGTAAAGTAACTGCGGTAGAGAACGACCTCGTGACGTTGGAAATTGCAAATAACGTCAATATTAAAATCACCAAGAGCTATATCGCAGCAATCAAGAAGGACTAGCTAACAATCCGGAAGGAAGGGAGAACAAGCCTTATGCCAAAAGGAACTGGCTGGCGTATAAGCCTGATATGTGTTTTTGTAGCACTTTCGTTTCTGTACCTGACTCCAACTTTGGTCGGAACGTTGCCGTCATGGTGGGGAACCTTTTTGCCAAAGGACAAGATTCACCTCGGACTGGATCTGCAGGGTGGCACACATCTGGTAATGGAGGTCGAAACCCAGAAAGCGGTTGAAGGGTCTCTTGACCTTGTTGCTACAGATCTTGAAGATACTTTGAGCAGCAAAAATCTTCATTACAAACATATTGCCAGGGATGGGGAAGATAAGGTGTCGGTTGTTCTGTATGAAAAGGGAACTGCCGAAACCGTACAAAAACTGATCAAGGATAAATACCCCTCCTATGAACAGAGTCCGATATTTGATGAAGGCGGTTATGCTGCCTTTACGTTGCGGGTTAGCGAGAAGGATGCCCAGGAGCGCAAGGACAAAGCTGTTCAGCAGGCACTGGAAACTATCCGTAACAGGATTGACCAATTCGGTGTCTCGGAACCTACTATCCAGCGGGAAGGTATAAATAATATTGTTGTCCAATTGCCGGGGATCAAAGATCCGCAGCGGGCGATAGATCTAATCGGTCGGACTGCACGCCTGGATTTTAAAATGGTGCGTGAGGATATTTCCCCGACAGGAACGATTCCGGATGATGCTGAGGTGCTGAAGGAAAAAAGTGTTGATCCTGTCACTGGTGCTGTTACGGAAATTCCGATTGTAGTGCAGAAGAAATCGATGATTACCGGGGATTTATTGACTGACGCTCAGGTAAGAATCGATTCACAGTTCAACCAACCATATGTGGCTATTGAATTTAATTCTTTAGGCGCCAAGCTGTTTGATCAGGTTACGGCTGCAAATGTCGGCAAACGTTTTGCGATCGTCCTTGATAACAATATTTATTCTGCTCCTGTTATACGTGAGAGAATTTCCGGAGGGAGCGCGCAGATATCAGGTAATTTTACTGAGAAAACAGCTGCCGATCTTGCGATTGTACTTCGGGCCGGGGCGCTGCCTGCACCCGTTAAGATTATTCAGAATGTGACTGTCGGTCCGTCTTTGGGACAGGACTCCATCAATAAAGGCTTATATGCAGGTCTGATCGGAGTGTTGCTTGTCGTAGTTTTCATGGCGATTTACTATAAGTTGTCAGGATTGATTGCCGATCTGGGGATGGTTCTGAACATTGTGTATTTGATGGGTGCCCTGGCTGCATTGGGTGCCACCCTCACACTGCCCGGTATCGCCGCTATTGTACTATTGGTTGGTATGTCGGTTGACTCAAACGTAATTATTTTTGAGCGCATCCGCGAAGAGCTCAAGTTGGGGAAATCACCCAAATCAGCCTTGGACGCCGGCTATGACAAGGCTTTCCTGACGATCATGGACTCCCATATCACTACCTTGATTACTGCAGCGGTACTGTTCCAGTTTGGCACTGGTCCGGTAAAAGGTTTTGCAGTTTCCTTAAGTCTGGGGGTTATCATCAATCTGTTTACCTCACTGGTTGGAACAAAGGTGACTTTTGACCTGTTTCTGCACAAGGGCAAAGTTAAAAAAATGAGCATATAGGGGGTAACACCTTTCATGGAACTTCTTGGAAAAACAAGAATAGATTTTATTGGTAAACGCAAAATTTCTTTCATCATATCGGCCATTATTTCGATTGTCGGTATTATCGGGGTTATTCAGGTCGGCCGTGGTGCAGCCAATATGGGCATTGATTTTTCAGGTGGCACCGCGATGCAGCTGAAGTTCAGCAAGCCGATCTCAATTGCCGATGCCAGAGCGGCGCTGCACAAGAACGGCATAGCCAAAGCTGATCTTCAGGAAATTAAGGACGGCAATAAACTGCTGGTTAAGATGGCCGGAGCTACAGTCGGAAAGTCATCTGAAATGGTGCAGGCCGCCTTTAAAAAGGAATTTGCGGACAATGCCTTCACCGTAGAAAGCTCAACGGAAATTGGGCCTTCCATTGGTAACAAGTTGCGCAAAGATACGCTGATTGCGGCAGTCATTTCGATGCTGGGGATAATCATGTATATTGCCTGGCGCTTTGACTTCAAGTTTGGAGTTGGCGCGACCTGTGCGACCATACATGACTGTCTTGCCATGTTTGCAGTTTTTTATCTGATGAACAAAGAGATTAACCTGCTTTTCATCACTGCCGTTCTGACAATAGCCGGCTATTCGCTGACAGATACGGTTGTCGTTTTTGACCGCATTCGTGAGAATCTGCATAAGAATTTAAAAGGTTCAATGAACACCATTTTCAACGACAGTATCAATGAAGTGCTTTCACGTACGATTGTTACCTCTCTGACGGTTGTTCTTGCCGCTTCTTCACTCTTCTTTTTCGGAGGTGAAGTCATCCATGACTTTTCATTGGCCCTTTTGATTGGTGTGCTTGTCGGTACTTATTCCTCGGTATTCGTTGCAAGTCCAATCGTGGTGCTTCTCGAAAATCGTGCTTTGGCAAAAAAGGCTAAAACGGTCTGAACGGTTCAATCCACCACCATATGGGGAGGTTCTTTTGAATAAAGATTCAATTCTGATTACTGTTGTTGCCCTGATAGTCGGCGTGCTGGGTGGATATTTGATCTTCAGTATCAGCACTGCCGGTAAAGCCGGCCAGACGGATGGAGCTGCTTCAGCCGTTATCGGTTCTCCAATCGACTATTCCCGGCGTATTGCCCAGGCCGAAAAGATTGTCGCTCAGGATCCGAAGAATTTTAATGCCTGGGTTTCGCTTGGCAATGATTATTTTGATACTGAACAAGTGCAGAAATCAATCAACGCCTATGGAAAAGCTCTGGAAATTCAGCCGAACAATCCGAATGTGCTGACCGATCAGGGTGTCATGTTTAGAAAAGTTGGCTGGTATGACAAGGCGCTTGCCAATTTTGAAAATGCCAATAAAATTGAGCCAAATCATCTGCAGAGTTTGTACAATGCCGGTCTTGTGTATGCTGTAGACCTGAAGCAGCCTGAGAAGGCGGCGCATTACTGGCAGAGATATCTTCAACTTGATTCAAGCAGCCAGACCGCACTTCAGATTAAAGCTATGATGAAAGATCCTGACAAGTCCAAAAAGCCGGCAATGAAATAACTGAAATGAATTCCCCCGCTTGCCGGGGGTTTTTTTTCGCAAAAGGTGTGCATCAATGCAAAGCAGGATGGAGAAAAAATGGCATATCAAGACTGTTGATGAAGTAAAAGTCAGAGAGCTCTCCAGATTTCTCGGCATATGCTCCACCACCGCTCGTATTTTGATCGGCAGGGGGATTGACTCTGTTGATGTAGCTACGCAGTTTCTCTCTCCAACTCTTTCCGCCATGGTTGACCCGCTTCTGTTGAAAGGCATGCAGGCTGCGGTTGCGCGAGTGATGATAGCCTTGAAAAGTGGCGAAACTGTCTGTATCTACGGTGACTATGATGTGGACGGCATTACAGGCACAGCGCTCCTGGTCTCATTTCTGCGGCAGGTCGGCTTAAGCTGTAATTATTTCATACCGAATCGTTTTGATGATGGCTATGGTCTTAACGAAGCGGCGCTTCAACGGATCATAGATTCTGGTGCTACGCTTATTATATCTGTCGATTGCGGCATTACCTCTTTAGAGGAAGCGGCTTACTGTCATCGGGCTGGAGTCGATCTGATAATACTCGATCATCATGCGCCCAAGGAGAGCATTCCGATCGCTGCTGCAGTAGTCAATCCGCTGCAGCCCGGTTGTGCTTATCCATTTAAAATGCTGGCCGGCGTCGGTGTCGCCTTTAATCTTCTTGTCGCGCTACGGAGTCTCATGAGGCAGGAGGGGCTGTTTGGAGCGGGTGATGAACCGGACCTTCGGGATTGGCTCGATCTGGTGGCACTCGGAACAATAGCCGATGTGGTGCCACTCGTCGGACAAAACCGGATATATGCGTACTTCGGTTTGCAACGTCTTGAAAATAGCCGCAGACCGGGCATTACGGCACTTAAAAAGGTTGCCGGGATCACGGATGCCGTTACCTGTGGCCAGGTTGGCTTTCGTTTGGCGCCACGTCTCAATGCCGCCGGGCGTATGGAAAGCGCTGTGCCGGGGGTTGATTTGCTGCTTGGTGTGGATGCGGAAGAATGTACTGGTATTGCTGACGAACTGGATACGGCAAATGCTGAACGCCAGACGGTTGAACGCACCATTCTTGAAGAGGCGGCCGGGATGGTTGATAGCGGCGGCAAATATCCGGCCTGCAGGAGCATTGTGCTCGCTTCTTCTGCCTGGCATCAGGGGGTAATAGGCATTGTCGCCTCCCGGTTAGTCGAACGCTATCATCGGCCGACAATACTGATTGCAATAGACGAACAGGGAACCGCGAAAGGTTCCGGCCGCAGCATTCCCGGTTTTCATCTTCTGGAGGCACTTACGGCCTCTTCTGAGC
>JABBNX010000158.1:0-5242 GCA_019352135.1 Pseudomonadota bacterium
GCCCTGACCTGATGATTAATTACTGGTAAAAGCGAACATTGAAGCAATCGCCCTGATCGTGAAGCCTATTCAATTGACAAAATGGACTTCATAATCGTAGAGTTGCCGACAATCGGGAGCGCTATGATCAATATCGACAAGCTCAAAAAGAAATTCAAAAAAATACTTTCGCTGGATGCCCATCCCGGGCACATTTCCGCCGGTTTCGCCGTGGGCGTTTTTATCAGCTTTACCCCCTTTTTCGGTCTGCACACATTCCTGGCCATTGCATTGGCTTTTATCTTCCGCCTCAACAAGTTGACCTGCATCTCCGGCTCCTGGGCCAATACCCCCCTGACAGTCGTTCCGGTTCTGGCCGCCAGCTACAAGCTGGGCGAAATGATGCTTGGCAATACACCGGCGGTGTTTCGGGTGAGGAACCTGGAGTGGAGTTCTCTCAAAGGGTATGCCACTGCGATTATTCTGGGGAGTTCGGTGATCGGTTTTTTTGCCGCACTGGCCGGATATGCGCTCTGCTACTGGCTGGTGGTTGCTTTCCGGAAGAACGATCCGTCACTGAAGGAAATTTCCGACGAGATGGAAGTGGTGGGGGAAGAACTGGATTAGGACATCAGCTGAGCTGACCATACTCCCGTGCTCGTGAGTATAAAGCGATGGAGAGCGCCAGACCCACTATCGGAAACATGAACGCCGTATGGAGCGCCGCAGCCGATATGCCGGTTGCCAACGTGCCGTACGATCCCACAATGTACCCCATGACCTGTTGTGTCACCGCAGCTCCCATCAATACATAGAAATTAAGTGACGTCAGTGCGGTGCCGACGATACGTACCGGGAACATGGAGCGGATAATCGGATAAATCATCACTCCGCTGGAAACGGCCATCCCGATGGTAAAAAACAGACCCGGCAGGAGCGGCTGCGGTATTGATTCCGCCCATCCCAGAAAAGCCGTCATCAACAGCAACAGCGCCATTTGCCCCGCCAGCAGGGTTTTCTTGTAGGATTTGAAGAAGCGCCGGGCAACCACATCGACACAGGAACTGCCGGCAATAAACCCGAACGAGGTGAACATCAGCATGCTGCCGGTTGCCCCACGCGACAGGTGCAGCACCTCCATCAGATACGGCCCTCCCCACAACGCCTGCAATGCCAGGTAATTACCATACCAGGAAAACGCAAGAATCCCCAATAGCCAGAAATCCCTGGTTCCGAAAATATCGCCCCATGCCGTCATCATGCTTATTTTTGGATGTACCACGTCCTCTTCCCGGACAAAGGCTCCACCCGGCCTGTCCTGTACCTTGACAAACACCAGCAGCGTCACCAGCGCTTGCACAACCCCGGCGACAAGAAAGGAATTCCTCCAGCCGAAGGCTCCGACGGCCAGCGCCAGAGGTGCCGTGGCCGTAAGATTGCCGAGGTTCCCAATCGCCACCATGAAGCCGGAGACCCGCCCGAACTCCTGCTTGCTGAACCAGTGACTAAAAAGTGTAAACGTTGCCATCAACACCGATGCCGTGCCGATACCGATGAGAGCCCGGGCGATCATGGCGATTGCAAACGTATCGGCCTGTGAAAACAGAATCCCGCCAAGTGTGGTAAGAACGCCGCAACAGCTGATCACCAACCGGCTCCCCAAACGGTCTATCATCGGCCCAAGAGGGAGCTACGCAACGGCATAAACGTAGAACAGTACCCCGGAGAGCGTCCCAAGCTGTTCCGGCGTCAGGTGCAGTTCGCGCGAAATATCACCGGCTACCACCGCCAGCGACACACGGTAAAAATAGACCATGATATACATCAGCGCCAGGGTAGCAAAAATTGACCAGCGCCTGCGATTAATTGTGGGAGTGATACTCATGCATAATCCTGTTGCGAAATGCGGCCGAAGCCGCTGTTACTGAAATTGACACGCTGTTAAACACGGATGCCGTATATAAAAAAAGGGGTCAGCGTAATCGGCTAACCCCTTTAACACATATATGGTCGGGATGACAAGAATTGAACTTGCGACCCCCTGCTCCCGAATAAAGGTTTGTCACAATCCCACATCATTTTATCAATTGCCAGAACATATCATAATATACTATAATATCTTCGGTTTATCAGCGATCAGCATGTAAAAGTCGTCCCAATATATTTCAATATAAATCTGCAAAAACCAGCTTTAAAAGTACCACTAAAGTACCACTGTAAATAGGCAAGGTGATATGAAAGTTAAATTTGATGATCCTACGGTTCGTAACCTTGAATCCAAGACTACTGCATATGAATGCATGGCAGATAAGGAGCCAGGCTTTGGTATCCGTATCCATCCATCTGGAACGATGACATTCTTCTACCAATACAAAATAGACGGGAAAAGGCGGTACTTGACGCTCGGCAATTATCCTAAACTCAGTCTCAAAAATGCTCGAGAACTTTATCAGGCAGAACTCTCAAAAGTCAAGGCATTGCGACGTGGCAGTGCCGATGGAGTTGACCCTGTTGTCGAGAAGAAACGGAAACAGGAACAAAGGATCGCAGAAGAAGCTGCTCATTCACAGTCAAAGACCATTTCTGAACTTTGTAAAGAATATGTTGAGAAATATGCCAGTAAATTTAAACGGTCTTGGCAAGAGGACGAACGTATTCTTAACAAGGAAGTAATACCTCTATGGGGTAAACGTAAAGCCCAAGACATAAAAAAACGAGACATAATTTTGTTAGTAGAGGCGATAGTTGAACGTGGTTCACCGGGAATGGCAAATAACACCTTCAAGATTATCCGTAAAATGTTTAACTATGCTGTTGAAAAAGACATACTTCAGATTTCTGCTGCAATTGGTGTGAAACTACCAGCCCCGTTAAATACTCGTGAAAGAGTATTGTCGCAAGATGAGATAAAGTTATTCTGGAGTAAACTTGAAGCGGCTTCAATTTCTTTGGATATTCAGTGCGTCATTAAGTTAATATTGCTTACTGCGCAACGCCCTGGCGAGATGGTTGGTATTCATACCAAAGAAATTGATGGTGATTGGTGGACAATTCCTAGTGAACGGGCTAAGAATGGAAAATCACATAGAGTATTTCTGACGCCCTCTGCAAAAAAAATAATAGTAGATTCAATAGATCGGGTTAAAGCAAATAGGAAAATACCATTGAAAGAAAATTATGATGGCTTCATCTTTCCTTGCCCTCACAAGGCAAAAGACAAGTCAATAGACCGTCATGCCATATCAAGAGCAATTGCGAAAAACCTCGCCTGGCCGCTTACAGATGCTAAAGGCAACCAGCTCTACCTGAAGGATGGCAAGCCTGCTACTGAGAATAGACTCGGCATTGAGCATTTGACTCCTCATGATCTTCGACGGACGGCGGCAACGTTCATGGCACAGTCAGGGGCAATGGATGAAGTAATTGATGCTGTATTGAACCACGCAAAGCAGGGTGTAATTAAGGTCTATAACCAGTATCGTTATGACAAGGAAAAACAGCAGACTCTAGAAACCTGGGAGCGCAAGCTGAACAGCATTATCATTGGTAAACAATAGTGATTAACGTCATGCTATGGAGGATGCTATGGAAGAACACTTGCTCAATGAAACAAATATCGAATCCAGCGGCATCAAAAACACTACTGATATTGATGTAATTCAAACCGAATCACCAGAAACCGTTATGAGTAAGAGTGATTTACGCCATATTGCTTGTGAGGAAAAGGAAAAAAGACAATACATAGCGAAAAAAATATTGAGTGGAAAAAGGCTCGATAAAGACGAAAAAGAAATGGCTTATACCATTATTTCTGGTCATAGGCCACCAATTCTAAAAGTAGGCCCTAAAACAAAGGATTTATCATACAGATGTTTAGCAATAGATTTTTTAGAAATATTAGAACATTTGCATTCTAACTCTAATGTAATTAGTAGGGAAGATAAAGAAAAAATTAGGAGAAATCTTGGAATTGAATACGAGTTACAAGGTCGAGAAAATGTTAGTAAAGAAAATTTCATGATTGCCGTAAATAAAGGAATTGACTCAATAATAGATAGATGCAGTAGCAGGATTGCTACTACACATGAGGAGAGCAAATATAGTGGGTTTTATAAATTAGACAAAAGATGGCTGCAATTAGCTACTGGATATAAGAACAAAAGACGTACTAAAAAAAACTCCGAGAAAGAACCATCTTCAGAAAAATGATTCTTGGGTGAAGAGAGTTCTTGAATTGTTAGCACTCGAAGTTAATAGAATAACGGAAGAATTGTGGCATGTTATGCCAAAATCTTCGGCGCGCCGAATGTGATTGGATCGGATTCTTTAACACAGCTGGAAGTGTTGGTTCTTTATACTTCCTGTGCAATGAGCCAGCCAGACCTACACGGTCTGGCTTTTTTAATGGTGTTTTCGACCGTTACAGGTTCTTGAGATTCTTACCCGCAGAGAACTTACCTGATTTAGATGCTGCAATCTTTAACTCTGCCCCAGTCTGTGGGTTGCGACCAGTGCGTGCTGCACGACTTGCAACTTCAAATGTGCCGAATCCCGGAAAAGTAATCTTGTCGTTAGCTTTGAGTAAATTGGTTGTAACCTTCAAAAATGCGTCAACGGTCTCGGCTGCAACTGTTTTAGGTACATCAAGCTCAGCTGCCACTGCTGCTACAAATTCTGCTTTAGTCATGGTCTCTCCTATAATCAGTGATTACCTACTGATCGGGTAAATATCATATTTCTGCTCGATTGTCTTGCGTGCTCTATGGTGTGTTTAACGACGAATTCATCCGCAATGCCATTTTTACTACCTGGCCCCCCTTCAATTTGCTGTTCCAGTACTCGATATAAGCCAGATAGCCCTTTTCAGTAGTCAGGAACTTCAGGTGGTGTTCTGGTTTTAATTTGTATGCTTGGATTTTTTCTATTCCCAATCTCCGGGCTTTTTCCATCCGATGGTTGCCGTCAATCACATTGTACCGGCCTGGTGAAATCTCTGCGACAATTACCGGTTTTGTAACGTCAACCGTTTCCACATGGTCTTCCTTGAACTTAGAAGAGCCTCTACTGAAATCCCTGATGATAATCTCTTCACAGGTAATATTCTGATTCTGAATAAATTCGGCCATCTTGGTGATGTTAAAAACAAAGATGCCGTTCGGGTACATCTCGTCGCCGTCATCAATCGCTCCAAGCATAATGTAAAATGATCTCAAGCCGCATTCTCCTGCAGAATCAATTATTTTTTTATTCATGCCAAATATTC
>JABBNX010000158.1:5252-8106 GCA_019352135.1 Pseudomonadota bacterium
TGATGTTAAAAACAAAGATGCCGTTCGGGTACATCTCGTCGCCGTCATCAATCGTGCATGGCTCAAAGTTTTTGATGATTTTCAGTTTCCTTTTCAATCCTACCCTTTTCATGACGTAGTCTCCGTTATCCTCGTCACATCCTTATTCCGCTGATTCCATAGTATGCGCGACTGGTAATCCGCATCCGGCGCTTAACCAGAGATGTTGCAGCAATTCCAGTAATAATAATTTAGATATGATGGGCGCAGTCAGTGCCAATCATAACTTACAGGAATAAGGAGGAGAGTATGCAACCAGCAACTATCAAACCGCAACGAAAACCTATGAAAGTTATTCGACTCACAAGCCGCAGCAGAAAGCCCGCAACCGGAATGTGTAATTTATCCTTCGCATCGGTTGAAAAGCCAGCATCGCGTAAAAAACCTTCTAAACGTGTTATCGAAAAACTGCTGCCAGCAACGTCAAAAGCCGCATCACTAATGGCTGTCAGAACTCAAAGCAATATTGATTCACATTTGGCTGAGTCTCTACTTTCAGACGTTAAGGCAATCTTCAAGTCAAAGAAGGTTGCGCAACTTCGGACCCAATCAATTCTGGACGCACTCGCTGATAAAAAGCCGTGGTCAACAATATGTAATGGCAATCCGATTGGAGCAAGAAGATTTGCGTCTCTCGTGAAGCCCTATGGCATCAATTCACGCGACATCCGCTTCTCTGGTTCCGCATCCGCATATAAAGGCTACAAAAAGGAATGGTTTGTAAATGCTGGTTGCAGTTCCAACTAGGCAACACCCGAACCGCAACAGAATGAGTACAGAACTAATTCAGAAGGAGAGATTATGATCAGCAATAAATCATCAGTAATCAAGGTGGCTGGGATCGGTACGGCTGGCGGGATTATCCTTGAAAACATAATGCAAGATCAGCTTGATGGAATTGACTATATCGCCGCTAACACCGAACCCAAGGTTCTGAGCATGTCTTCAGCTCCAACCAAGATTTTACTCGGTTTGGAAATAAAGGAGGGGTTGCGGCCATCTCCCATTAATTGTGAATCGCGTCAGGAATCAATCAGAAAAATCGAATCCGCAATCGGAGGAGCAACTATGGTCCTCCTAGTCGCTGGCCTTGGTGGCGAAACAGGGACTAATACATGTCAGCTATTTGCTGAAGTTGCCTGGTCTCTCGGAATTTATACTGTTGCGATTGTCACTTTGCCGTTTTCCAAGGAAAGTCTCTACCGCAAGACGATTGCTAAAGCCGGAGTCATCAATCTTCGCAATTTGGTAAATTCGGTGCTGGTAATGCCCAACGATCAAATATGCAATTCATCTGGTAGAGGAATCCTCGATTCATTTAAAGCCGGAGATTCAATCATTAGTGGAGCTTTGCAGTCAGCTATCCGCAACGAACCCGGTAATTTGCGATTATCAAGCCTATGATCCGCCCGCTATACAAACGATAATATCAAGGAGTAGCATATGAATAATTCTAAAAATATTCGATCACCTGAGTTGATCGCAAAAATACTCCAGCTCATCCATAGCAAAGCATTTAACTGCGCCGATTTTTGTATGTTTCAAATGGAGCCGTCTGAACTGGCAAGGCTTGCTGGCGTAGAAAATCTAACTGATAATGTTGTTAAGGCTATTGATAAGCACCTAAAAAGCTCTGACTTTGCATTGGTTCCGTTATTTGATTGTTTTGTTGTGACTGAAGCTCCAGAAATAGATTTATTGCGATCAGTCCCATCCAAGCTTCTTAAAAAGTATCAGATTGGTAGTGACGATAGCATTGAAAATGAATACGCAGCAGAGATTTCGCATAACTGTGGATTTGGGCATGGTGATAACCGTAATTATGATTAGTTTACTGCCCAATGTCATCTGGCTATACGGAGTCAACCATGTCGTATAGCCAGATGTATTTCGTGTTTGTGGTTAACGCCTGACAAATAGTATTGCATTACTAACAAATGACGCATAAAATAGTTTTTAAATACTATTTGGAGTTATGCAATGCTTGATGACCTTATTCCCCTAAGTCAGACTTTCCTGAGAATCCGCAACCGCGATTTCAAGCGGTATTTTCTGCGCGACCACCCACTACCTAACCGGTTTTCAATCATCATCGGCCAACGGGGCATCGGCAAGACTACGGTCATGATCCAGCACCTGCTTGAGCGGTATAATGATGACCGCTCAGGCCGTAAAGCTTTGTATATTCAGGCTGACCATTTTCTGGTTGCCCGTTCGTCTCTGTACGAAATTGCCGACGAGTTCTGCAAGATGGGTGGCGAGCTGATCTGTTTCGATGAAATCCACAAGTATCCGGCATGGTCCATGGAGCTGAAAAGCATCTGTGACACCTTCCCAGACTTGAAGATTATCGCATCTGGCAGTTCTGCCCTGGAAATCGCGAAGGGAAGCCATGACCTGAGCAGGCGGGCCATTGTATTTCAGATGTACGGGATGTCCTTCCGTGAATTCATCGGCATGAATAACGGCATTTACTTTGACGCGCTGCCTCTTGAAAACCTTCTGGCAAATCATCAGGAATCAGCTGATTCAATCGTGACAGAGCTTGAGAAAAATGGCCTGAAGGTACTTGCACTGTTCAGGGATTATATGGAACATGGGTATTATCCCTATTTCAAGGAATATGAGGATGTGAGCCATTTTTTCATGACTCTTGAGCAGAATATCCATACCACCCTGGAATCCGATCTGCCTGCCATCCACCAGTCGCTCAATGGTTCCAGTATCCGCAAAATTGAAAAGCTGCTTTCGATAATTGCATCACTTGTACCCTTTACCCCGGACATGAAGCACCTGAAAAACCTGTTGGGAATAG
>JABBNX010000159.1 GCA_019352135.1 Pseudomonadota bacterium
GTTTGATTCCTGGAGTGAGTGCCTGCTTGCTCGCGATTTCCTGGCGGCAAAAACCGGCACGCCTTACTCCTCTCCCGATGCACCCTATCTGTTCCTCCCCGATATTTCCCATCAATATATGCTGGCCAGCGGCGCCACTCTCTTTAAGGGGCTTGAATTTTCCGAGATGCGCTGTCTGGCGCTTGATATTGAAACCGCATGTGTTGATGGGTATGGCTTTTCCCATCCCGAGCGGCCGGATGACCGGATCATTTCAATTGCGCTCAAGGATTCTCACGGTGAGGAGATCGTGCTGCGGGGGGACCGGTTGACGGAGCCGGAGCTGCTGCAGGGCCTGAACGATGCGATCCAACGTTGTGATCCTGACGTCATCACCGGCCACAATATATTTCGTTTTGACCTCGACTATATTGGGCGGCGGGCGCAGATGCATGGCATCCGTCTGACCTGGGGGCGTAATGGTGCGCCACCTCATATCACGCCGCATGCCCGCTGGAGTCTGGCGGAGAAAATGCTTGAATACCCGCGCTGGGATGTCTATGGCCGGCATATCATCGATACCTATTTTCTGGTGCAGTTGTATGATGTTGCCGGGCGTGACCTTGAAAGTCACGGGCTTAAAGCTGTTGCCCGGCATTTCGGCGTTGCCGCCGAAGACCGTACCTACCTGGCCGGCTCTGATATTTCAGTCGCATTCCGGGATGATCCGGAGCTACTGTATCGCTACAATCTGGCTGACGTCCGGGAAACACTCTCCCTGTTTCGGCTGCTCGGTTATCCCTGGTTTCTGCAGAGCCGCATGTTTCCGTACTCCTTTCAAAGCTGCGTCATTCGCGGTAACGCAACTCGTATCAATGCGCTTTTTCTCCGTGAATATCTGTATCGCGGCCACGCTATTCCTGCCCGGACTTCGGGGGCTGCCGCTTTTGAAGGTGGCTATACGGAATCATCGTGTGCAGGGGTTGTCGGCCCGATCGTCCATTGCGATGTGGCGTCTCTCTATCCGTCATTGATGCTGACATACCGTCTTGCTCCCGCCAAGGATAGCCTGGGACTGTTTCTTCCGATGCTGGCGGATTTGCGGCGCTTTCGCCTGGCCGCAAAACAATCGGCGCGGCATGCTGCAGAAAATTCGGAACGACTTTATTTTGAGTCGCTTCAGCAGGTGTTCAAAGTGCTGATCAATTCGTTTTATGGTTACCTCGGAGCGGAATTTCATAACTTTTCCGATCCGGTTGTTGCTGCCGAGGTTGCCCGTCTCGGCCGCGTCACGATAAAAAACATGATTGACCTGCTTGTGTCAGAAGGCGCCAGGCCGGTTGAGGTTGATACGGACGGCATCTACTTCAAACCTCCCCAGTCATGTACATCCGAAAGTAATGAATTGGAAATGGTGCAGCGCGTTTCCCGGAAGCTGCCGGAAGGAATTGATGTCGAGCTGGATGGCCGTTATCGGTCAATGTTGGTTTATAAAGCCAAAAACTATGCCGTGCAGGAGTATGACGGCAGGATCATCATCAAGGGGAGCGCGCTTCGTTCCCGTGGTCTGGAAGCATACCTGCGGGAATTCATACGGGATGTCATCGAATGTTTGCTGACGGGAAAAGCTGAGTCGGTGGCGCGGCTTTTTGACCAGTATGTCGCCCGGCTCCGTTCAACCGGGTTGGATGTTGCGTGGGTGGCCCGCAACGAGACACTTAACGAATCACCGGACGTGTATCGTGAAAAGCTTCGGGCAGGAAAACGTAATCATTCGGCCGTTTTTGAAATAGCCCGTGCTTCGGGAAAGCCATACCGTGCCGGAGATCGTATCAGCTATTATGTCAGCGGTTCCGGAAAGGATGTCTCCGCGTATGAGCAGTGTCGATCGGTGGATTCATTTGACCCGGCGCACCCGGATATCAATGTTTTGTACTATATCGGGAAACTGCGCCATGTACAAAAACGCTTTGAGCCCTTTCTTCCGCAAGAGCCGACTCTTTTTGACCTGTGATGCTTGCACGCACTGGTTCTTTGTGGTAAGAGTCTGCAAAGCGATGAAAAAGCGATGTGCCGTCACACCTGACCCTGATAAACAGGATGCATGCCCTAATGAAATATTTTCTATACAATGTCAGTAGAAAACAATTTCTAACTTAGTAAAAAAGGAGACCGTATGAAAAAGGTTCTGTTATTAGCACTGATTTTGTTTGTTTTTGTTGCTCTGGCGCCGGCTATGGCGACCGCTGACCAGCAGCCGGAAATGATTGTGGGGAAGATGGCCGTCAAGTTTACAAGGGGAATCACCAACACTGTTACCAGTATTGTTGAGCTTCCGAAACAGACGATCCTGACCGGGCGGGAAATGGGGGCGGTTGGCTATGTTGTCGGGCCGATCAGGGGGATCGGGATGACCTTATATCGGGGTGTGATCGGGATAACTGAAGCGGTTTTTTGTATGGTCCCTCAGCCCGGTTACTATGATCCGATGATCGACCCTGAATATGTCTGGCAGGGGTGGGGGCCGAAAAGAAACACGTCAAAGGCTATTGCTGAGGAAAAGTAGTTACCTGCGTACTGACCAATAACAAAAGGCGAGTCCGATATACGGCTCGCCTTTGTTGTGGAACAACTAAAAACGTATTCAGCTCAATCGCTTGCGCAAATAGGCTTCAAATTCAGTGCTGAATTCCTTCCGTTTGAGCGCCATGTCGACAGTCGCTTTCAGAAAGCCGAGCTTGTCGCCGCAATCATGGCGCAAACCCTCAAACAAACAGCCATACACATTTTCTTCTTTTGATAATGTCAGGATGGCGTCTGTCAACTGGATCTCGCCACCCTTTCCGGGTTCCTGATCCAGGAGGATCTCAAAAATGCGCGGGGTCAACACGTAGCGGCCAATGATCGCCATATCGGAGGGCGCTTCATTGCGGGCCGGCTTTTCCACCATGTCGGTTACATGGAACGTGCGCTCACCAATTTGATCCGCTGCTACGCACCCATACGAGGATATATTCTCCATCGGCACTTTTTCCAGTGCCAGCACCGACCCGCCTTGTTTGTCGAATACTTCCAGGAGTTGTCCGAGACAGGGACGCTCGCTATCAACAATGTCATCTCCGAGCAGAACAGCAAAGGGTTCATTGCCGATAAAATCCCTGGCGCAAAGGATGGCATGGCCGAGTCCCATGGCATGATGCTGGCGTACATAGAAAATGTTGACCATTTCGGCTATTTCACGTACCCGTGACAGCTCCCGATCCTTCCCCTTGTCGTAAAGATGGGCCTCAAGTTCGAAGGAAATATCGAAATGATCTTCAATATTGTGTTTGCCGCGGCCGGTTACAAAAAGGATCTGTTCGATCCCTGAAGCCACCGCTTCCTCGACAACATACTGCACCAGCGGCTTGTCAATCAGCGGCAGCATTTCTTTTGGGGATGATTTTGTCGCCGGAAGAAAGCGGGTACCGAGACCGGCAACCGGAAAAACGGCCTTTTTAACTTTCATCGGGAGGCTCCGGTGATGCTGTATAATGATCCGAAAAAAAGTTGAAATACAGAGACACACGAGACGTGATGGGTACGTCAAAAACAATCCTTTTGGTTTACCCCACAGCATTCAAGATTTTAATCCTGGTTTTCTCAGTGCCTCGTCTGTCTCTGTGTTGACTTGCCTTGATATTTATTTCTCCGAGCAGGCGCATCCGCTGCATGCGGCAGGTTTTGGCGCTTCGGTCTTCGGGCAGTAGCCCGTATTAAACCACCCGTCGCCTTTCAGGCTGAAAGCGGCTGATGATATCATTTTTTCCACCGGTTTGCCGCATTGCGGACAGATGCTGGCTGGCGGATCTGAAAATTTCTGGCGTAATTCAAACTGGTGAAGGCAGCTTGTACAACGGTATTCGTACATCGGCATGACTGGTAAACTCCTCTGATGGTGTTAATTTACGACAGTCTTACTATAATGACCAGGTGCCTGTTTGTCAATGTTGCGGCTATCTGTCTGCGCAGGTTCTTTACTTTTTTCCTTGTTATAGTGTATTTAATAGTATGCAGCTTTTTGGTTACGGAATATGTAACTGCGTCTGGATGTATATGAAGAGGATAGATACAATGAAATATCCCGGAAAACCTGTACCTGCCGCTCTGTTGAGCCGGCATTTATACCACATAGTACTGGTGGTGGTGCTGCTGTCTCCGCTTTCTGCTGAAGCAAATGAAACGGTACGCCTGCAGCTCAAGTGGCAGCACCATTTCCAGTTTGCCGGATATTACGCGGCTAAAGAACAAGGGTATTACCAAGCGGCCGGGCTGGATGTGGAGTTCATTCCCGGCGATCCCGGTGTCGATACGGTGCAGAAGGTTCTTGAGGGGAAGGCGGAGTTTGGTGTCGGCGCTACTGATCTGCTGCTGCGGAGGGAGCAAGGCGCACCGGTGGTCGTTCTGGCGGATATCTTCCAACACTCCCCGCTGGCGCTTATGACCCTCAAGCGAAACGGTACTGCAAATCTGCATAACAAGTCCGGTCGCAAGATTGTGATCGAACCTGGTTCTACTGAGCTGGAGGCGTATCTGCGCAGCGAAGGCGTCACCTCTGATAAATACATAATGAGAACCCCGAAATTTCACGGATGGGATCTGCTGGAAGGGACAGTAGACGCCGTGTCAACCAATGTCATCGGTGAAATGTTTCCGTTGAATAAGTCGGGTCGGGAGTATCAAATCGATTCTCCCCGGTCGGTGGGTATCGATTTTTATGGAGATAATCTTTTTACCACTGAAAAACTGATCAAGACGAACCCGGAGATGGTCAGGGCATTCCGGGCTGCAAGTATTAAGGGGTGGGAATATGCCATGCAGCACCCGGAAGAAATGGTGCAGTTGATTCATTCCCGTTACAGCCATGGACACAGTATTGATCACCTGCGATTCGAAGCCCGCGAGATAGAGCCGTTGATGCAGACTTCACTGGTGGAGATCGGGCATATGAACCCCGGTCGCTGGCGCCACATAGCCGATATATATGCCGGACTGGGTATGATGAAGCCGGGATTCAACCTCGACGGTTTTCTCTATGATACCAAACCGCCGGCGCCGAATTTGAAATTCCTTTATGGTGGCTTTGCAGCGGCCTTGGCACTGGTGCTTACCGCCAGTCTGATTGCGCTTCGTTTTTCCATGCTGTCAACGGCCCTGAAAAACACGATCACCGATTATAAAAAGGTGGGAAATGCCTTGCAGGAAAGCGAATCATTGTATCGATCCATCCTCAACGCCTCACCCGATGACATTACGATCACGGATACTAAGGGTAACATCCTGATGGCTTCTCCGGCAGGTGTGGCGATGTTTGGCTACGAGCGGGAAGAGGAGTTGCTGGGGCATAATATGGTTGAATTTATTTCTCCCGAAGACAGGGAACGCGCCGCAGCAGATTTCGAGGCAAATATTCAAGGACTTTTCTCAGGGGTGGGCGATTATCGTGCGGTACGGCCAGATGGCACGTTGTTCGATATCGAGACGAATTGCCAGTTCATTCGCAACAATGAGGGGCTTCCAACCAGGATGGTTTTCATCATCCGTGACATAACCGAGCGGAAGCTGGCGAGTCACTCCTGTGTGGCGGCCATGGGTGAAATGATCAGCGCCATAGCCCATCAGTGGCGTCAACCTCTAGCCACTCTGGGAATGATAATTCAGCGCACTCACGCCGTGGGTAATATGCAGGAGGGGTTTGCCGCGGGCTACCTGGATGAGTTCAAGGTAAATGCCATGCGTCAGATCAAGTACATGTCGGACACAATTGAAGAATTCCGCGGTTTCTACCGTCCTGAAAAACAGAAGGAACCTTTTTCGCCGTTACGCTGCATCAATGATGCTGTCAGGCTTCTTGAACAGCAGTTTGCCAACCACGCCATTGTCGTGGGAATCAATTGCAAGGGATGCGACGGGCAGATGGTGGACGGTTTTCCCAACGAGTTCAAGCAGGTCATCCTCAACCTGTTGGGCAATGCCCGCGATGCCATCCTGGAGAGTCGTAACACCAGCGGAGAACCGGAAGAAGGGCGTATCAACATTCTATTATCCGTCAGGGAAGATACCACCATCACTATCGATATAAGTGATAACGGCTGCGGAATTGCGCCGGAAATCGCCTCGCGGATTCTGGACCCCTATTTCACCACCAAGGAAGAAAGCGGCGGCACCGGCCTCGGCCTGTACATGTCGCGTATGATCATAGAAGAGAGTCTGGGAGGGCACTTTCGCCAGATACAGTGCCATGAAGGCGCGACCTTTAGAATAGAACTACAGCTGGGGAATACGCAATGACCGACCTGAAATCTCTTACTATTTTGCTGGTTGAAGATGAAAATGAATTACGCCGAGAAACAGCGTCCTTTCTTGAATTGTACTGTGGGAAAGTAATCCAGGCTCCCAATGGCCGCGAAGCCTTGGCGCTGATCAATGCCCAGAAACCTGACCTGATTATCAGCGATATTCGCATGCCGGTCATGAATGGCCTTGAATTGGCCGCCTGCCTGAAGGAGCGCTCATTCGACACGCCGCTGATTTTTTGTACCGCCTTTACTGAAACCAGTTATCTCCTTAAAGCAATCGAACTGGGTGTTGCGGCCTTTGTGCGCAAGCCGGTTGATACCGACGAATTGTTGGCGGTTATCGGCAAAGCAGCGGTGCCGTTGCTCCAACGCCGCGAAATGGAGGGAGTTTCCGATGAACTAATGGCGTCCATGCGGGTGCAGATAGGCGATACACCGGCCCAGCGGGCTATTGTTGAGCAGACCGCCCGCGTTGCCCGGACGTCATTTAATGTTTTGCTGGAAGGTGAAACCGGCACCGGAAAATCACGGCTGGCTTCCATTATTCATGGTTTGAGTCCCCGGCGCGACGCGCGGTTTGTGACGATACAGATGGGGGCGTTGCCATTAAACCTGGCCGAGAGTGAACTGTTCGGCCATGTTAAAGGTGCTTTTACCGGAGCAGACCGCAATCGGGCAGGATTGGCGGAAGCTGCCGATGGCGGTACGATATTTTTGGATGATATAGAGTCCTGTCCGCCTGAATTGCAGGGAAAGCTGTTACGTTTTGTCGAAGAGAAAAAATTTACCCAGGTAGGAAGTACGGTTGAAAAGAGGGTGGATGTCCGCATCATTGCGGCCAGCAACCGCAATTTAAAGGAGGAGGCTCTGGCCGGACGCTTTCGTGAAGACCTCTACTATCGACTGGCCGATGTAACCATCCCCTTGCCGCCGCTCCGGGACACACCGGATGCCGTAGTTCCCCTGGCGTACAAATTTTTGCGGGAAACCTGCGATGAACTGGGTCGCAACTTGGCCTTTTTAGATGATGAAGCGCGCAGCCTGCTCATCAACACCTCCTGGCCCGGCAATATCCGGCAGTTGAAGAGCGTCATTCGCCGTGCCGCGCTCAAAAACGGGAGCGTCATCGGTGCGGCAGATATATCGATACAGCCGGCCTCTGCCGATATGGTTTCCTCATCGGCAGTCGGCAGCACCGCACCCGTACCGCCACCTTTCCCGTGCAGTATGGACATGCTGGAGCGCTGGTCTCTCGAACAGGCTCTGTTGTACTGTGATGGCAAACGCATGAAAACCGCCATGATGCTTGGTATGAACTATTACACATTTCGCCGCCGGCTTGAAAAACACGGTATAGCGGCGGGAGATGAATAGCCAGAGATGCTTCCTGAAACTCTTTCGTAATGAATTAGCAGAAAAAAATACCCCCCCACCATCACCGCGTATAAAAATCAGGACAAACTGCAACCATCATCGCCGCTTCTCTGTATCAATCCAACCGTATACTATCCATTTTGATTATCTGTTTTAGGTGCCACTATCGTTTTTGCATACCAGATCCCTCGCCGTAATTTCTGCTAACCGACCGTAAATACTCAAATAACTTCTCTGGCACTATCTTTGCTGTATACATGCAACTATGACCGAGCCAGCCGAAGAAAAAAACGACACGGCTACACCATGCTTGTGTGAATTTTCGCGTCAGCCTTTTGATGAGTGCTATTGCCGCAATCTCACCGG
>JABBNX010000160.1 GCA_019352135.1 Pseudomonadota bacterium
GGTTCTGGTTTTCTTGTAAGTCTGCGAGTTGTTCTTCCTGGTTGAGGCGGCTGTCTGCAAGAGACTCAAGAGCGGTTGCCCCATCACTGCCGGGTATTTCCGCATTTAGTGAACAGTCACCTTGCATACGCTGCTCCATCTCAGAAAACTCCTGCTCTGACACGTGTAATGACTGTGCGGCGCTCAGGGTGTCTTCTCCCTCTTCTGACATTACGGCAAGTGTGTTTTTGGTCTGGCGTAGTTTGAAAAACAGTTTTCGTTGAGCTTGGGTTGTCCCGATTTTAAGAAGGCTCCATGATGAAATAATATGATTTTGGATATAGGCCTTAATCCACCAGACCGCATACGAAATAAGGCGTACGCCTTTGTATGGATTGAACTTTCTAACCGCCATCATCAGGCCTATGTTACCCTCCTGGATAAGATCGAGCATTTTCAAGCCGTAGTGACGAAATTCGTATGCGACCTTCACTACAAACCGCAAATTGGAGGTTATCAGGGTATGCGCAGCCGTAAGGTGCTTATCTTCAAAAAACGAAACTGCATAGCGATGTTCTTCTTCTTCGCTCAACAGGGGAAATTTGCGAATTTCATTCATATAAACTCGAAGGCTATCAGCTACAGCAGGCAATTGTGCTACCATGATGCGTTACCTCCTTTACTGGGGGTGTTAGCACTCTATGAGAGTGACTGCTAAAATATAGCAAGTGATGGTTTAAAAATCAAGCAGTTGTTTGAATTATACCGTGAGGAGGAACTGTAGTCAGTGTATCAGCTTCTCTGAAGCATGTTACTACCATTTTTCTTGTATTATTGGCTTTGTGCGCTATAACCTGAATCCATGAAGACATTTACACGTATACGGATTTCCCTGCTGGCCTTTGCCATTGTTGCCATCAGTCTGCTTCATTACCTGACTCCCCTCCACTTGCACTATCTACATGATATCTATCAACGTCTTTACTACCTGCCTATTTTTTTGGCCGCTATATGGTTTGGATTTCGCGGCGGGTTGATCTGCTCTCTGGTTGTCAGTCTTGTGTATGCCCCGCATATTCTGTTTCAATGGGGAGGCCACCTGATGCTGGAATTTGAGATGTATCTTGAAATTGTGCTCTACAACGTTGTCGGCGGTGTAACCGGGTTTTTGGCCCAACGTGAGCGGGAGCGCAGTTCTGAACTGCAGAAGACTGCCGAAGGGCTTGAACAGTCTTACAAAAAACTGCAGGAACAGTCAGAACAGCTTATTGCTATCGAAAAAAATCTGCGGAGTGCGGAAAAACTCTCCACTCTGGGTGAAATGGCTGCCGTGCTGGCACATGAAATCCGGAATCCGCTTGGTTCGATTCGCGGTACCGCTGAAATTCTCAAAGATGATTACCGGCCGGGCGACCCCAAATATGAATTTATAGATATTCAGATCAGGGAGACTGAACGTCTTAATCGGGTTGTTGAGGACTTTTTGCGTATGGCCCGTCCATTGCCGACCGAGATGCAGCATTGCCGTGTTCAGGCAGAGGTTGAAACTGTTGCCATGCTGGTGGCCAATGATGCCAGGGAGCGGAAGGTCTCTCTCCTTATGGAACCGCCAGCAAGTGATGTGGTTGTTAAGGGAAGCGGTGAGAAACTGCGTCAGGCTTTTCTCAATATTGCGATTAATTCCCTTCAGTCTATGCCGGATGGTGGGAGCCTGACTATATCGACTTCGGTTTCTCCAGAAGGTGAGACGGCCGCAATGTGTGAAATTATATTTTGCGACAGCGGGAAGGGGATTGACGTTGAATCATTGCCCAGAATCTTCGAACCGTTTTACTCCACCAAGCCGGATGGGACCGGTTTAGGGCTTGCTATCACCAAAAAGATCATCGAAGGTCATGGCGGCACATTGGAGGTCGAAAGCGTGATCGGGCAGGGGACGGCAGTGATGATAAGACTGCCTGTGATACAGACGGAAGGAGAGTCATGACACAGAAAATATTGATTATTGATGATGATGCATCACTTCGACGCGTTATGGAATACAATCTTCAGGAAGCTGGTTATCAGGTGTTGTCAACAGCTGACGGTGAAGCGGGGATGCGCTTGTTTGCCAAAGAGTCACCGGCACTGGTGATTACCGACATGAAGATGCCGGGTATGGACGGCATGCAGGTGCTAAAGCTGGTCAAGGCGTATTCGCACGAAACACTAGTGATTATTATCACTGCGTTTGGAACGGTTGATCTTGCCGTGGAAGCGATGAAAGCCGGAGCATACGACTATATCACCAAACCATTCAACCGGGACGACTTGAAACTGACTGTTGCCAAGGCCCTCCAGTTCAGTGGGTTGGCCGCTGAAAACAAACGTCTGAAAGATGAATTATCGAATTCGGCTGATTATCGTACCATTATCGGTTCGTCAAAGTGTATGGAGCGGGTCTTTGATATAGTCCGCAAGGTCGCCGACACGGAAGCATCGGTGCTGATCACCGGCGAATCTGGAACCGGCAAGGAGCTGGTGGCACGCTCTATTCACCTCCATAGCAGCCGACGTGCGGAGCCCTTTATTGCCATCAATTGTGCTGCAATTCCTCGCGACCTGTTGGAAAGTGAATTATTCGGCCATGTAAAAGGCGCTTTTACCGGAGCGATCAAAGACAAGACCGGTAAATTTCAACTGGCAGATGGTGGGACTCTTTTTCTGGACGAAGTGGGCGAACTGCCACTGGAACTCCAGCCTAAGCTGCTCAGGGCATTACAGGAAAAAGTAGTTGAACCGGTTGGGGGGACAAAGCCATACAAGCTTGATGTGCGGATAGTAGCTGCCACCAACCTCGATATGGAGAAAGCGCTTGCCGTTGCCACGTTTCGCGAAGATCTCTACTATCGCCTTGCGGTCATCCCGATACATCTGCCGCCATTGCGGGAGCGGCATGATGATATTGCATTGCTGCTGCGTTATTTTTGTGGAAAGCATGGAGCTGACAGGGTGAGTTTTGACGCCGGTGCAATGGCTGCCCTCAACTCCTATCAATGGCCGGGGAACGTGCGTGAACTGGAAAATCTGATAGAACGCCTTCTGATTATGCGAGGCAGTGACATAATAACTCGCAATGACCTTCCGGATAAGATTTGCAACGGCAGTACGACTCAAAGCTCATCGTCACCTTTATGCGGCGTGATCAACCTTCCGGAGGAAGGCTATTCGTTGGAACAACTGGAACGGGAAGTGGTTGTAGAGGCGCTTGAGCGCAATGGCTGGAATCAGACGGCTGCGGCAAAATTCCTGCGGATTCCCCGGCATACCCTTATTTACCGGATGGAAAAATACGGCATTGTCACGCCGTAGAAAATGCGTGCTGTAGATTATCCGAAAGGGGCTCCAATAAATGGAACCCCTTTCGTTGTATCAACTGTAGGTAATAAGAGATTTATCAGTACAGGGAAATCGCTGTTAGCTCGTCGATAGTCAGCGAACTGAGGGAGCCCATGCCGCCTCTGTCGGAGGCAATGGCACCTTGAATTGCTGAAACAGACTTGCCACGCTTGCTTGTCCCGTGGCAACCGTTACAGTGTGTGTTGTACAATGCAGCTCCGTCAAGTACCGGGACAGGCACGGTAGTCGTGGCGCTGGTCTGGGCAGAGACCGCACTTTCGCCGGTAGTATTGACGGCAGTGACGATGTAGTAGTAGGTGATGCCGGCGGACAGGGCGGTCTGGACATACGGGCTGGTGGCTCCGGCAACTTTTATCCCGCTGCTTTTGGTTACGCCGTTGGTTGTTGACCAGTAGACGTTATACGAGGCAGCCCCGGAAACTAACGGCCAGGTGATGGTCGCCTGGTTGGCTCCGCCAATGGCTGCAACATTGGTTGGGGCCATTGGCACAGTCGGACTTGGGACATCGGCAAGAGTGGTTGCTGCAACCTGCACAGAAGCAGCGCCTTCGCCTGCACTGTTAACTGCTGTAACGATATAGTAGTAAGTGGTTCCGGCAGCAAGCCCGGTCTGTACCGCAGGACTGGTGGTGCTGGAAATCATGGTGCCGTTCGCCTTGGTTACCCTGCTGGTGGTTGCATAATATACATTATACGAGGTAGCGGTGCTGACTGCACCCCAGGAAAGTGTTACCTGATTAGTACCCCCAGTGGCAATTACGGCTGCTGGAGCGTCCGGAACGGTAGGTATTGGCGTAATTGAGGCTGTGCCTGCTGAAGTTTCAGCTGATGATACGCTTTCGCCAGCACTGTTAACGGCAGTAACTACATAATAGTAGACGGTTCCGGCAGCCAGGCCGGTTTGTACATAGGGGGTGGAAATCGAGGTGATTTTTGTGCCGTTGGTTTTTGTTACACCCGCTGTGGTTGCATAGTACACATTATATGAGGTCGCATTGCTGACAGAGGTCCAGGAAAGTGTCATCTGCCCGGCGCCGCCAATGGCCGTTAAGCCCACCGGGGGTGCCGGTACGGATGCGGCCGGAGGCAAAGCGGAGCCATCGAAGATTCCGTTAGCGATGTCGTTGATATTGCCCGAGAAAATTGTCGCTCTGGTTTTAGTGTTGATAATTGAAAGTATTCCATTTGATACGGAAATCCTCACATTATCGAACATATCGTCCAACCCAAGATGATTGGCTATGTAACGGGTCGTGATGGGGTTGGTGTTTTCTGCATTATATTTTTTGAGGAGCGGTTGCAGCTTGGTCAATAAAAGCGAGACCGTTTTTGTGAGATTGGTAGATATGGTATGATTTTTGTCGGAATCTGCTTTGTCAAAAACATCTGACGGGTCATCATCGCCTGCGGCACTGGCCACGATTGCATTAGAGAGCGGGTTGATGTTGGCAGTTCCTGCCCCCTCGGCAAACGAGTGCAGCTTGTAATCTGTCCCATCGGCATTTCCTGTTGCCCGCAACACATAGGGTGCTTTCATGCTGGTGACATCAATGGCAAAAGAGCCATCACTGCCGATAACCGTTGACCTTTGCTGCGGGGGGGTGGAAGAATCCTTAAGGCTGACCTGCCCCGAAAGCGGAGCACCGACGGCGGCTGTGCCGCTTACAACTTCTGACGAAACCCCTCCAGAGCCTCCACCGCAACCGGCAAGCATAAGGCCAATTGCCATCAATGAAAGCGCCGTTATGGCGGTACACGATCTTTTTACAAGGTTTCTCATTCCATCTCCTTTCTGAGCCATTCTGATTATGTTGTGGAAATAGTTCTTGGAGCTAATTTCTTCCATACGTTCTCCTTGTCTTCCGGCTTCACAGCAAAGGTCAGTAGCCGGTTGATTTCGATGCGGTCAAATCCGCTGCCCATTACGGATGATTCGCAAGGTGTTCACGTTGAGCAGATTTCAGCAGGTTCCGGGAGTGGGCACAAAAAAAGCCGGGTTGCCGAAATCTCGTGATATTTCGGCAACCCGGCTGTCTCCTTGAGACCCTATAGGCTTTCCGCCCCATCCTCGCGGATGGTTTAGTATTGTCGTGTACCATCATCTTATCTATACCGTGTTCCACCACCTGAAGCAGATCGGTATAAATATCGACTTTCCAGCCGCTACAACCGGGTTCTCATGGGTCACCTCCTGTGTCGAATTTTGAACACAAAAAAGCCGGGGCTTCATATCGTGTTCGCGATATTTCGGCAACCCGGCTGTCTCTTGGAGACCCTATAGGCTTTCCGCCCCATCCTTGCGAATGGTTTAGTATTGTCGTGTATCCAGTCAATATATTTGTTTGTTAACTATTTGGATCAGCTTTACACGTATCTAAAATAAAAATCAAGGCAAAAACCGGAAATATCCGTTTATAAAGCCTGTGAAACCCTTATTCATGGGGCTGCAAGCGTGCCCCGATGTTCAGAACCCTGTCCTGATGACTATCCATCAGTAACTGTTGAATATTCTACAGTTACTGATGTTCTTGGTAGCGGTAACGAGTGTATATAATAATGATAACAGTCGGTTGTAATATTGGCATAATCTGTGTAAAGTTCATGTGAGATCGTAAAAATACAGAGGTTATTATGAAACCCAAAGTTATATTGCTCATCATTGTAACTGTCCTTGCCGCATCTCAAGGATTTTCCCAAGGTGCAGAAATTACCCCCCCGGAAAACCTCCCTGCCATGGTCGAATCTGCCCTTGCCAACAATCCGGAACTCAAATCATCCCAGTCCCGCTGGCGGATGTTCAAAAATCGCATTGTCCAGGCCGGGTCCCTGGACGACCCGATGCTGATGCTTAAAATCCAGAACGGGGTCGTAACCGATCCGTTAAACTTTCATAAAGAGTCCATGACCGCAAAAGTGATCGGAATTTCCCAGCAACTTCCGTTCTGGGGGAAGCGGGGACTCAAGGAAGAGATCGCCGCGAAGGATGCCGAGTCGTATCGCTGGCAGGTGGAGGAGCGGAAACTTGAACTTGTCAGGATGGTAAAGGAAACGTATTACCGGATCTACTATACCGACAAATCTCTGGAGATAGTCGACAAAAATATCAGGATTCTTGACGACTTCATCACCCTTGCCGAAACCAAATACTCCGTCGGCCAGGGCGCACAGCAGGATGTTTTCAAATCCCAGGTGGAGCGCTCAAAACTGCTCGATATGAAGATCTCTCTCGAACAGGAGCGGAAAAGCCTCGAGGCGGCCCTCAATGCCCTGCTCTTCCGTTCACCCGACGCAGCGGTGGGCAGGATCCCCGACTTCGAGATCACGCCGCTCGATCTTTCGGCCAAGGATTTGCGGGCAGCTGCTTTTGAGAACCGTCCCCTGGTCAAGAGTCTGAAGGCTTTGATCGAAAAGGGGGAAGCGGGGCACAGGTTGGCCAGGAAGGATTTCTATCCGGATTTCAACGTATCACTGGAATACATGCAGCGCGATCCGGCCATGGGGGGGGAGGGGCTGGATATGTACTCTCTGGGCGTTACCTTCAACCTGCCGCTGCAACAGGCACGGCGTCACGCCATGGTAGCCGAATCGGATTCGGAGGTCCGCATGGCCTCTGATGAGATGAACGCCCTCAGGAACAGTATCGATTCCGGCATCTCCGACCTCCTTGCCAAACTGGAAAAAAGTGAAAAACTGGTCGCTCTCTACAGGACCGGCATCATCCCGCAGGCGGAACAATCCCTTGAATCGGCCACCATCGGGTACCGGGTCAACAAGGTTGATTTCCTGTCTCTGCTTGACAGCCGGGTGACCCTGTTCAACTACGAGCGGGACCTATACGAGTCCCAGGCCGAGTATATGATGACACGTGCCCGGCTCGAAGCGGCTGTCGGGATGGAACTGCACTAAAAGGCAATTATGAGTTTTGAATTGTGGATTTTAAATTCAATTCAAAATAAAGAATCCAAAATTCAAAATATCACTTCAATATCGAGGTACGATCATGGCCCTGAACAAGAAAATAGCGATCCCACTGCTGGTAATTATTCTGGCTGCAGCAGCAGGCGGCGGCTGGTACCTGTGGCAGAAGCAACATGCCGCTGCTGGTGGCGACGAGAAAACAGCCCAGGGCAAACAACTCTATACCTGCTCCATGCATCCTTTCATCATCAAGGACAAGCCGGGACTCTGTCCGATCTGCGGCATGGAATTGATCAAGAAGATCGATACCGCCGCTGCCGGGGGAGCTGCGGCCCAGACGCCGAAACAGAAGCAGCAGGCGGCCATGCTCGGCCAAGTATCCATCTCTCCAACCGAGCGGGTTATGGCCAACATCGCTACCGTGCCGGCAAAAAAAGCCACCATGAACAAGGAAATCAACGCCGTCGGTATCGTACAGTTCGACCAGTCACGCCAGGCCAAGGTCACTGCCTGGATCGCCGGCCGCATCGACAAACTCAACGTCAACACTGTAGGCGTCTTTGTCAGCAAGAACCGGCCGGTAGCCGAAGTATACTCCCCCGACCTGGTTGCTACGCAGCAGGAATATCTCCTGGCATTGAAAAGCCGGGAACAGCTGAAAAGCTCTCTCATCGCCTCCATAGCCGAGAACGGTAACGGTCTGGTAGCGTCGGCCAAACAGCGCCTGATGCTTTTCGGAGTCAGGGAGAGCCAGATTG
>JABBNX010000161.1 GCA_019352135.1 Pseudomonadota bacterium
ACAAGGTGTCGGGACGATCCGAAGATTGCATACAGAGCCATCGGAATAAGAATAGTGTAGAGACCGGTTATCACCGGGGTACCGGATATTTTCGTGTACCCCATCACTTCAGGGATGGCAAGGGCAGCAAGCGTAAGTCCGGCGATAATGTGGGTCGGTATCTGGGAACGGTCGATGGGGAGAATCCCCTGGAACATGGGGAACCGCCAATTTCGATTTTTATTGGCTGAATTTGTCATTTAATATTCGGAAAGTTCCGTGAGCATAGGTATCCTCACTGATTATCGTGATTTCGAGAAGTTGAGCACATTATGTGGTTCAGACAATCTTGCAGGGAATCAACACGTCCTCGTTAAACGAATAAACTGCGCACATCCTGTGGTAACCGTCTGCGATAACTACTTTACCGTTGCGCTCATCTCTCAACAGTAAAATAGGCGACAGCAGCTTTCCGTCCTCTATTTTGTTACGATCTTTTTCTACGTGGGAGTTACTGACCCCCAACAATGATAATCCCGATGCCCTGAAGATGTCCTTGGCCTTAAATTGGGATAGCGGAGCATTCTTCAACTTTCTCACGACGGTTTTGACGGTCTTTTCGTCATGGAGTAAGCCAAGGTACGATTCTGCTGCTGTATAATCCTTTTCCTCTGGTTTCTGAAGCCATTTGATTTCAATCTGCTTACTCATCATGCGACTCCTTATGGATTTTCTGGGAGTTACAGTGGACCTTGGTTGTGAATCAGGTTTCAGTTCTGGGCCAAATTTGCTTCACTATATCCTGCCGCGATCTCTTTGTGAGCTTTGATAAAAGCTTCCAGCTTGGGAAGCAATATAATCGCAGCTTGGAAATCCTCTGCCAATGCAAACGCCATCTTTTTTCTTTTTGCTCATCACTGCCCCCTTTTGTTGGAATGCATAATGTTCCATTTTACCATTGTTTAACCAGAATATCGTATGATCATGTAAACATTTTACGGTTACGTGTCTGATCTTTATATATGAATACCTGTATTAACTGGAACATAAGTATAAAACGTCTTAACAAAATGTAAGGAGGGAAGTTACCTGTTGACCTTATGCTCCGTGTGCTATATTAAGGCCATATCGAATCCCTATTGTTAACAAAATTGATGAAATCCCGTATAAATCCCGTAACATACTGAAACATTCCATCAAATATTTATGGGGATAATTTTGGCGGTTGACGTTCCACCTTAAAACGACCGCTATCAACAATGCATATACGACGGTATCTTTGCATGCAAGGAAAGATAAGATATGCCTCTGGAAATAAAAACCGAACAGAAAAGTGTAGTTGCCACTTGCGAACAAAGCCGCGAGTATGATTTTAGCCGATGTAAATTGTGCGCAACATTTGCTGCCAGCCCGAAATACAAACTGGAAAAGGCGACTGTTTACGCGTGCGCCGAGTGCGACTTTCATTTCATTAACCATCTGGACAACTTGCCGCCCGGGCCTCAAGGAAACGTAACGAGCACTCTAGACCGGAAGGCGTGGGAGTATATTGAAGCGATGCTCCCTGCCAGTGAAAAACAGCTCCGGAAAAATATGCTCCTCGTCAAACGTTATATTTCATTGTCCGGGGCGCACTGCCTCGACATCGGTGCCGGTGCCGGACTGTTTGCGCAACTCCTCGCCGAAGCGGGGGCTTTTGTCCATGGCATCGAACCGCAAGGAATCTTCCGGGAGTTCGCCCAACAGAAATTCGGCATCGCACTGAAAGAGGAGACCATTGACACTCGACACTGGCAGCAGGGTTTCGCGGGTTTTTTTGATGTCGTTACCCTCTGGGATGTTTTAGAGCATGTCAACTTTCCCGCAGAAAACCTGCAGAACGCCTATAACGTCATTAAACCAGGGGGGTGGCTTTTTCTCGACACACCCCGCAGGGATACGCTTTTCTACCGGATAAGTGAATGGTCGTATCGCTTGGGAGGCGGCGAAAACTCCCGATTACTGGAGTCCCTGTATTCTCCCCTTCCTTTTCGCCACAAGCAGATATTCACCCTTCGGCAGTTGCTGAAGCTCGTGGGAGAAATCGGCTTTTCCGTTACGAGCATGCAGTCTTCCTTTTTCCGACCGCACAACAAGATGGTACTTGTCTGCCGGAAACCATAGTCCATACGAAAACAGATGATACATTGCGTCTATGAAAACCTTGGTCGCTTTCACCGGAACACTGGCAATCGGTGGGCACCGGAGGAGCCATACCCGAGCTGAAGCGGAGGCCGACAATGAGCACTTTGACGGTAAAACGACGGATTAAAGATCTGGCTGTCCCCGTAAACTACCCCAAGGGCAGATAGACTAAGCAGTAGGAGGCGACGGTCTGACCTCTGTGGCCCGTCATCTTGTGCAGCCGGGAGAAAGAGATTTCTCTTTTTAAATTAAGATCAATTTACTCACTACCAGCAGGTATCGCGGATTTTTCCACATTCCTGAACGTTTCCTTTACCCGCCACGTCTCCACTTCGATAAATATGCGTTGAACCTGTGGGTAGGATAGTTTGATTGCTTTGTCCAATCCGGCCACGGCTACCTCAACCTCTGTTGCCAAAATCGGGTCCACAAAATCAACACTGATATTTACGAGAATGAAGTCAGGCCCCATGTGCATCGTCAATACTTCATTGACTTGTTTGATTTCTTTGCACAAACGGGCAATTTCCCTGATCCCCTGGACTACCTCTTTATTGGCACTCTCTCCAATCAATAGACTTTTTGTCTCGGATGCAAGCAAAATGGCTGTTCCAGCCAGTATCAGCCCAATAATGACGGCCGCGGCGGCGTCATAGACAGTGCTGCCGGTAATATGGCTGAGAAGGATTCCCATAAATGCGACAACAAGTCCGATGATTGCGGCGGAATCCTCCAACATAACGATAAAAATAGATGGATCTTTAGCTCTATGAACAGCCTGAATATAACCCCACGTTCCTTTTGATCTGGCAAATTCCTTCCGAGCAAAATACCAACTGGTTCCTTCGAAAATCAAGGCCAGACAGATAACGCCGTAGCTGATATACGAGTATTTTACCGACACCGGCGAAACAAGTTGATCAATCCCCTTGTATATTGAAAGCCCCGCTCCACCAGCAAAGAGGACGATGGCAACAACAAAGCTCCAGAAGTAGATCTCCTTGCCATGACCGAAAGGGTATTCTTTATCGGCCGGTATTTTTGCCCGTCGCAATCCATACAGCAACAGAACCTCGTTACCCGTATCGGCGCCCGAGTGTATTGCTTCCGACAGCATGGCCGAACTTCCGGTCATGAAAGCCGCAACAAACTTGGTAATCGCTATCAGGCAATTCCCGGCCAGAGCGATGTAAATAACCTTTCGGGAAGATGTCACCATGCGTCAAGTATCTCCAATAAGAACATCAAGTCTTAAATCCAAACTGTTATAACAGGCCCGCCCGATTATCAACCACCCTGCCATCCACCGCCCTGCCCGCTTGCCAGCCCGTAGAAAAGTAGTGCTGAGGCGCCGAACATGACTATGGCTGCCACTACTAAGCCTGCGTTGGTGACCAATCCCAGTTTGTTTTTGCCCATTATTCCGCGGCTATTGCCTAACACCACAAGCAATACGACCAGGACCGGGGAGAGTATACCTTGCAATACATTTGCCCAGAACATGAGGTGTACCGGATCGAGACCAAACAGTGCAAGAGACAGGCTCACAGCCAGCCCTACCGTCAAGATCAGATAGAAGCCTCGTTCTGCCAGGGCTTTTTCGATAAACCGGATGGCCAGCCTATCGTGCCGGCTACGCCATAAGATGCGCTGGCCAGCAGCACCGGGATGGCGATGAGCCCGGCCCCTATCAGACCCAAGGCAAACAGATACTTGGCAAAGGGGCCAACCAGCGGCTCCAAAGCTCGTGCTGCATCGAGTGCTGTATGAATCTCCTGGTGTTTGGTGAACAATGTTGCCGCAGTTGAAACGATAATGAAGTACGCTATCAGGTTGCCACTGACCACACCGGCAGCAATGTCAATGGCGGCGAGCCGGAACTTGCGTTTAGTCGAACCGGAGCGTTTCTCTTCTTTTTCTCCCTGTACCTGCCAGAATATCGTATAGGGTGAAATAGTCGCACCCAACAGGGCGACTGCTGTGCTGATGCTGGCAAAGCCGAAATCCACATGCGGTACAAATGTGCTGGTTAACACCGCGCCCCAGTCCGGTTTTGAAAAAAAAGCGGTAATAATGTAGGCCACGAAAACCATACTCATTGCCAGGAAAATTTTTTTTATTGCGTCAAAGCTCTGGTATACCGTGAGATACCATAAGGTGAGGGCAATCGGCACCGTGAACCACGCCCACCACAATCCCGTTATCAACTCGATACCGGTGCTGATAGCTACCAAATCAGCTGCGATCAAGGCAATATTCGCAACAATCAGGAGCATGGCAGCGGGCACTGCCACTTTCCTTCCGTAATGATCTCGAAGTATTTCTGCAAGACCTTTTTGTTGGATACGACCTATCTTGGCACATGCGAATTGAACGGCTTGTAGTAATGGCGTAGAGAGAAGCATTAGCCAGAGATGGCCGTAACCGTTCTGGGCGCCATCCAACGAGTAAGAGGCGACGGCCGATGCATCGTTGCCTGCCATTCCGGACAAAAGGCCCGGGCCTAGTACTTGGAAAACTTCGGTCTTATCGTCACCGCCCGCCGCATCAGTGCTTCCTTCTCTTTCTCTGGCATTTTCCGTCTCTAGCGTCCCGTGTAGGTTGCCTGTCCTCTGTGCACTTGTATCACCATCAAGCCCTGACTCATCCTCAAGCCTGCGTAGGCCGACATCCGTCGGCAGAGCTTTCCCTGTTACGTCGAGCAGATCGTCTCCATACTTTCGCCTGGTCAGGTCTTCGGGAGGAAATGCCTCCCGTTCGACCGCAGTCAGCGCATCAACTTCCTCCTCGCTTGCTGAGATAGTTACTTTACTTGGTGAGCCGCTTGGCTTGTTACCACCGGTTTCTTGCACAACCGACTGGATCCGCTCGACGGGAATATCAAGCTGTTTCCTAAAGATCGTACCCTTCTCAGCAACTATTATCTCGACATTGCCAGCCTGATCATGAACTATATCAGTCACTTTAGCTTCGCTTATATCTTCTTGACCCAGATCACCTTCATCGGCTTCTACGACCATGCCGATTTCAATTTTCTTGGCCATTTCCTGGACGCCTTGACCAGTCTGAATAGCTTGATTTGGCCCACTTTCTCGATCAGAGCCTGTCTTAGGCGATTGTTTGTCACCCATTTCAGAAAATCCCTTCATAATGTATGTGCATTTACATATGGGATTTTAAGATCTGACTCAGCAGACTCTTCGTAGACTCTTACTCGGTTCCTTTTCTGCCTTAGTGTGCCGATCCTCGATTCAGAGACGCCCGCCTCAAGCAGGTCTTCAACTTCAGCCGCACCCCTTTCATACATCTTGCAAAGAATGATCTGCAGGTATTCCCTCCAGCCCTGCCCTATCTTCGAAAGAGGATCAGGGCGCCAGTTTCTGGGACGGGCTATTATGGATGCGAGGAACGCTGATTCCACCGGTTTCAGTTCTTCCGGCCTCTTGCCAAAGTAGTAGTGCGCCGCGGGGCCTATGCCGTAGATGCCGTTCCCCCATTCAATAATGTTCAGGTATATTTCCATTATCCGCTTCTTGTCAAGGTGCTGCTCAAGTGCTGCGGTGATAAGCGCCTCCTCCAGTTTCCGGCTTAAGGTCCTTTCAGCCGACAGGTAAAGATTCTTTGCCAGTTGCATCGAGATAGTGCTGGCCCCGCGTACCACCTTACCGGCCTTCATGTTTTCTATCAGCGAGCCCCTGATATGTTTCTCGCTGAAACCTCTGTGTGAAAAAAAACTCTCATCCTCTGTCATCATTACTGCGTTTACAAGAGATCTGGGGATGTGTCTGTAAGGTATAAAATCCGGATTGCCCGGGCTGAGCATTATTGATATGCCTTTTCCTGTTTCCGTCCTCACGTTGTGGCGAAAAGGGTACTTGAGGTCATCAATGTTAATCTCCTGTCCCAGGTTCAGAATCTTCAACGGGTCGATATGGCCGGTGAATCTGTAATCCAGGCTGTCCGGGTCGCCTGTATCCAGATGCATACTGAACATCCCTGTCATACTGCCCGACAGCCTGATATCGGGCAGGCTTGGATGAAGCGAGGCAGGTAATGCAGAGATCGCCCTGTCATATGAAAAATCGAAGAAATTGATCGTCATGTCTATTACCGGTTTTTTCCATCCCTCTATTTTCCCCTTGATAATTACAGTTTCGCCTGCCATGTCGATTTTTCCACTCAGGTTTTCAATCCCGGAGCAATCAAGATTGGCGTGCACGTCAAATGGCAGGTGTATGTCGTCTATTGTTTTTGAAGAAAGTATTGCGTTGTGGAACTTTGAGATTATTATCCTGCCGCTTCCTTCGATGACAAACTTTTTATTATCATCCGAGGTCACCCTTATCTTTCCGTTTAAGATCAGGTTGCTGAGAGGAAGAGGAGATGCAGATGCTGGCGCAAAAAGTGCCATTGAGAAGTTTTCCGCCTGCATTTCATATTGTTTATCGGCTCCGTTTTTGAAGGATATCTGAGCTGATTCATTGGTGCCTGATAGCTTACAGATTACAGAATCCCTTTCACAATTGAAATCCGCTTCCATGCCTTTATAGAAATGCGTTGACTCTCCTTTTCCGGTTTTTATCGAGACAGTAAGGTTTGTGAGTGAAATATGGCGCCGGGAAGCTTTGCCATCTTCTGTGGAACTGCGGCTTCTCTGCGAAGTAAAAAATCGGGGGATATCCCACTCTCCGTTTTCATTCCGGGTAAGGGTCAGCTTTATCTGATCACCTTCCAGGGTGTTGAAAAGATCACTTTGTTTTCTGCTTTTCAACAGGAAGCGCAGCAGATCGACCTGTGTGCTTATCTCCTTTGCCTGGAGAAGGGGTTGCCCTGACAGTGAGTAAATTGTGATATCGGAGGCTTTAATGCCGCAGGGGAAGCACGGATGAACTGCTGCTATGAGGCACTTCATACCGGTTATGGATTCAACAAGGATTGATACCCTGTCTCCCATATCCCTGAAAACGAAATACGCGGCCAGAGCACCTGAAAGCACTGTAGTTGCAAGAAGTATCAGAACCCATTGAAGAGAGTTGCGGAAATTCATTTTGAGCTCATGCGCTGATCTTATTTTTTATTGCGGGCGAACTGCCCTGCACTATTTCTTAATTGTAGTATCAAAATGGCGGGAAGCAACGGGTAGGAATACAAAATTGTCGAGAGATCCAATGAGTGGCAGAATCTGCTTTCAGAGAGCATTTGTGTTGGCAGCATTTTTATGTCAATCGACTCAATTCTTTTGACCTGGAGAGAGAAGACAATGGTAATGATGTCTGGTGCAAGTCCAACCTAACGAATAAGCGTGGCAGTTTCAATGATTATGCGCTGGTGTATACACTGACGATCCGCTTGATGAACTGCTGAAGCATAGATGGCTCGTCTGGCAATAACAAAATTCATCAAAAGCTGTAAATCCTGCCCTGTTTGCCTCAAACATATGCGTCATATATGGCAGTTATTTTAAATATGACGGATTTATCTATTGGTCTTCCTCGCCATCCTGCTCTCGATAATTCATTTTCCTTCATACAATAAGAATGTTGCTCTTGACATTATCCTCGAGGACTCTCTGGCACGCTAAGTGCTTATTCCTTAATAGAAGACGTGAACTCTGTCGTGATTTTGATGCGTATCAAGGACAAGGCTTAAGGAATATTTCACGAAGTGAAAGGGCAAGGTCAAGGAAATTGCCGGAGAACCAGATAGTAATTTTATCTGGTTAGTATCAGGAAACCAACTAACTTATGGAAAAGGAGAAGTACACATGAAAAAGGTAAAACTGTTGCTGTTCGTGATTCTGGCCA
>JABBNX010000162.1 GCA_019352135.1 Pseudomonadota bacterium
CGCTACGAATTATGTTTTTAACGGTGTTGCGGGCAAGGTTGAATTTACGGGCAATCTCACGAATTGCTTTGCCGTCTCTGAAATAAGCAAGACGGACTTTAGTAATGGTCTCCACAATCAGCATCTCCTTAAAAACTCCTCTCCCTGATAGAATTCAGAGAGTATGGAGGAGGGTGCTGAGGTGGGTCAATTTTGGACGCCGATTTAGGCTATAGGTGGGTCATTATTGCACGCCGGTTTACAGATTAAGCAGTTTTTGCACTTCATCCAGTTCAAACGGAACCCGTTTTGCACCGCCTCGTTTTGACCTCTTCGGAAAGACAGCCTTATCAAAAATGTCTATTTTTTCTTCGTCAAATACGGCTTTAATCCAGATAAGATTCTTAATGACGGTTGTCGAAGACATAGGCACTGGCTTGTTTTCGGCGAGAGCATTCTCTATTAAATTCAAAATTTCTTTTACAGATAGGTTTTTATAAACCTTATCACGTGTAATGTTTTTCGGAAGAAGACAGATTGTTTCAACTAATCTATCAATATCATCATAAGTAATTTCATCAGGTATCGGATTTTCAAGAATTTCATTAGCGAGCCAAAGAGCATAAACAGCATCGGCTCGGCTACCGCCAGTTCTTTTTATTACGAGCATAGTAGGCGTCAAAATGTTCTCGTAGGCGTTTCTTTGCGGGTAGGGCGGGTGAAGGTATAGGCAGGGAGTATTTAACGGCTGTAGGATAGATATGCTTCTTTATTTGGTCATACTTGAATTCTTCGGTGTGTTCATCATCTCGCAGATAAGTAAAAACTTTATTGACTTTGACGTCCCAAATTTTAGCTTGGTCAAGAGCCAGTCTTTTTATTTTAGCGGAGCCATCATCAGTAATATGCAAGGACTTTAGAATTTCTTGTGCCTTGATATATTTCGGGTGCAAATCAAGCGGTACCCGTTGACGATAATAAAACTTTCCTTCCCTTAAACGCAAACAACCCTTCATTTCACGCACCTCCGACTGTGTGTCAGTTTGTGTGTCAAAATCAGGGTTGTTAAATTCGCCTGTCAAAACATGAGTCCTTTCAACAGGTTATGCGTAATGGTGGCGGTGCAGAGATTTAAACCCCGAAAAGTTCATACTGCATCAAATAGCCAACATATTGAAACGTAACGCTTTTCACCAAGGTTTCTTGATATGAACCCCAAACTGGTGTACCGGCTGGTGTACTAAAAGTGTACTACCCTGATGGGAGCGAATAGTAAACGAAAAATTTGCATATGAACAGCGGAAAAGTGTTCAGAGTTTAAGTGATAAAAAGATTTTCAGCGCCTTTCCTGCATGTACATCAGAGCATCAGGAACATTGATCACGTTAAACACGGAGAAAGTCTCGTTACACAGCGGTTCCACACTCCTCCGCGCGCAAGGGGAAAGAGGAAGCGGCTTCTTTTCAGTGATACCTTCCAGTTCCTGAACCTTCAGTTTGTACTGAATGATATGTGGATTTAGTCGTCCCGTGGTGGTACAGGGTCTTAAAGTTCTACGGTTTTTCCATAGCGGTGCCGTTCACCTTCCGAAGTACATTAGAAACATGGACGCCGCAATCTTCTACGCCCGCGTCTTATGATAGTCAGGGTAAGAACACAAAAAAAAGCTGACTCTACCTCAAAGGCAAAGTCTACTCCACATCCACATTCTTGATTCCATCAGGTCTCCAGCTCGGCGGTATCACGTGCGAACCCGCTGTCTCTTTTCCCGGTAACAGAGTACCGTATGTGACTGACATCCTACCAAAGCGATCGTTGAGAGTATCCATTGCCTGAGTAGCAAACAGTTTCTTTCGCTCATCCTCAAAGAGAGGTAACTGCTCAGCCTGGTGTTTGAGGTTGCTCAAGCTGATTCCCAACAACCGTACAGGTTGCTCCAGTTCGACAGTTTCCAGGATACCGAGAGCAGCGCGATAGATTTCGTCGCTCTGGTTGATATAGTTCTTCAATGTGGTCTGTTTACCCCACGATGAAAAGAAATCTGCGTAACGCACGTACAGATGGATTGTTTTGCCACTGACGCTGTAGCGCCTGGCTCGACTACCGACCATCTCGCTGAGCTGGAGCAGAAACCGTCGTATCTCCACCGGATCAGAAATATCCCGTTCCAAGGTACTTGAATGTCCGACGCTTTTGACATCAACTTCTTCAGCAAACTGGACTACCGGCGAGTGGTCTATGCCCCGCCCCATCTGCTTTAATCGCTTGCCAATGATTCCAAACTTGCGGGTCAAACGCGCTTCGTCACAGCGCCCCAACTCACCGCAAGTATAAATTGATAGCATATTGAGATGCCGCTGCATTTTCTTACCGACGCCGCAAAGTTCTTGAATTGGCATGAGCTCCAGTGTACGTGCAACGTTCTCTGGAGCTATCACGGTTAACCCATCAGGTTTATGCATGTCCGAAGCAAGCTTCGCAAGAAGCTTGTTTGGGGCAATGCCGATTGAGACAGTTATATCGAATTGGTACTTGATACGGGCTTTTATCAGATACGCAATGTTCTCTGCGTTGCCGAAGATCGACAGTGAATGAGTGACGTCCAGCCAGCTTTCGTCAATGCTGAATGCCTCGACTTCCGGGGTGCAATCGCGGAAGATCTCGTTCATTTTTGTGGAAGTGTGCTGGTATTTTTTGTTATCGCCAACCACAATTATCAGTTCCGGACAGTGTCGCTTGCCTTCCCAGATTGCCATACCAGTTTTAACGCCTTTGGCCCTGGCTTCATAGGAACTGGTCGTAATAACAGTCCTGCCGTGACCTCCTACTACGGCAATCGGTTTACCGCGTAACTCCGGGTTCGCAGCTTGCTCGACTGATGCAAAAAACGCATTTGCGTCTATATGTAGAATCGTACGGGTTTCCACTCAATAACCTTCTATGTGGCTCAGTTCCCATGTGTGATCGGATGTATTATACGTCAATTCGTACAGACCACCTTCATCGCGCACTGAGAAGTGCAGACGCTTAGCACTTCCTTTCAAATCAGTCCAAGTATAGGTTGTCTCTATGATAGCATGTTTTCGGTTGTGCCAGTCAAACCAGACGGGCTTAATCGAATGACCGGGGCCAAAAACAACTGCCACCCGTATGGGCTCTTTTATTCGCACAACTCACCCCAAATCGCGGTAAACGCCGACCACTTTACCGATGATGGTGACGTCGTTGGAGCCTTCCGGTATGATGATCGGGGCTATACTTGTATTCTCGGGTTGCAGACGAATCTTACCTTTTTCGCGAAAGAAGCGCTTTAAAGTTGCTTCACCTTCGACCATCGCGACCACGATGTCTTGGTTATCGGCTGAAGGTTGTGGACGGACAAGTACCAGATCTTTTTCGCATATACTGGCATTGATCATGGAGTCACCGCGTACGCGAAGAAAAAACTTACCACCATGCAGTAAAGAGCGATCCACTGAAATGTAACCGGTAATGTCTTCCAAAGCAGGAGTAAGCGAACCAGCTTGCACGGTACCGGCAACGGGTATCGAGGCCGAGTCAGTGGTAGGAGTTGTCAGCGCAATGCCTCTGGAGCTCGAATCTCGCTTGATGTAACCTTTTTTCTCCAGAGCGTCCAGATGTCGAGTCGCGGATACCTTTCCAGACACACCGAGATGTGCACAGATCTCACGAAGTGTTGGCGGGTACCCATCGTTATCAATATGTGACTGAATGTAATCCAGAACTTGTTTCTGACGATCTGTAGGCAGAGACATCCGTCCTCCGATAGTTGTCAAAAGTAATACGTTGACGAGCGTCAACTATAACGAGGGGATGTACGGATGTCAAGAGGGGCTTTCTAACGAACGTTGACCACAGCGAATATTCATGGTAACAATTCGCCTCTATTTTTAAGGGGGGCAACTATGACGTTGTTGGAAAGTGATCTGCTGGCAGCGATAAAAGCACTTCTTGAATCATCACAGGCAATGACAGGCGGAAACAGTTTCATCGCTGAAGATATGATTCGTTATCAAAATGCTGTTGACTGGGCTAAACGAGTGATTATTAGCGCGGAAAACGGCACAAACTAAAAGGGAGAAACATCATGACAAAAGCAGAATTTGTGGCAGCAGTAGCAGAGGAACTGGATGTACCAAAAACCGTAGCAGCAGAGACCGTTGATGCGTTTATCTCGGTAACTACAAAGTTATTGAAAGCCGGTGACAAGATCACTTTCCCTGGTTTCGGCACTTTTGGTGTTGCAGAACGGGCAGCTCGTAAAGGTCGTAATCCGCAGACCGGTGCAGAAATACAGATTGCAGCATCAAAAAGCGGTAAATTCACAGCTGGCAAGGATCTGAAAGGCCTCTAAATCGCGAACGCTGAATTTCAGGTCGCAGATATAGAGAAGGCTGCTCAACCCGCCCAACCGTAACGCTCTTTAGCGTTTGCCGGTTCCTGGCCTGCGTTGAGCAGTCTTTTTGTCTTGTTTAGCCCAATATGTTGATTCAGGAGCAAAACAGGAATTTTCGATATCCAGCGCCTTTTCCTGCATGTACATCTGAGCATCAGAAATGGCTTGATTGTAAATTGACGGTCCGATTTCCTCAAGACAGAATTGCAGAAAAAGAGAGGATTGCAATTCACCGATATCAGCTTCGAGGTTTTCACTAACATAGCGCTTGATCGAGTTTACTAGCTTCTTTTCTACATCTTTTTCGAGTTTAATTTCCATACACCCTCTATTTAATGACCACACATAGCTATTTCTCCCGAACTGAAAAGCGATCAATAGCATTGATCCGGCTGATCTCGACCCGGTCAGTTGAATTGTCGGAATAGACCTCGCTGGCAAGCTCTTCATTTTCAAGGGCACTGGGAACGCTGATCCACCACGCTTTACAGCCACCTTGTGATCCGTCATTCATAAGTTCACATACCAGCAATTAAGACTTTTACAGCATTAAATGCCCCCTCACCATCAAACTTAGCTGCCGCATAATCAACACTCAATAATTCATCAGTCAAGAAGCCATCATATTTTTCCGTCTTTTTATTGAGTACCGACTGAGCAAGTTTATATGTATCCGGTGCCCCCTCCTTCAACATTAGACTCAGGCAGCGCTGCACTTCATCAGGCGATGAGTGGTTTACTACTATTGCAATCCCTTCGTTTTTTGCCTTCAATCCTTTTGAATTAAGCATAACAGCCAATGTATCCATTACTCTGTCACCCATCCAACAAAACAAATACGTCGAGCTGCCTTGAGGTAGTATTTTTGTTTTTGCCAAGCCAAAGCGATTGAAATTACCCTTGGCTTCAATCAAAAGCTCCCGTGCCTGGGCATCGAGAAATACCGGAATTGTATTTTCGGAGTAGACAGCGAACATTTCCTGCCGAACCCGATCATGAACCCAGCCTTTCTCCCCAAAGAATTCAGGGAGTATACGCCCTTTTGCGGGGTTCAATACGATCACTTTTTTTGATGAATCCACCTCTACGACAAGCCAGCGCCTACCACCGAAGATGAGGAAGGAATCCACAGCCAAGGGACTGTCGATAGGCAATGATCCTAGTGTCTTGTCCCCTGATACCAGCCGGTATTCCTCTGGTGTAGAGAACGCGGTATAGAACGAATAATGGTTGACGATTCGCTCTCCAATCTGCCCATGAAGTAACAGTCCATCGCTTGCCTGCATAATAAGGCGGCGTTCTCCGAGACTTCGCAGGAGCTGGCCAAACATCTGCTGGCCAACAAGCGGGAATGGACTATTTTTGCATAGAACATTGTACGCCTGGATAGCTGTCACCCCGCCGTGTTGGGCGATCAAGGACAATATCTGCTGTACAAGTGTCGAGAGATGCAATCCGCCAGACGGCGGTGGCTCGTACCATTTTTCCAAAAGAAGCCTCACCATGGCTATTGTCTGAACAAGACTGGTGCGAAGGCAATCTGAAATACCGGAGCTTTCGGAAAGCTCATTTTCCTGAATATAAATCCTTAAAATAGCCGGGTCACCTTCTTTTCTTCCTGATCGTCCAAGCCGCTGGCGCAAACTGGCGACGGAAGGTGGGACACCCACTTGGGCAATACTTACAACAGCACCGATGTCGATACCCATTTCCAGGGTAGATGTGCAGACGATACTGACTGGACGTGACTTGTCTTTTATAGCCACTTCAGCGTCTTCACGAAGCCCCTTTGAGAGGTTGCCGTGATGAGGCCAGAATTCATTCGGAAGGTGCTGATTCTCACACGTAGTACGAAGAAAATCGGCAAAAAATTCTACCCGTTTTCGGCTGTTAGCAAAGATGAGATGACTGCTGCCACGCAAAGCTTTGAAGAGGTCATCTCCAATTTCCAGAAGACTGCCGTCCACATGTTCCTCTTCAGCCTCTTCCTCTTGCATCAGAAGCGGTGGCACTTTGATATACCCCCGCAAAATAAGCTGTAGTTCCTGTCCGGTGGCTGTTGAAACAATCATTTTTGTCTCATCATCACCGTTAAGGCGTAGGAATCGTGATGCCAGACTCATATCCCCGATGGTCGCACTCAGTCCGATTCGCGGCACTTTTCGCTTGATGGCGAATTCGATACGGTGAAGTAGGGACTGCAACTGCTGACCCCGTTCAGAGCCGATGAAGGAATGAAGTTCGTCAACAACGATATACAGGAGGTCCCCGAAAAGTTCCGGGATGGCTGTTCCATGGTTTACGAAGAGAGATTCAACAGATTCCGGAGTAATTAGAAGAATGCCGGTTGGTTTCTTGAGAAACTTTCCTTTTTTGCTTGCAGAGATGTCACCATGCCAAGGATGAACCGGAATATCCAGGCGTTCGCACAACTGCTCAACACGGGAGAACTGGTCATTGATGAGCGCCTTCAAGGGGCTGAGGTAAATGACACACGCAGTCTGGTTCTCCTTTGCCAGAAGTCTTGAACAGATTGGAAGAAATGCCGCTTCTGTCTTTCCGGTTGCTGTTGCGGCAGCAATAATTACATCGGTATTACCGGACAGGATTGGCGAGATTGCCAGCTCCTGTGCGTCCCGAAGGGCTGTCCATCCCTGATCCCAGACCCAACGCCGAATTTTTTCGTCAAGCAGGAAGAATGCTTGTGATTCATCAGAGCTTGAATGATGCAAGGCTTCCCTCGGTGCTGGCAATAACTGCTGATGAAGTCAGAATGTTGGTAGCGATCATTTCCGCTGGTGCAAGATCCAGATCAGGATTGATATCCGGCTTGATTTCCACTGTGCCAAGAATATCCTGCCATGAAGTCTGGCTGTTCTGTTCCAACACGGAAAGAAGATTTACAAAGCTGGTAATAGTATTACGTGGCGTCCGAAAGTAAGCGTCACCGATTCTCTTGGAACAATGCTGCATAAAAGCTTTCAATGCTTCATCTGGCAGGAGATAGTCAGCAACCTTGCCATAAGCAAAGACATGCCTGATTTTCCCCAGAAGGATATAGAAGTCTTCAGGACAAAGGTTGTTGAGACGCAGAACAGGTCCGCTGTAATCAACCAGACCATTGACTGCAAAGGTGTTTTCAGCAAGGCGGGATTGAAGCGCTGGATAGCTGAAAAGACCCCGGCGCGTATCCATAAGGAAATCAGGTGTACCCCCCATGATGAAACCGAGTCCGCCAGCAGTCCCTTGCAGTGAATCATTCAGAATGCGCAAAATCTGCTCATAGTTGGAGTTTCTGGCTTGCACGTTCGACAGCTTGTACAAGTTCACCAGTTCATCCAGGCAAACCAACATACCCTCAAATCCGGCAAGCCTCACAAACCGGGACATCAGTTTGAGGTGGTCATAGAAATTGCCGTCATCGATGATTGTTCTCACTCCAAGGGCGTTACGGGCTTCTGTTTTTGTTGTAAATTCTGCTCGCAGCCATTGTATTGCATCTGCCTTTAACTGATCATTTCCGGTGTCATGTCCCTTCCAGTAGGCGGCAATAACAT
>JABBNX010000163.1 GCA_019352135.1 Pseudomonadota bacterium
AGAAGTCAGGGGCGCACAACTCAGAAATACAATCACTAACTTATGCAATTAAGCAGTAGCTATTGTACTTAACAATGTTACTGTGGAATTTGCAATATATTTTATTCTGAATCAGTAAAGGTGTTTTATTAGTGGCGACAGCTCAGTTGCCATTTGCATTGGTCGCAGGCCTGGGCGCCGAGCTTGGGTTTTTTTTTTGACTGGGTTACGCAGTTTTCTTGAAATTAAATAAGGGAGGAATGACCCCTGTTTTTTTGTGGAAGATTTACTTCAGGAGACAGAATTAATTGTGGGGGAATCTCCTGAGCACCCAAAATCGACACCAAATGCCCAAGCCCATTTGAAATGTTTGCCAGCTTTTTTTCGGAAAGTGATTCAAGCCCTTTTGCCAGCAGTCCTTGAGCAACTTCCGGCGATTGCATCACCTTTTCGTTTCCTTGAATCGTAAGCGCAATTTCAACAACTCGTCTGTCCGTGGTGGATCTTGTCCGCTCTACCAGCCCTCTTGATTCAAGCCTGTCGATAATCCCGACGACCGTGGCCGGGTGCAAATACATCTTGCGAGCCAAATCAGACACCCTGATAGGCGCTGAATTAGCAATGATCTTGATCGCCCAAAGCTGCGGTCCTGTTAGTCCTGTTTCGTGTTCTGCCATTTTTGATTGTTCATTCACAACCTGGAAAACACGCCGCAAATTATCTATTATGCCTGCCACCAATGACGGCGATTCTTCCATTTTAAATCCTCCTTTCCATTGCATTAAACTCCCTGGTCGCAGGAATTAAAATAACCTGTATATAACATAATTTGGATGCTGTTCCAAATAGTATCCCCTCGCAAGCAAGTAGTCAATGTCTTGGCCGGTAAAAGCCCTGTGGGACGATGCCAAGGTTGGCTTGCATCTTAATTCCTGGGAGCGGATTGCTGTGGTAAGTGATGTGAGGTGGATCCACACGCCTATGAATGCTTTCAGGTTTGTCATTCCTGGATATGTCAGGGGCTACCGCACCAGCGAACTGGCAGAAGACAAGCAGTGGATCTGCGAATAAAGCGGAACCGGCGATTCTGAGAATTAGGTTTATATGGTAAAGACTGCGGTTGCTGTGAATTGTAAAAAAAATCAGTAAAATGCGGCAACGCTGGTAGAGTTTGAATCAAAAATAGCCAACCGTCGTCACGGCATCTCAGACATTGTGCACCGGATTCGGTGTTTCAGATAATCACCGAGGAAGCCGTTATATAGTTCTGCAAGTTCTTCAGGGAAAATTTCCACGAACGCATGTTTGTCGCCTGAAACAATTTTCAGATTGTATTTTTCACAACCGAAACAATCGCCCTCATTCGCATACTCGAGCGAAACATGGGATATAGTAAACCCCGATTCTGCATCAAGGCTATAGACATACATTTTTCTCATACGCATCCTTGTAGGCAAGTATTACAAACCATATACACAACAAATTTCTAATGAACAAACGATTTATTGACCGTTAATGGAGGGCAATAGTAAATTTGCAGGAAAGATGGGAATTACTTTTGTACAAAGAAAGGAAAGCGTTTTAGTGTCACGAGGTAAGGATTGTGCAGAGATGAATAATCCACGACCAAGTGATCAACTGTTGGGTAACAGAAGAAGCCACTTTATCTCCTTCACCGCTTTCAACAAAAGCTGTGAATAAACCTGTGGATTGGAAAATTTTGTAGCAAAATTGTAACGTAATATTCAGGGTTTTTATCGCTTTGCATCAATAATAGCCACAGTACGTAACTGTTTGAAATTATGTGTCAATAGTTATTTTGGCTCATTAGATATAAAGTTTCAATACATTATATATAAATGCTTCTATGTGTAGTTTGTAAAAGTGGATAACTCAACAACAATGATGTCCAAAAAACAGTAATGCGTGAACAGTTATGGCACGGCCACCTTCTGGACGAACCGCACGCCGTATAAGCCCAGTACATTTGTATAGGTTTAAAAGTTTAACCGATTATTGATGTAATACTTAATTCGTACTCATTTGCTTTTTGCGTAACGCCAGACTGGCGCTGCTATACTCTTCAACCACCACTGAAGCACCCGGCTGTCGATGAGGTACTTCCTGCCGATGAAAATGTTGAAAATTTCTTTTCTACTTCCATTGAGCCGCATGTCGGGCACTCCAGTTTACTGACAACACCCGATTTCTGGAGCTTTTCAAAGTTGCTGCCGCATTTTGCGCAAGTATATTCGTAAATTGGCATTTAATTTTACCTCTCAATAGGATATATTCAATATCTTGAATATAATAACTTTTCTCTCCGAAGCTGTCAATGCGTTAGTTGCTCGGTTATTGTGGGGCCGGTTGTATCCCGCCGCATATGACAGTTCTGCCAAAAATGACAGGTAAACTTGACTTTCCGCTCTTCCTCTGTAGTTTTTTTCCACATGAACAATCAACATCTTGCACTCTTAACGCTGCAGGTATTATCTGGCACCCTCGTTGCTCCATACACTATTGAACAGAGATGGACGCTTGTGTGCATTCTTCAAAAGTGAGTGTCAAATTGAAAAACTAACGATCAAGGTGGAGGGTCATTGCCGTTTGGCATGGTGATGCCATCACGGGAAGCGGAAAGGGAGGAGGACATGGCTGTAAAGGTTGATCTGGAAAAACGCAATCTGCTGCGAGCGGCGCCGCGACTAATACAAATCCTGCGTGTGCTCGCCAAGCATAAGATCTTGAGCGCCCTGCGCGGCAAGGGGCATTGGCCGGCACCGAAAGAGGTACGGGAAACCTTCGAGGAGTTGGGGCTAACCTTTCTCAAGTTCGGACAAGTGCTCGCGTTGCGGCGCGACCTGTTGCCGGACGCCTATATTGAAGAGTTGGAGTTGCTGCACGATCAATTGCCGGCGATGAGTATTGGCGCCGTACGCGCAACAATCGAAGCAGAGCTTGGCGCACCGCTGGCGGTTTTGTTCACATCTTTCTGCGAAATTCCGTTAGCCGCTGCCACCATCGCCCAGGTACATGATGCGATAATGCCGGACGGACGTCATGTGGCCGTGAAGGTTCAGCGGCCCGACCTTGAAACAATGATATCCACGGATATTTCGGCGTTGACCAACCTGGTAGCGCTGCTGGAAAGCATTTTCCCGCGTCTGCACGCGCTCGACCTTCCTGTTCTGGTGCGCGAATTTGCCAACAGTCTGAGCCGGGAAACCGATTTCCAACGGGAAGCGCGCTCCATCGTGCTCTTTCGCACCGCTCTGGCAGATGTCCCCGACCTCTGGATTCCGGATGTCGTGCCGGAGCGCTCCAGTGGCAATGTGTTGACGATGGAGTTTTCGGACGGCGAACGGGTGGATCTCTACGCCAAAAAGCACCCTGAAGCGATTTCGCGCTCGATCAAAACCTTGGTAAGGCTGATGCTCCAAACGATCTTCGAAGAAGGGTTGTTTCACTCCGACCCGCATCCCGGTAATGTCTTTGTTCTTCCCGATGGGCGACTCTCCCTTCTCGATTTCGGGATGACGGGCGAACTTGACGAGTCGATGCGCGAATCGTTGAAACTGCTGCTCGAAGCTGTCGTCAAAGGCGATGCGCTGGCCGCTAGAGATGCTTACTTGGAAATGTCTCCCGGGAGCGAAAATGTCAAAGGTGCGGCGCTGTTGATGGACATCAAGGCGGTGCTCCATGAAATCCATAGGAGCGACCTGGCAGAGGTTTCCATCGGGGATACCTTGGAAACGCTGCTGCGCGCCGGAAGCCGGCATGGAGTGCACAATCCCTCCGAGTTTTTCCTGCTGACGCGTGCCTTCGTCATCCTGGAAGCGATGATACGTCAACTCGACCCGCAGCATAACTACATGGAATCGTTTCGTGAACAGGTCTCGCGCCTGACCGAACAACACTTTTCGCTGGATCGGATCAAAGACAAGACAGGCAAGTTGGCGCGCGAAGTTGAGCGTTTGGTTATGGAAGCGCCCGGCGACACGCGCCGAATCCTGCGACGTATTGCCGAAGGCAATATCGGCCGTGTGCAAGCACCTTCTCTCGAGGCCTTGGGAGGTCGCGTCTGCTTTAATCTCGAACGGCTGCAAAATGTTATTATTTCTGCGGCGCTTATGGTCTCCGGAGCACTGCTGGTAGTTGCCCCGCTGGACTCCGGATGGCATCATGAAATCGGTCAACTCATGGTTACCGCCGGGTTTTTTGGTACGGTTTACATCCTTATAAAAGGATTGCGCAGCCACCCCGGGCGCCGCTGACAGTTTCTGTGTGTTAGATAATCGCCGCGGAAGCCGTGATATGGTTCTTTGCTTTTTTCAGGCTGACTTCTATAATCACTCGAAACAATTTTCAGCTGAAGCGCGTAAAACAGCGGTGACAATTGTGGAAGGGGAGGGCAAGCTATTGACATTGTCATATTCATATAATACGATATAAATGTTGTCATACCACATCAAAGAGGTGAATCAATGAAAGATATACTGATAATGTTCGCAATTGTTGTCGCCTGGTTCGTGTTGCAAAAATACATCTTTCCGGCTCTTGGGGTGCGTACCTGAATGTCTGATACTTGTGACCTCGGGGACCGAGGTTCTAAAAAAACAGATTCAAAAGTGGAGAGTGAAAAGCAGATTAAGCCTGAACCCTGAATGGAGGTTATCTGACAAATCTGAGGCGACATGGATTGCGGAAATCGGTGGTTCTCTGGCGAGGCAACTTTCCTGTACAGCCGGGTCACACGCAAACGTCTGCTGGTCAGGGTCATATTAAATTGGCTGACTTTATGGCGCCTGTAATGAAAAAGAGCCTTTTATCATCCGATGAAAGGCTCTTCTCTGTTTTTTTTGGTGTGTTGGGTCTTACATCCCATAGATTGTCTGATAGAATGGCAAGCAACTGGTCAATTTTAAACGGCTTCAGAAGGACAAAGCTTCTTCTCTGTTCCAGATATCTTCTGGATATACTTTCATCCCCCAAGCCTGTCAGGAAAATAATAGGTATATCGGCGGTGACGGGATCGCTCTGTAGTCTGTTGGTAGCTTCAAGCCCGCTCCAACCAGGCATTTTTACATCCATAAGGATTACATCCGGCTTGTATTTACAGGCCTTTAGATACCCCGACTCTCCGTCGCGGGCAGAATCTGTATCGAATCCATGTGTTGTGAGCCGATCGATAAGTACTTTGACAACATCAGTGTCATCATCAACTATCAGTATTTTCCGTGCCATAATTAATGCACTGCTCCTTGGTGCAAAAAGATTTTCCGTATTCTGCCAGAACAATGATAATGACGCAACCGTATAAAAAAGAGACCTTCATCATCAATGAGGAGGTTTTTTTATGTTTCACGGTGTGGATCTCACCATACGTTACGAGATTTCATCAAGATACGCAAAATATATTCCCGAAAAATGTTTCGGTGCTTTTGTACCTATTCTGACGGCTTCTTTGAAAAAGATGCTATTATACCAAGTAATCACCGGATTATGTTTAACAAGGAGAATACGTAGTGGGAAATTGCATGACTGGAAAAGGTACAGGAACGGCAGTTGCAGGCAGTGCAATCATTGGAGAGGATGAGTTCCGTAAGCTTCCTTTCGACGGCAAGCATCTCTATCTTGACGGTGTGCTGCCCAAGGAGAAGACGGCTCTGATCCTGGGAGATCCGGACCGTAAGAGACTTGCCCGAGCCATGCAGCCTCATGAATTGTACTGGCTTTTTAAAGAAAATGGCGGCCCTGAAGCTATGGAATTGCTCGGGTTTGCAAGTCCTGAACAGTGCGTTTTCATTCTGGATATGGAGCTCTGGAGCCGCTGGTCGTTTTCGGAAGATAAAGCGATAGAATATCTTGGGTATATTCTGCAAGGGAGTGAGGAACATTTCCTTGAGTTACTTCCACATCTCGATTTCAACCTTCTCTCCCTTTTCCTGGGAAGGGAACTGATTGTCGCGGGGGGCATTGGTGATATCAATACCGATGAAGAACGTCAGACCGATTGGGATCACACTTTTGACGATGTGTTCCTGATAAAATTCAAGAACCCCGCACATGCCACGATAATAGGTTACTTCCTGGAGCTGGTCTGCCGCCTGGATAATCCTCTGTATGCGTCGCTCATGGAAAGTGTGAGCGGCGAAGTAGATATTGAATCAGAGGAGGAATGTTATCACCTGAAATCGGGACGCCTTGCCGATCTCGGGTTTCCACCTTATGACGAGGCACTTGAGATCTATTCCCGTATCAATCCGGCCTCGTTTATTCCCGGTCGCGACAAGGAACTCTTGCAGACGGTCGAAGCAACTACTCTCCCCGAGACGTTTTTGACCGGTAAGACGTTTCTGGAAAGGGTTATTCTCCGGGTAGATTCGGAACTGTTTCGCACGGAGTTGAACTATCTGATTAATACCGTGCTGGTGGCAGATGAAGCTCACCTTGTCGACATGGAACAGATGAGGTCTGTTGTGGAGCGGGTTTATGGCTATTTGAACATTGCCCTGGAATACCTGAGCGGAGGAGATGAAACAAAGGGAGTAGAAATTATTACCGGCGAACACCTGAAAAGATTGTTTCAGCTGGGTTTCAGTCTGGTACTCGACCTGAAGTTCAGGGCGGATAAACTTAGTGAGTCGGATTATGCCACCGGCAAAGCCCTCTCAGGATTAAAAACCTCCAGGCCCCGTTACTATCGCGGGCTCGACTCCGACGGTATTGATGGCTACAGGGAATTCAGGGAGATGCAGGATGTGAAGATCATGTCTGAATTTCTCGCAGAGCTGAGAGAATAACGATAATATCAGACCTGTACTTTTGACAGAGACGAACACGAATGCAAACGTTTGTTTCCGGCCAATCGGGAAATACGGAGATAAAAATGTGTAACAGATAAACCGGCAAAACAGCCGACCTCGATTTGGTCGGCTGTTTTGCTTCAAGATTACAGTAATGTGCGAGGCCAGACTCAGTTGAGGAGGCTCTCAGCGTTTTGGTCCTCTGTTACAGGCCCTTCAACTCTTTTCCGGCTGCAAACTTACCGCTTTTGGATGCGGCAATCTGAATCTCGGCACCAGTCTGGGGATTACGGCCTTTACGGGCGGCTCGTTCTGCTACGCTGAATGTGCCGAATCCGGGGAATGTGATTTTGTCACCAGCCTTCAATAACTTTGTGGTGACCGTGATAAACGCGTCCACTGTCTCTGCTGCTACGTTTTTTGGTACGTCCAGTTCCTCTGCCACTGCTGCGATAAACTCTGCTTTTGTCATGTCTTCTCCTTTTTAAGGGTGATACCCTCGGTTTATTGGTTCAGCAGCACTTACAACGTCACACTTTTAAGTTTCAAACAAAAGGGTTACAGCATTTCAGCAGTAACCCACTAAGCCACTTATAAACGAACTCAGAACGTAATTCAAACTATTCTTCAAGGTACGTGGCTGCATCAATGGCTGACAAAAGACTGGTGAAAGAAGGTCCGGTAACTTTTACATCACGCATTTTTATGTTTTTCTTCTTCATTTTGAGTCCGCACAAAACCCACCTTGAGACCAAATGGCTTGGCAATCTTCTGCAATGTCTCCAGCGTCAGGTTGCCGCGATCATTCTCGATATCCATCGACGTTCTTGTTGATTTAGTATCCCTGGCTATATCATCTGGTATCAGGTCGCGGCATCTTCTGTGCGACAGCTGGTTTGCTTTTCCTGGAACAATACGGAAGAT
>JABBNX010000014.1 GCA_019352135.1 Pseudomonadota bacterium
CCGGTACCTGGGGCATCATTTTTTGCATCAATTTTCATGATGATAGTGCCGTTGGCATTAATATGAGGGGTAACTTCCAGAGAAAGTGTTGCGGCGACGAACGCTGTAACCGCACCGGTTGTCGCAGTTGTATTCTGGTAAGGAATCTGTTGTCCCTGTGAGATTTTCGCTGCTTTATTATTGAGTGTTGCAACTTTCGGTGACGATATGATTTTGATCATTCCGGCACTGGCAGCTGCGTTCAAACGGAGATCAAGAGAAATATTACTGGAAAGTTTGCCGAATGAAATTCCCATTGAACCACCGGGAGAACCGCTGGCTCCACTTGTTGGCGCTGCATTGGCCAAACCACCAAAACTGGTGTCAAGCTGATTGATCCCCATGAATGACCCTGATCCATCACGATAATGCAAGCCCCAGTTGACACCAAGGCTACGAGTAAAAGTAGATGTTGCCTCAACTATACGGGCTTCAATCATGACCTGCTTTTCAGGTACATCAAGCAGTTTTAAAAGTTTACGCATATCATTAAGCGCTTGGGGAATATCTTTCACAATCACGGTGCTCGTGCGAGCGTCTGTTGAAATCACCCCTCTATCACTCTTTAGAGCAGTAAACTGAGCTGCTATTGTCGTGACATCCGAATAGTTCACAGTATAAATTTCTGTTTTCAGTTCAATGCCCTTGGCAAGAGTTTTTTTAATCTCCAACTCTTCATCCGCTTCAGACTTGAACTTACCTTTACCCTTGATAATTATGATATTGCCTTCTTCACGTTTTTCGAGGTTTTTTGTATCAAGGATAATATCCAATGCTTGATCCCACGGGACATTAACCAACTTGAGGCTGATTGAACCGGTCACATCATCACCAAGTACAAAGTTCTTATTGCTGACCTCGGAAAGAAGTTGAAAGATTTTTCTAACATCTGCATCCGCAAACTCCAGCGTTACTTTACGCCCTTTATAGACATGTTTATAACCAAGTTGATTACCGGTAGAACTTAAAACTGGCGCAAGTTCAGATGGAATTTCCTCTGTACTTGACGGAAGAGGTTTCTGGGGAGCACATTCGCTTTTAGGTTTAGCAGCTTCAATGACAAGTTTATTTGCCGCTAATCCTTCTGGATGTTTGAAGTCAACATAAATCATATCTCCTTCCTGATGATATTCGAAAGGAGCATCTCTACGCATAACAATACGGATTTTTGTATTGGTACCGTGCTTTGTTTTAACCAAGAAAGGAGTGATACGTAAAACAGGTGATACAAAAGAGCGGGTTTCAAGCGAACGTTGAAGTTTACGGGGTAATGTTGCATTTTTGATAGTCAATGTTACATAACCAGGCGTTTTTACCGGCGGAGCAACATCTATATTCCCGTTTATCTTGACAGATATTCGAGAAACGTTGCCAATTACCTGAAAATCGATCATCTCGACAACAGCAGGACCGTTTTGATCTTTTAGTTTATTATCACCAACAAGATTTATATTTTTCGGTACAACGTGCGTTACTTCTTCCGGCTTTACTTCATGTTTAATTTCCTGAGGTATTACCGGTTTCAACTGAGGTTTTTCAACGCTGGTTGAGACAAGTTTCGTATGAGCATTCTCATCAACCGGCTTTCCATCAAGCGTAATGACAACCCCGGCATTTGTTTGTACAGCAGTTGCCTCAGGAAAAACACCATTTACCGAATCCAGAACAACACGAACTTTATCCGGGTAAATACCAATGCGAGCAGAGCCAACTCCTGAAGCATTCAATGGCAACAGACGGGTTGGCAAACCACTTTTTACGTTCATGAGATCAACAACATACCGTTCAGGCTTATTAAGCCTGAACGTATTAAAACTATTTATTGCACCATCCAGCGAGAGTGTGATTTTATTATTGTTTACTGATATAGCGGAAAGGGTTCTGTCCGGCGCTTCAGTATCGGCAGCCGGCACCGAATAAGGCGCAGTAGTTCGGGGTTGGGAAACTTCAGCGGGCGCATCAGCAAGCTCTTTTTTTACAGCAGGCAATGTATTTTCTGCCAGCGATGGAAAAGAGATCTTCAGTTCTCCAGGATTAGTCGGTAGCGCATATATCAAAGCTTCACTGTCATGTACCAGCTCTATTTCCACCCGGGTTAAAACACCTGCATCAGTGTCAAAACGGCTGGCGGTAACTGTTTTAAAGTTTCCCTTGTCAATGATTAGCGGTGCAGAAAAATTTCCTGGCGTCACTTGAGAAAAATCAATTACCAGACGAAGCGGTGATGTTGTCTTATAGCTTGTGTATGTAGCGGGATGAGTCAACTTTATAGTTAGATCTGTGGCGGGCCCATCGCCTGCAGAAACTATAGATTCAATGGATGCAATTTTTTTTGATTCCTGCTGCACAGCACAATCAGCAGCATGAGGCGCAGAAACCACGTACGTTGCAATTATTGATAACGCTATCAAGACAAATTTAAAAGTATGTTTCTTCCACTTCATGCGGAACTCCTTATTGCTTCCTGGGAAGGGTAAGTTTAATAATCTCTTTCCGGACCCTGCCGTTATCATCTTTAAATTGCTCTAAAACATCAACGCCATTTGTTGTTATCGAAGTAATCCTGCCATTATTTTTTCCAATCGACATGCCAACTTTTAGTACATACCCTTTGCCACCGGGATCGGTTACCATCGCACTATTTCCCCGACCGCCGACAATTATGCCAATCAACTTAAACTGACTAACTTCAAAACTATGGATCGGTAATGAATTCCGCTGGGTTTTTATTTGTGCATCAAGTGAGTTTTTTGGCTCAGCTTTAACTGCCACAAAAGGTTTAAATGGGTCTTTTTTATTGCTGAAATCAAATTGATTTGTCAATTGCGGTGGGAGTCGTAAAGCAGAGCTCATCTGTTTTTGGATGGGTTTGGGTGGCACAACAGCAGTTTTATGCTGCGGCACAGGGGCAGCAACAGGAGTTTGCGTTTGGTCTTTGTTGCATGCGGCACACAGCAGCGCACATACAAAAACTGCAGCAATCATCAACAAGCTATTATTTTTTTGCTTTTTTATCATCCTTAATCTCTTTCTTATCAAGGAAGCGGAATGTCGTAGCAAGACACGTAACCTTGGTCATCATGCGATTATTAACACTCTTTATATCCGAAAAAGAGACATTTGTTATATTTACGATTCGAGGCAAATTTGCTACTGCCGCAAAAAAATTTGCAACACTAAAATAGGACCCTGAAACAACAATATCGACCGGCACTTCCGCATAAAAATCTTTGATGATCTCAGGCTTGGGACGAAATGTGAGAAAATCCAACCCGGTGCTTTTACCCAGAGTCGTGATACTGGTCAGTAGAGACGGGATTTCTTTAGAGTTTGGCAGTTCAGCTAATGCCAGCACTAATTGCTGGTTCAGTTGATCATATTCTGCTTTCAGTTTTGGAAGATTATTGGCGACCCTTGTTTTTTCATTTATTTCAGTTTCCAAACTAACTAGCTGTGCCTTGGTCTCATTAAGTTCATTGTACTTTGGAAGAAACAGAAACCAAACTAACGCTGCAGCTTCAAGAATAGAAACCAAAACAAGAATCGTAATTTTCTGTTTAGTTGGAAGCTTAAGTATTTTTTCTATATTTGGATCCATATTCAGCCCACCTGAATGATGTACATTATTTTTTTAACCCGGAAGGCGCTGTTGATTCCAGCTTCATCGTCAGATCGAATTTCTTCAGCTTAATACCGGCCATCTCTGTTTGTTCAGAAACCACGAGCTCTACCGACATGAAATTGTTAGACGCTTCAAGCGCTTTCATAAAGTCTGCAATCAACTCATCAGTGAAGGCAACGCCTGATATTTTTACATCTTGACCAGATTCACTATAATTTGTAAGCCACAACTTGTCCGGAGTAAGATCACTCAGACTTTCCAATCTCTGTGCAGGACCTGTTTTGTTTGTTCGCAACTGCGAAAGAACATCAAGTTTTTTCTTTACCTGATCTTTCAGGGTTTTCAATTCTTCAAGCTTGCCAATTTTCTTTTTAAGTTCAGATATTTTTTGATTCGCCGATATTATGTCTTCTTGTGCAGCAGCAAGCTGAACACGCTTGACAAAATAAAGAGATGCAATAATTACAGCAATCACAACAAAAACAAAACTTGCCAAGGCAATTTGCTGCATTGCAGTTTCTTTTTTCTTGGCTGCTCTGACGGGTAAAAGATTAATTTTAATCATTTGTCCCCTACCCTCCTGATAGCAAGCCCGACTGGCACTGCCATAAACGGGCCGATCTCCTGAAGGTATTCAGGGTCAAAATCTTTTTCATTATATTTCAGCTTTGCAAAAGGATTAAGTTTCTCAATTGGCAAGCCGATTTTATCAGAGATCATATCAATGAGATTGTAAACTTTTGAACACCCGCCGCTTATAAAAACACCAGAAATACGATCGTCATTTGCAGTTGAATTATAAAAATCAAGCGAACGCCGGATTTCCTGAGTAATAGATTCGTTAACTTTTAAGACAACCCCCCGAAGTAATTCATTATTTGACTCGTGCGCAAGCATTTTCCCTATTTCTGCATCTTGACTACTTAACCCAATTTGTTTCTGGATCTCCTCTGAATAGAGATTACCCCCCATTTGCACGTCTCGCGTAAAAAGAGTAATGCCATCTTTTATAACATTGATATTCATAATACTGGCACCAATGTTTATTAATGCGAGAACATCTTCAGAACTATAATCGTGATTAACTTCAAAAGCATTTTGGACGGCAAAAGAATCAACATCAACAACTGATAGTTGCATTCCCGCTTCGCTGAACACTGCAATATAATCGTTGATAATATCTTTTTTGCTAGCCACCAATAAAACATTCATCTTGGATGGGTCAGTGTAATCGGGAGATAGAATCTGAAAATCCAAATTCACATCATTAATATCAAAAGGAATGTATTGCTCAGCTTCCCATGAAATTTGATCTTCAAGTTCTTCTTGCGGCATTGCCGGAAGTACAATTTTCCTGATAATGACTGAGTTGCCTGAGATTGAGCAAGCAACATCTTTTACTTTTATGCCGAGACTTGCCACCAGACTTTTTATTACTGCAGCAATTGAAGCACTATCCATCAGCGAATTATCAACAATCGCCTCAGAAGGCAATGGGGCAATTCCCGCATTCAGCAGCTGAAAAGACCCTTTATTGTCTTTCAGTTGAATCACCTTCACGGAACTAGAGCCAATGTCTATGCCTATAACTTCTTTTTTATTCTTAAAAAGAAACATATTCAGTCCCATTATTCCTGATCCTGAAATACTTTATTTCTATCTTCTAGGCTGTATCCCAGTGCTAAAATAATTTTTCGCATGGTCTCCATCCGGCATTCTTCGCCACGCTCAACCCGTGCTACAGTCAATACGGAAATATTAGCCTTACGCGCAAGTTCTGACTTGCTCATCAGCTTAGATTCACGAATAGATTTTACTTTATTCTTATTCTTCATTGGCTCTTATTTCTTATACATAATTAAATATTATGTGAAATTTACTATAATTCAGACACATGTCAAGATAATTTTGCATAATTATGCATGAAATAAAAAAAAATTACAGAAGATTAAGTCCTGTCCCCCCGGCAAAGCCGGGGGCTTGATTTGTGAACCGCTCAAAGCGGTAAGATGAAACAGTGAGCCGCCTGAAGGCGGCTACGTCGGTAGTTGTAGCAGATCAATTCTTCGATCTTCAGTTTCCTGATGGCGGATGTACTATCGAATCACCTGTTCGTCTCGGCCAACGGTGGATACAAAATAACCGCGTACCCAAAAGCTTTAACCTACGAAGTTGCGAGTTCGACCACCATAGGTTCTGGCAATGTGAATAGCGCTTTTCCCTTTGATATATCCGGCAACCTGCGCCACTGCGTACTTCTGTAGAATTGATATATGCAATGAAATTGGTCGGGGCATAATTGCCCCTCTAAAACCAGGCTCTCGCGCTGAAGCACAAGTTCTCAAAAGTCTCACCGAGGTCCTTACGGATACGACCATAGTGAACTTTTCGATGATATTTTGGAATCAAAACTATGTGGTACTTGCACTCCCATGCTGAATGGCATAAGCTTTCAATGTTGGTCAACGGAAGCCTCCTTTGCCGGGAACTTTGAGTGGTTCACAACTGGGAGGCTTTCACTTTATCCTGGAACTGTCAAACTTTTGAGGTCCCCCGGCATTCCTATTTTACTAACGGGGGCTTTTAAGCAATTGAAATTATTTTTTAAGTATGCTAACCCGCCCAGTAGCCGAAATAGTTATAATATACTTCTGAATTGAATCAGAATTGATCGAGACATTACCGTCGCAGGCAATACCCGATGGCGATTTCAATTTCACTGTGCCATTAGTAGCGAACTGTGCATAGACAACATTTGTCGAAGTGCCAGTCGCCAAACTCCTGATAGTTACAGTATTTGGCACAGCTTGTGTTTCTGTAGTTGCGAGCCAGGCTGCACTCACCAAGTCGTAAGATTTCCAGCTATAGGTGCCGTCTACCGGATTAATTATCACCATCTGCGGCACATTTGTTGTTATCGCTTCAGACCTTGCTTTACGAAGCATTGACGTCATCCCACGCGCCGTGGTTTTGAAGTCAATGGAACGCCGATAATCAAGAACTGACGGTGTTGCTATCGCCACTATTATTCCTAGAAGTGCGATACAGACCAACAGCTCGACTAACGTGAATCCAGAACGAGCAGTAAATTTACCAAGTCGGAATCTGTCCACAATGTAACCAAATCGGTTGCTAAAAGTACCCATATTGTTTACATATTTCTGAGAATACAAACGATGACGGCATGTAAAAAAAGTGGCCAATTTATTTTTGTCTCCAGTACATCGGAATAACAGTCCCACCTTTAAGCGGATCTACATTAATGATGTTGCTACCTGTACTAGTTAACGCTTTAACTGTGCCATCTGCGGCGACGACAACAACAACACCGGACGGAATACCGGTGCCAAGCGCTTGCTTCCGGTCACTGCGCAGTAAAACTTTACCAGCAGAGTTAGTAGAGTTCTTGTTGACAGTTGTGGTAGAGTCATTGGTCGTGTCATAATTGATAACAGAGTTGCCATTGCGATAATTTAATGCGTATAGCGTTGCCACTCCCACATCAGACGAGCATAACGTTGTAGTTGCTGCAGATCCCGGCTTGAAGGTTGTGAAATATGCCACCTTATTAAACACTGTTGGGGCAGCAAGTACTTTTTCACCATCATTTGTAACTTCATTTAGCTTAATAAACCAACCGTAGTTTGAAGATGAACTCAGTGTATTTAAGATTGCATCAACTGTTGCTTTATTTGCAACGGTATTCGTGTTTGTTTCTTGGATCGTGTCAGCAGTAACATCAAGCATATTGGTTTCGTACTTCGTAGTCGTAGTAATCGCTGGGCCATAATCTTTCAGTGCATACATACGGTCGGTTACCGCGAGATTCAACGGGTGCTCACGATCGCCGGTGCCGAAAAACAGCATCTTGTAGCTTGGTTCCGAAACAATTGACGGCGGATAAAAGATTTTTCGGCCACGATCTGTATCAGTAGAGTTCAATGGATTTGAGCTGAATATTTTCGAACCGGTCCAACTTGATGAATTCGCCGAACTCAGGTCGAAGCGCCATATGTTGCCACCGGTATCTCCAGCATAAATACGATTTGTATAACCGGAATTCGTCGCATCAATTGTTGCAAGATTCGTAGGGAACGAATAGACCAGTGCTGGATTGGTTGTTGCCGACGCCGTCGCTCCGTAGGTATAACTCCATAGTATGGCCGGTGGATTCGCTGTTGCCACAGTTGGCACACCACCAGTCAGAGTTGCGAGAGTTACAATATAGATACCACGCCCTTTTGCGGAAGTATAGTATGGAGCCGTACCAGTTCCTGGATTTGAACTTGTAAAATTACCAGTGCCTGTTGCAGAACCAGCAATGCCGGTTTCAACACCTTGAAAGTTTTGCGTGGCACCGTAGCGACCGTCTTCGTGTGGGTTGTCATACCCGGCACCGAATACAGCCGCTATTTTATCCGTGCTGCCAGTACGTATTTTTATTATTTTCGGCTCGCTCCATGTTTCTGCAAGCTCAGAGAAGCCATTAGTTGCATTAGAAAAGGTCCAGAGTAGCGTTGGCGAAGCTGGATTAGACACGTCCAATGCGTAGTAGTTCCCAGTCGTAGGCGACCGGTCAGAGCCTCCACCGCGACCTTCGCCAAAAATGATGATAACTTTGTCACCGTGCGCTGTATTGATAATCCCGTCATTTGACTTGTTGTAGGTATAGGTAGTAACACTCGAATCTACAAAATATGAATGAGTAACACCGGCCGGAATATTCTGCAATGTTGGTAGCAAATCCGGTGGAACAAAAGACCAAGCCTCAGTTCCGTTGTAATCGTTAAACGCATGGAGCATCCCGTCATTGCTGCCGACAAAAATCAGAGATTTATTCGCAGTAGTCGCCTCAGCTGAAGACGAGTAAGTTGCATAATTGACTACCACTGGGCGTGAATGTAATACATCGCCCATAATCCACTCACGGTTTTCGGTGGTATTTCCATTTATATTATGATCGTATGTGTCTGTGCCACGAATAAAGTTAACAATTTTGTCACGATCAGAGGTAAGCGTGACATTAAGCATCGCTGGCGAAACGTGCGTAGTATCAAAGTCAACTAACGAAGTGCTTGCAGAAGAAAGCATCGTCTTAATAACACGTGCCGATGGTGTCGTATTTTCCAATTGTCCGCCAACACCACCCTTATCTACATCGCCACCATCAACGATAGATCCCCAATAGGATTGTGTCGTACTTCGGAAGCTTCCATTAGAAAAACCGCTGGGAATAGTGGCCGCGGTATTATCGTCTATTCCAAACGGAGCAGCATTGTCAACCCAAGTCGCAAAGTTGCCGTTCGCATCTTTGATATTAAGATTTTGCGTCGTTGTGTCTTGGATTAGCCCATACTTCTTCAAGTTTCCAATCCACGAAACTCCAGTTTGTGGGGTAAAAAAGCCCATATAGACACGATCAGCGCCATAGGTGCGATTCTGCGGGCTAACCGGTACGACCGGGGCAACAAAAGTAGAATTGACTTCATTGATAGACGAAACGATTTGTAGCAGTGATCTGGTTAATCCAGCTTCGTCTCCGGCGTTATAGTATTTTCCGCGACCATGTGTACTATCCGCAGCTATCCCGAGCATCGCGATAGCATTAGCATCCGAGCCGCTGAGACCAAAACCGATGGTGTAGGTTGAGATGTTCTGAGTACTGTTATATAAGTATTTGGCAATTGCCGGTGTTGCGTTGTTAATGCCGGTGTTATTGTTCCCAATCGGAAAGTTGCTGCAATACCTAGATTTACAACCATCTGGTTCGCAACTATTAGTATCGCATATCGTTCCAAGCAAATTCGCTTGATCCGTAGTATACCCATCCCTATTTGCCAATCCGTCTGTTATCAATATGACATAATTCTTCTGGCAAGGTGCTTCTATCGGCGCGGTCGCTGTAGTAAGTTTGCCATTAACTACCCCGATAGTCGAATCAAATGCCGGGGCGCCGCAATTGCTGCCTGCAGCGTCACAATTTCCAAACGATCGACCGGCCTCCAGAAGCAATTGACCAGGAAACGTGCCGATTGCCTCTGTTTCACCATAAGGCGGCGGAATCGTTGGCCAAGCGAATTTGATCGCATTAATTGCAGCCTTAAAAGCATCCTTATTCGTCGTTGTCGATGAAGTTGAAGGGAATGGGTCATCCATCTTCTTAACGGAGGTGATATACGGAGTTGAAGAGGAAGCTGGTGAACCAGTAAATTTCATAAATTGTCCTCCTCCTGTCGCCGAAGGATCTTCTTTCTTATAAAATGTCATCAGCCCGAATTTGATGTTTGGCGTAGAATTCACCATGTTTTTGAGAACGCGTATGGCAACATCTGCTTTAGTGACAACTATACTCGATGGAGAATTTAGATAATTAAGGTAATTTCCAGTGGCGTATGATTTTGTTGAGTTTGAACCGCAGGTACCATTCGAGTTTAGCTGCTTATTATTGCTTAGATAGTATCCATTGCTAATTAGCGAAGACGTATACATGCTACCACATTTGTTGCTCGGCAAGCTATTCAGTGTCGTAGAAACATTATTTGCGATAGAATTTCCGACCAAGTCACCGACCGTATTACTTATTAAATATACGTTTCTGGGATCACAGTTTATTGTTCCGGTATTACCAGTGGTGGCAGAAGTACAACCCATTACCGTCGGTGTGTAAATAGTATTTGCGTCGTACTCTCCTCCGGAGATCGGATCCCTCATACTCGAGGAAGTATCTAAGGCAATAAGAACATTCGGCTGTAATGTTGAAGCGACACCATAAATCGATGTATCTCCCGGATACATATCTGGCTCTGCGAAGGCACACGTAACATTAAAAAACAGTGCCGAGAGGCTAATAACACATAGGTTATATCTAGTTTTCATGCAATCCTCCAGTTACAATGTTGATGCTCGGCCATTTTTGCCTTGCATATCGAATACTGGTACGGAAAAATTTAGCCGGTTCCCAGTCGCCCAATCCAATGGTTCATCCGTCTTGAAACATGTTCCGTTCGGGTGTAGGCCTCCTCGCCAGAGTCCGGTAGATTCAAGAGCCTGTCGTGCATCAGCGCAAGGGACCGCTGACGGAAACATTCCGTTTACACCTCTGATCCAACCGAGATTGGACCGAAGTCGGCAATATACACGATGCGGTTGAAATCGACCGGCGTAAGTAACCGTAGCATCATAGCCCGATACAATATTACCGGATACTTTTTCGGATGTCGCATGTACCGGAGTCGTGCTGTAACTTAACGCCATAAAACAAAATAAAGATCCTATTAACAGATATCGAAGCATATAATATCCTCCCCTGTAATGTAGAAGTACTGTCATTATTGTGGTACAACTTTTGCGATCTGTGCTTCTATTGTTGCTGACGAATTGTTTGGCTCAGTTGCAATTGCAGTCGAAACAAAATAGTTTGCTTTAAAGCTTGTTGATCCTCCCAAGCTGGAATCTTCCTGTGTCCCATAACCAGGAGGAAGATTACCGCTTCCGACGAATTCAACTTTAACTTGTACCGTTGAATTGTTCGGCAGAGTAATAACATTATAGCTAGTTCCGGTTGCTACACCTTCGGCAAAGTTTGAATTCAAGCTATGACCTCCAGCCGCGGGCCACGTGGTGGTGTTGCCATTCAAAGAGAGATAAATCTGGCTATAGGTCTCTGCAAATTGCAGTGCAGCATCTGCGGAATAAAAAGCAACCTGGTTATTATGGCTATTTCCGGTGATCTTCAGTTCGGAGGTCGTACTGTCAAGCAGTGTTGTACCTAGAATGCTAAGCAGCAGCAATGTTATAAGTACAATAATAAGGACAATTCCATCTTCGTTGTCAAGACTGGAACCATTACGACGAAGTCTGAGAACCGGTTTCAGCACTTCCTTGGATTTGCTCTCGCTTTGCATAACCTGTTCGGTCATCGCTTATTCCTCAGCATTATTAAAGAAGTCAGTTGTTTGTTTTTCGGTCCGGAGCTCGTTGCAGCTGTGCCATCGAGAGTAACTCGGACTGCCCGAATTGTGTTGGGCGAGGAAGAAGGCGGTACCGAATCTTCAGTACCGTCCTCATACACGTAGGAGAATCTCAACTTAGAAATATAACTCGCGATAATGTCTTCGCTGCCATTCGTCGAACGCGCTAAACAGGTCTGGTTTGCCGGACAGCTCCCACCGGTTACCAGATAGAACTGAACGATGTCAAAAGGACCGTGTGCGGTGAGGCTTGCAGCTTTAGCAAACATATCGCCATTCGCAACATCTCCGTCGCCTACTGCAAATGCACCAGAGCCATTAACCGAAAGGCTTTGGCTAGCTGGTATGCCCGACACAATTAGCGTCGTATATGTAGCAAAAACGGGAGTATCCGTTAAAGGTTTAATAAGCCGGACTCTATCACCGTTTGCAAACCCCGAAGAAGAATCAACAGCCGAACTATACATTGCATAGACTGTGGTTCTTGTTTTAGTTTTTGTTGCACGGGCATATATGCCATCGGACGACGCGGTATTTATTGTTACGCTTGAGGTCCAATTGCCAAATATACCAGCAGCCAATGGAGTCGTTGTCAGCGGAACCAGAGTCCCGGCATTCTTGAGAGTACTTGTAATTGACTCCATCGCCATACGAAGGTTCTGCTGCATCTCGATGGTCTCATCTTGAACATACGCATTTTTTAAGTGCGCGATATAGAGTGAAAATATAGCTCCTAGCACTATGCCAAGCATGGCGAGAACAACGAGAATTTCGACGAGTGAAAATCCACGATTATTTGAGTTAACTACTTTCATATAATCCTCTTAAAGCCAGAAAGCGTCATTGGACTAAATCCAGGGCCATGGATTGTAACCGCAACCATGACATTTCCAGCACATATACTGTTTGATGACGTTCCTATTGTGATGGAATATGTTGCGGTATATGTCCCCGCACCCGTGACCGTAATGCTTGTTGCAGCACTATTAGGGTCTAAATCATACGATACGTCTGTAGAATTGTTGACAAACAGAGGATCATCAATACCCTTCGCCAAAATATCTTCCAAAGCTGCCTGTCCTAAATTATTTGCAACTGAATATCGTGCAGCTTTCTGGTTGGCACTCATGGAAACTACAAACATTGATACAACCGCCATGACGCCTATTAGCAACAACGTTAACGCTACGAGAACTTCCACAAGAGTGAAACCTTTATTGTTGGCAAATGAGCTCTTATCAACAGGGAGAAGACTGTAATTGTTAGATTTGGATTCATTGAGTGGGGATAAGAACTTTTTAGTATCTATCCATTTATATACGCATGACTCCATGGATTCTCCTAACAATACTTAATGGCACTAAAATTGTTTGTACATTTTAAACATACTGAACTACAAACCTACCAATGATGTTACCTCTTGTAAACTGACAGGACAACAGTGGCTGAAATGAGCAACAATAATACACCAAGAATAATCATATTTCTTTTCGAAAACATTTTCACCACAAGCCGCTCCATCGGCGTCAATATTTTCCCTCGACAATAAATACATACCTTCAGTTCTGGCGCAATCAGTTTTTGGCAATAGGGACAGTTAACCATTTTTTCTTTCACGATTGGCTTTTGTTGTTGTTTCTTTTTGCGCTCCGCCAGTTTTTCTGCCTTCAACTCTTTATATTTTTCATATTCGCGGGCGTAATCTTTATAGATTAATGATCCAGTTATCGTTGCAAACAGCTCTTCAAGCTGTTTCAGGTTTTCTGAGGCACCAGCTCGCACAATAGAATCAGACGAGCGCATTGCCTTGCCATAATCGTCCTTCAACTTCCGATAGGTTCTCTCCACCTGTTCAGGATTGTCGCTGAACGAAAGCCCCATTGCCTTGTAGCAAAGCTCGATATCGGAAAACTCCTTTTCCTTCTCTGAAACATCACCCATTCCTTTTCCCCTCCGACTACCAATTGCAGATCATACAAAAATGTTTGACATCCAACATTAAAACAATATCGATTCTGAAGCAAAATTAGTGCCACATATTTAAAAAAGCTATCTACCTATAATAAAGCCTGTTTTTCACAACATCAGTCCTGCTATGCAATTTATACATAACAAAAGTGATATAAAGAAGCCTCTTGCTATGCAATCTTTTCATAGCAAGAGGCCATTTAGCTGTTCATATTTCAGTAAAACGTAATACACTTAACAATAGATGACTCGGTTACGCCAAATTTTCAAAAGAATGCCAGCATTACAACAGTTCCCACACCCCATTAGCACATCGACGCAACACATAGCCCACAGCAGATGAATTTGACGTAAGCGCCATGGCACCTCCCTGACCGTTTACGAGGTACACGGTACCAGCATTGCTGGTCATATCCCGATTACAAACCATCGTGTTGTTGACCTGGAAAGTAACGCCGTCTTCTGTAGCAGCCAACCCCGGCACTGGTCCGCACGTCCCATACCCGAAATGCAATCCTCCGCCTTTACCTGCCACTTTGAAGGAACGCAGGACCTCATCGTCAGCTGTATTCCAACTGCCGTCCATCCCCCGATCTGACGCAAGCGCAACAGTGCTGTTGTCGGTGTTAAATGCTACTGCATGAGCCTGATCTGATGAGAGTGCCAATGCTTTGGCTTCTTTAACAACCTGGCATATATCGTACATGGTGATCTTCAAAACACAGTTACCGTAGTAAGCAGCAACAACCGGCATTGCAATGACACCTAAACAAATAATAACAGCCAAGACAATGACAAGTTCCAAAAGGGAAAAGCCTTCAGCATTGGTGCGACTATGTTTCTGCGCCATAACAAGGAACCTTCCTCTAGGACTGCATCGCCAGCATAAATTCTATTTCCCTTCAAGCTCCTTCTTCATCGTTTCCGCATCGCGCATCCCGACCTGAATTGTCCCGTCCGGCAATATCAGGGTAGGAGTACCCGAAATGCCGTGAGCATTGGCAAATTTTATAATCTCATCAATCGCTTTTTTACTGCTTTCCTTGACAGGTTTTGGCATCTCTTTACCATCAAAGGCCTTGTCGAGCAGTTCATGGTTCTTTGACTCCAATATTGCTCTTGATTTGTCATAAGATCCGGGATGCATCGGCAGTGGGAAAAGCATAACGTATATAGTTACATCCGGGTCAATCTTTATCAGCTTTTTCAGCTCGGCGTGACCTTTTCGACAGTAGGGACAATCAGGATCGGTAAAAACATACAGTTTTTTGGTCCCCTTGGGATTGCCAATAACCACGGCATTTGCCACCGGGATAGTTTTAACATCGACGGACGTCACCTGCTTAGGTTGTGGCAAAGCCGAAACCGGCTGCAGAGTTTCAAGATCGATTATCATTCCCTGCAGAAGATGTTTTTTACCGTAATCAATGAAAATGACACCCTGCTTATCGTTCTTTTCCACAAGGAGCTCGAAAAGCCCCTTTGCGGGAGCCTGCTTGACGGATTTAACCGTTATACCGGTCTTCTTTAACAGTGCATCGGCGTCTTTTACAGAAAGATTGTGACAGGAAGCACACTCACCGCCGCAGCCATTTTGCGGCATGGCATGCGCGGAAGAAACAGCACTGATTGTTACAGCTACAGCAATACAAATAATTTTAAACATGGTAATTCCTTTCTAGATTATATATGCGCTACTCTATGCCATATTCCTTGATTTTGTAAAGCAGGGAGCGATGACTGATTTCAAGTATTTTTGCTGATTGTGTTCGATTACCACCGGTTTTTGCAAGCGCTTTCCAAATAAGCTCCCGTTCGATAGCTTCCTCGGCTTTTTTAATAGAAAAATTTTCACCACTGGCTGCATAGCCGGAGGCATGTTCATCAATCAGGCGAATAGCAGGCGGTAAACAGGCCGCGGTAATACGGCCACCATCACAGAGGATGCTGGCTCGCTCAAGGACATTTTCAAGTTCCCGTACATTGCCCGGCCAGCGATGCGCCATCAGGGTACGCATTGCATCCGGCTCGATATGTAGAATCTGCTTGCCTTCACCATAGTCCGAATGTTTCAAAAAATGCTCTGCCAACAAAGGGATGTCTTCAACCCGTTCACGGAGCGGCGGCAACTGCAGACAAAAGACATTCAGCCTGAAATACAAATCCTCCCGAAAGCGTCCTCCTTCCACATCAGCCGACAAGTTCCGTGATGTGGCAGAAATCACCCTGACATCCACTTTTTGGGAAACGGCTCCCCCTACCCGTCTGATTTCACCCTCCTGCAAAACCCTCAGCAGCTTGACTTGCAGCGAGACCGGCATCTCTCCGACTTCGTCAAGAAACAATGTGCCACCATCGGCCTGTTCAAAAAGTCCCGACCGGTCACTGGACGCATCGGTGAAGGCGCCCCGTATATGCCCGAACAATTCACTCTCCAGCAGGTTTTCAGATATAGCTCCACAATTTACTGCCACAAATTGCTTTTGTGACCGAAGGCCGTTGTTATGGATGGCACGGGCTACCAGCTCTTTTCCTGTGCCGGACTCACCCAGGATTATTATGGTCGTCTTCAAGTCGGCAACTCTTCTAATCTGTTTAAATATTTCCTGCATCCGACTGTTACGGCTGAGTATCCCGCCGTAGGAATACTGACCGGCGACCACTTCCCGCAATTGGCAGTTTTCTTCTTTCAGGCGTTCCCGCTCTTCGGCTTTTTTGAGTACCATTATAATTTCGTCTTTTTTGAACGGCTTCGAGATAAAATCATAGGCGCCCAGCTTCATGCATTCTACTGCAACTTCCACGGTACCGTAGGCCGACATCATAATGATCGGTGCCGTGACATGTTGTTCCAGTGCCCGCACCAAAAAAGTCTTACCATCCATTTCCGGCATCCGGATATCACACAAGATGAAATCGTAGACATTATCCATAAGGCAGCAGAGTCCCTCTTCTCCATGAGCAGCAAGGATAACGCAGTACCCCTGGCGAGTCAGCATGACCGACAACATATGACGCATATTTTCTTCGTCATCAATGACCAGAATATGTTGACCGTTACTCATGCCCCCCTCCTTCATCAATTCGCCCCAGCGGTAACCAGACAGTAAAACAACTGCCTTTGCCAATTGTGCTGGTTGCCGAGATACGCCCGCCAAATCCCTCAATGATCCGTGCGGAGATTGCCAAACCAAGACCTGTCCCCTTCCCGGGCGGCTTGGTTGTAAAAAATGGATCAAAAATATGCTTCATGGACTCATGCGGGATTCCTGTGCCGGAATCAATAACGTCCAAGCGTATGTAGTCCTCCTCTTGTCCGGCTTTTATCTCTATAGTTCCGCCATCAGGCGTGGCATCTCGGCTATTAAGAAGCAAATTGATAACCACTTGCTGAAGCTGGTACTGATCACACCCGGCAAACAATGATTCTTCTTCAATTTCAAGATGAAGATTCAATTGTTTGAAAACTCCCTGCTGCTTCATCAGATCGAGAACAGAGGAGACAACATTGCCCATGTCAGCATTTTCTTTACCCGATATTCGCGGCCGGGAATAATCAAGTAAGCCCCGTACTATCCGGTCAATCCGAGAACAATCTTCTGTGATGCGCCGGGCATAATCGTGAATAACGGCATTATCAGGCTGTTCTCCTGCAGTAAGTTCTGCATAGCCCATGATTGACGCAAGCGGCGTTCCGATTTCATGCGCCATTCCGGCAGCCAATAGACCGATGGAAGCCATTTTCTCGGTGCGAATCGTTTCTTCCCGTGCTTGACGAATTTCACAGTTTGCATTTTCAAGGGCAGCCATCTGCTCCGTAACCTGATGATCTTTTGCTATAAGCGTTGAGACCATTTCGTTAAAAGCTTTTGCCAATCGGGCAATTTCGGCACTCCCTGATACATGCAGCTTCTGCCCATACTGACCTCCGGTGATCTTTTCCGTTGCGGTCAATAAACGGTTAATCGGATTGACAACAATTCTTGTCAAAACAAAAGAGCCCAGGCCAAGTAATAATATAAAATCCAGTACAAAATAAGCCATCAACATCTGCTGCGTTCGGTTCAGGCGGGCTTTTTCAGAAGCCAGAGAGAGCAGCAGACCAGCTTTACCGACAACCTGCCCGTTACGCATAACGGTCAGAATGCTAATGACGCCTCTCCCATCCGGCTGGATAAAACTCCCGTCTGCAGTTTCTGATAATCCTTTGAACGGAGCATACAAATCACTTTCAGCCCGGCCAGTACTAAAAACCGGCTTTCCGTTTCTATCCAGCAGAGTCAGACGGCCAAAAGCAGACTCTTCAGAAAGTCTGGCAATATAGTGTGATGCCTGGGAGTCAGAGGGCAAAAAACCTTCCGGAGAGGTAAGTACTGAATCAGGAAGCAAACTGACAAAAGCCTTGAGCAACGTGCGAGCATGCTCACCTTTTTGAGCGTACAGATCGTTGGCAGCAGTTTTGAAAGCCAGCACACTGAAGAGAAGCCAGGTTAATACCAGCAGCAAGCCCAGAAAGGCGAGGATTGAAACAGTCAGACTAGGACGGTAGCGGGCCATGCTATCCCTGATAAAAGCCGCTCAGGCCGAGGTACCACCGGATGAGCGCTTTCCCATAGAAAATATACAGCACTGCACCGAACGCGAGGTAAGGACCAAACGGGATCGCCAGCTTGGAATCTTTTTTCTGAAGCACCATTATGGTAATACCAATCAGCGAGCCAACAAGTGAACTGGCAAAGATGATAAACGGCACGGCTTTCCAGCCGAGAAAAGCACCCATCATTGCCAGCAGCTTGATATCACCGCCGCCCATGCCTTCCTTGCCTGTCAGCCGGTGGTACAGGAAGGCAACCAGCAGCAGACTGCCTCCACCCAGCAGAATACCAAGCAATGAATTCAGCCACCCATGACCTTTCAGAAAAAACGACAGGGCAAATCCCACGACAATACCGGGCAACGATATTTCGTCAGGGATAATCTGGTGCTCAATGTCGATAAAGGTAATCACCACCAGAGCAGAACAGAACAGGAACAGGGTTGCAAATGCCAGCGTCGGTCCGAAGCGAAGGAAAAGCAGCAGGGCCAGAACTCCGTTAAGCAGTTCAACCAGCGGGTACTGAAGGGAGATATGGGCACCACATCCCCGGCATTTCCCCCGCAAGAACAGATAGCTCAATACCGGAATATTGTCATACCAGCGAATTTGATAGGAACAAAGAGGACAATGTGATGGAGGGGAAACGATTGATTCATCCTTCGGCATGCGGCAGATGCAGACATTCAGAAATGAGCCGACCACCATGCCGAAAACAAATACAAAAAGAGAATAGATCATGAGTGGTGTCATCAGTCGATACTTTCCGCAACATCCATAGTGATTTGGGACTTGAGGTACATTTCCACTTCCGCTGCGGTAGAAAAGGCAAAACATCCCTCGGCTATTCTGATAGCGCGTTCCAGTGTGCAACGACGAAGTATCTGTTTTACACGTAGAAGTGACCCTGCACCCATCGAAAGTTCATCAAAGCCAAGCCCAAGCAGCACCGGGAGATAAAGCGGGTCACCAGCCATCTCACCGCAGAGGCAAGCAGGAATTCCGGCTTCATGGGCGGCCTGGACAATCTGCCTTAAAGACCTCAACACCGCAGGATGGAGCGGTTGGTACATATGTGATAGTTGTTCATTACTGCGATCTATTGCCAAGGTATACTGAATCAGGTCATTCGTGCCAACACTGAAAAAATCAACTTCGCGTGCCAGCAGATCGGCGACAGTGACTGCAGCAGGTATTTCAATCATCACGCCAACCTGAATAGTGCTGTCATACGGGGTATTGGAGGCTATCAGTTCCCGCTTGGCCTCCTCTAACAGTGCTTTTGCTTTACGCACTTCCTCCATCCCCGAAATCATCGGGAACATAATTCTGACCGGGCCATCAGCACTGACCCGCAAAATTGCCCTGAGCTGTTTTTTAAATTCATCCGGCATGCTTAATGACAGGCGGATCGCCCGGATACCAAGAGCCGGATTGAGCTCCTCAGTATGATATATTCCCTCAAGCAGTTTATCGCCACCGGCGTCCAGAGTCCGAATGGTCAAAGGATGCGGTGCAATTGCCAGCTGCATCAATCGATACATCGCCAGCTGTTCCTCTTCATCCGGCATAAAAGCGCGGTTCATAAAGAGCATCTCCGTACGGTATAAACCGACGCCGCTCCCCCCGTGCCCCAAGACTGAAACACCTTCTTCCGGTATCTCGACGTTTCCTTGTAACAGCACAGAATGTCCGTCAAGGGTAATTGCCGGTAATGAAACGGTTTTAAGGAGCTCATATTCAATATATTCATAATACTGCTTACGGCGGAGTGATGACTGGAACATTTCCTGATCCGGGTCAATAATCACCATACCGGATAAACCATCGACAATAACAGCTGCACCATCCAGCAGAACATCTGTTATATCCTCAACACCCATAACCGCCGGCAGATCAAGAGCGCGTGCAAGTATGGCCGTATGTGATGTTCGACCACCAATTTCTGTAATGATAGCATGGACATTGTTACGGTCGATCTGAAGCATGTCAGCCGGAGAAATATCATGTGCCGCAATTATAAGCTGACCTTCATGCTGCGGCAATGGCTCCTCAGTTTCACCAGTCATGCTGCGTAGCACACGTTCGATCACTGTTTCCACATCGCTGATACGTTCACGAAGATATGGATCATCAATACGAGCAAAGGTTTCACGATATCGATGCAGAGTTCGCCGCAAGGCCCCTTCGGCATTAATCATGCTAGTTCTGATAATCTCTGATGTTTCAGTTACCAGACGTTCATCTGCAAGTATCATCAAGTGGGTTTCAATAAAAAAGAGGTTGTCTTCACCGCTTGTTTCGGCGAGGCGAGATTTGAGTGATTCAAGTTCGACGCGGGTATCTGCAATTGCCTGAGCCAAGCGAGCCGTTTCATGAGCTACTGATTCCAAGGAAATCGGATACTCGGAAACAACAGTTCTACGGCGATCAATAATACGTAGCCTCCCCATTGCAATCCCGGGCGAAGCCGCGATTCCAGTGAAAGACTGCATATTATTCCTCTCCAAAACCGTTGGTAATCAGTTCACCAATGGTCTGAAAAGCTTCAGTTTCATCTGCACCGTCAACCGTCAACGTGACAGTAGAGCCCTTTGAGGCTGCCAGCATCATAATGCCCATTATACTTTTACCGTTAACTTCAATCCCCTCCCGGGAGAGCTTGACGTCAGAACTGAAATGGCTGGAAGTTTTCACAAAGAGAGCTGATGCTCGAGCATGTAATCCAAGCTTATTTACAATTATAAATTCATTCTGGAGCATATTTCAGGTTTCCTTAACGGCTCAGGTTCACTTTAAGAATTCTCCAGCGACAATAATGCCTTCACGACCAGATCTGTGCAAGTTTGTTGCAAGTTCGGTGACAGACATAAGTTCGCGACGAGAGCAGAACTCTATCAACATCGGCAGGTTCACCCCGGTAACAACCTCAATACACCCCTCTTTCAAAAAAGACATCGCCATATTTGATGGTGTGCCCCCAAAAAGATCGGTCATAATAATAGCCCCGTCTGACTGCACAGCTTCAACGGCTGACACTACGCGAGCCATGATATCATCAGCTCGTTCATCGGGAGCAACCTCTACCGTTGCGCAGTTTTCAATAGTTCCGACAATCATCTCTGCCGACAATTTGAGCGCACTCGCCAAACCAGCGTGGGTCACAATTACTATTCCTATCATTTAAGCCCCTTATCAATATCTCTGTGGGTAATTCGCACTGAGGGCCACGTCTCCTGCAAGTGCAGTCCGGTGGCCTCTGCTATGGCAACTGATCGATGGCGACCACCGGTACAACCAATTGAAATTGTCAAATATGATTTCCCTTCCTGACGATGTGCGGGCAACAGCATATCCAGCAGCGGGAAAAAGTAATCAAGAAACTGTGCAGTGACTACATTATCAAGGACATAATCACGGACAGCATCATCAAGTCCTGAACCGTCTTTCAATTCCGGCACAAAGAATGGGTTCGGAAGAAACCGAACATCCATGACAATACCTGATTCAAGAGGCACGCCGTACTTGAATCCAAATGACTGAACCTCGACGACAAGCTGATTTTCTTTCTCTTCCCCTCGAATAATTCTCAGGATGAATTCCTTAAGCTGGTGTACGGTAAACTCCGAGGTGTCAATTATTCTGGTTGCCATCTGGCGCAGAACACCCAAACGATCGCGTTCAATACGGATACCCTCTGTAACCGTGCACTGATCGTCTACCGGATGGCGGCGACGCGTTTCAGAAAAACGCCGCACAAGAATTTCGTCCAGGGCATCAAAAAAGAATATCTCGACGGTGTGGCCGGCTCCGGTAATCTTGTGAAAGGCGTTTTCATACCCTTTGAAAAATTCCCGGCCCCGAATATCAGCCACCAGTACGATGCCCTTGAACGTCTCACCCGATTTGCCGATCAAATCAACAAAAGGCTTGAACAGACGTACCGGCAAATTATCGATACAATAATACCCCTCATCTTCCAGGGCTCTGACTGCAGTAGATTTCCCGGAACCAGACATACCGGTGATTACGATAATACGCATACTTTACTCTACCTCATCTCCGAGCGGCCTGACTTCAATACGTGCCAGAAGACGTTCTTGAAAATCACGGGCCGAGTGATATCCCATCCCTTTAAGCAGATTATTTCGAGCAGCAACCTCAATAATTGAGCCTAGATTGCGGCCGGGCCTGACAGGTATAACGATATGCGGTATCTCAATACCAAGAATCGCAACCGTACTGTCATCAACACCAAGCCGATCATATTCGCGTGACTCATCCCACTCCACCAATTCCACCAGCATATCAACTATTTTCTTATCACGAATGGCCGAGACCCCGTAAAGATCCTTGATATTGATAATGCCAAGACCGCGGATCTCCATCAGATACTGAAGCGGTTCCTCCGCTTGTCCAATCAGTACAGCCGGCATCTTCTTCTTTATGAACACCATATCATCTGCTACCAGCCGGTGTCCACGTATCACCAGATCAAGGGCACATTCGCTTTTGCCGATGCCGCTTTTGCCGGAAAGAAGTACTCCGACCCCCAGTACATCCATCAGAACGCCGTGAAGATGAGTCGTCGGCAACAACCTTTCTTCAAGAAATTTAGTTATCAGTGATATAAAGGTTGATGATTGGTGAGGAGTTGCAAGTACCGGGATATCATGTAAATCTGCCAGATCAAGCAGTTGCTGCGGTGGGAGTAAGTTTTTGGTAACAATAAAGCAGGAGATTGGAAAATTGCAAAGTGCAGCAAGATTCTCTGCTGCTATGTGGCTATCAATCTGCTGGATATAAGAAATTTCGGTATTACCGAGCACCTGCAACCGACTTGGATGCAGGTGCTCGCAGTAACCGGCCAAAGCCAGTCCCGGTTTCTGAATTCGTGAGCTGGTGACACGATGTGAAAGGCCCTGTTTGCCAGCCAGCAGTGACAGACTGAGACCGTACTCATTATCAGTCAACAAGTCCTGTATCGAGAGAGAAATACCTTCCATAATAGCTTGAATAGATCTAGGCGCGATGTGGCTCAATCAAGCCGTAGTTTCCGTCTTTACGGCGATACAGCACGTTGATATCGCTGCTGTCAGCATCAGTAAACACAATAAAATCCTTATGAAGAAGATCCATTTGCATAACAGCCTCTTCTATAGACATCGGTTTTACGGTTTCAGTGGTGGTTTTGATAACGACCGAACCGGTACTCGCTTCAATACTCTCGGCTTCAAAAATCTTTTTAGAAAGTTGACGGCCATGTTCATCGCCATTCGGTTTATGAGCTTTAATTTTTTCCTTATAGCGCACAAGCTGACGTTCAATTTTGTCGATGACCGCATCAACGGCGGCATACATGTCGTTAGTCGACTCGGAGGCTTTTGTGCTGATTCCTTTTGAATTAATAACGATTTCAACAATGTGGCGTATTTTCTTTTCTACAGAAAAGTAGACCTGTACATTAATCGGGTCGTCAATATACTTTGTTACCCGCTCAAGTTTTTCTTCAGCATATGCCTTGAGGGCATCGCTCTGATCCATGTGCCTGAATGTCATCGCTACCTGCATACAATCCTCCTGTGTGGTTATGTTGTGAAATAGACGACTGCCAAGACAGGCAGATCGTCAAAAATGTCGTTTACGTTCAGAAGATGACCCGAAGTTAAGCATTTCGCGATACTTGGTTACGGTACGGCGAGCTATATTTACCGTCTGTCCTGTCAGTAACTCAGCAATTTTTTGATCGGATAATGGTTTTTGCGGATTTTCCTTTTCAATAATCTCCTTGATTTTGTTTTTAACGCTCTCGGAAGCGACAAAATCTCCTTCGCTGGTTGAAAGGCCGCTGTTAAAGAAATATTTCAGCTCCAGTAGTCCTTGCGGTGTCTGCATATACTTATTGGTAGTGACCCTGCTGATAGTTGACTCATGCATGCCGATATCTTCTGCAATATCTCTCAGCACCAAAGGGCGAAGATACTCGATACCATGATCAAAGTATTCGCGCTGAAACCGGATTATACTTTTTGCGACCTTATATATGGTTCGCTGCCGCTGTTGAATACTCTTGATCAGCCAGGCAGCGGAACGCATTTTGTCACTAATATAATGCTCGGTCTGGGAATCGATTGTACCATTTCCACGAGCATCAGAATACTGGGTACTGACTTTCAGGTTGGGTAACCCTTCTTCATTCAGCATGACGACATAATCATCACCCACCTTGTGAACGAAAATGTCGGGAGAAATATATTGTACGTCATCCGTGCTGAACGAGGAGCCGGGGCGCGGGTCAAATCCGGAAATAATCCGGGAAGCTGCCAGCACCTGATTTAAATCAACTTTCAAAGAACGGGCTATCTGTTTATAGTTTCGCTTTTCCAGGTCACCAAGATGATTCTGCAGGATACTTTCGACAATACTTCCCTTCATGCCCAGATTTTTGGCTTGAATAAGCAGACATTCACGCAGATCACGAGCAGCAACTCCGGGAGGGTCAAATTCCTGGATGCAGTCGAGCACATCCTGAACATCATCTTCCGTAGCAGAACTTGCCGCAGCAATTTCATCGAGAGACGCCCGTAAATAACCATAATCATCAACATTACCGATGATCACTTCACCCACACGAACATCCATTTCCGAGTACTGCCCCATATGAAGCTGCCACAGCAGGTGATCAATCAGGGTACCTTTACGTGTCAGCAGGTTTTCAAAGGAAGGGCGTTCATCATCACCTCCGTACTGCTGCTCACCGGAGCTATAGTTGTAGCCGTCGAGGTAGCTGTCCCAGTCCCGCAGCGTTTCCTCACCGGTTTCAACCTCATGAAAATCCACACTATCCTGCGCAGGTTCAATTTCCTGTTCAGCCACCTCAAGTGTGTCGGGCTCACGGATTTCTTCCAGTTCAGTGGATTCTTCAAGGAGCGGGTTTTCCTCCAATTCCTGAACGACAAGATCCTGGAGCTCCAAACGTGTCAACTGAAGCAGCTTGATAGCCTGCTGCAACTGGGGAGTCATCACCAGTTGCTGGGACATTTTCAGTTGTTGACGCATCTCCATTGCCATGAAACGTTGACCTCATACCCTATAAAGAAATTTATTTACTACTTGACCCCTACAAACAGGTTACGTGTATTAACAAATAATTTCTGTTTAAAAAGCAAGATATGGCTCGTGCATACTGCCAGTAAATTAGAGGCGGAAGTCTTTACCCAGATAAATCTCCTGAGCTTTTTTACTCCCGGCAATCTCATCCGGCGTACCATGTTCCAACACCACACCACCGCTCATAATATACGCCGAATCACAAACACCCAGGGTTTCCCGCACATTATGATCAGAAATCAATACGCCAATATTTTTGTTTTTGAGAGAAACAATCAACCCCTGAATATCGGCGACTGCAATTGGATCAATGCCTGCGAACGGCTCGTCCAGAAGAATGAATGAAGGGTTTGTTATCAGTGCCCTGGCAATTTCAACCCTTCGCCGTTCTCCGCCTGAAAGCGCGTACCCCTTGGAGGAGGAAATGTGTGTAATAGAAAATTCCTCCAGCAATTGTTCCATTTTCTCTCGACCTCGGCGTTTGTCAGGCTCAACAGTTTCAATAATAGCCATCAGGTTATCTGCCACCGACAATTTGCGAAAAACAGAAGCTTCCTGAGGAAGGTAGCTAATGCCGCGGCGAGCTCGTTGGTACATCGGGAGCGCCGTAATTTCCTCATCGCCAAGAAAAACCTGGCCGCCATCCGGCTGCGCCAACCCGACCACCATATAAAAGGTCGTTGTTTTTCCGGCACCGTTCGGCCCAAGCAATCCAATAACCGTTCCAGAGGTAATCGAGATGTCAACGCCACAAACTACCTCTCGACTGCCATATTTTTTCTTGAGTGCTTTTGTCCAGAGCGTTGAAGATTTAATGACTTCCGGCATCTTTTTTCCTTGCCGGCGGATTAATTACCGCCTCAACACGCGCTTTCGGATCACCACCGCTCGACACATCACTCCTCTCATCATCGAGGTAATACGTAATCACTTTGCCGCTGATGCTGTCACCCCCTTGGACTACCCGAGGAGTTCCGGTCAACACAATACGGCCATTACGGCTATCGTAAACCGCCTGATCGGCAAAACCGGTTCTGTTCTGTTGGACTATCCTTACATTACCGAATGCTTCAACTTTTTGGACTTCTCCGGTTTTATCTGCATAACTTACGACAAGTTTATCGGAAAAAATGGTTATATCGCCCTGTTTTGCAACAACCTTACCGGAGAATATCGCCGTCTTTCCTTTATTGTCTGCGGACATTTCATTTGATTTAATAGTTATCGGCTGATTTGAACGATCCTTGTAGGCCGGTGGTGCAGCCGTAACCTCTGATGCCGGAAAAAGACACCACACGCTGGCCATCATCATGAAGAGTAGCAGTAATTTCATCGTTTAAAACCTTAACTGACACCAAATGATCGTGTACAAAACGTCCACATATTTCTATCTGCCACTGATTACAGCACTAACCGTAGAAGAAAAACGGGCTAGCTGATTATTGACACTTAACTTCATTCCAACGGCGGTAAGACGTAATCTTTGTTGCCGGAATATCACCGGATCAGCAGTAGAAAATTGAGCGGTTGCGCCTGTATATATAATTGAATCTGTTTTAAAACTGGCACCATCTTCGGTCACAAGATGGACATGACCATTAAGGCGGACTGTTTTTGCCACACTGGAATACTCGCCCTTGTCTGCTGTTACTGTTACCATTCCATGCGACCGCGTATGCTGAAACTCCATCCGGATATCCGATAAATATGCCTTATCGCCGCTTTTATCATACTCAACCCGTTCTGCAACAAGCTCCCAGACAACAAGCCCATCTTTAATTTCCGAGAAGCGGGCCTTTTTCAGGGCAACATCAATATTGTGGGGGAGCTGTTGATGTGCCGACTGAACCGGCGCTGAGTCGTGAGGACCGCTCCGGAAAACGACAGTCGCGATACCGGCAATCGCAGCAATCACAAGTAGTGCCAGCAAAGGCTTGATATAAACGGGCGATACCATAATTAGGTAGGAACTATATCATTGAGGAGGAGCACTGTCCAGCACAACGTAATAGGGTAGATGTTTTTGGCACAAAGATTGTATCTACAATTCATAACGGGCCGCAACCTCACCCCAAAGGCCCCGCCCTTTAAGAATCAGATCGCAAACTTCACGTACTGCGCCACGTCCGCCAGAGCAGGATGTGACATAGTGGGCGGCAGTGCGGGCTTCTATCAGCCCATCGGCAGGAGCCGCAGCAAAAATTACTCGTCTCATCACCGGAACATCAATAACGTCATCTCCCATATAGGCAATTTGACTGTCGGCAAGCCCGGTTCTTCGTTTTACATCAAGATAGCTTTCCAGCTTTTTCAGCGCCCCCTGATAAAGAAGCTCTATTCCAAGTTCTTTGGCCCTGAATTCTACTACTGCAGAGGTACGACCGGTAATAATGCCGACTTCAATCCCATGACGTTGCAGCATTTTAATACCATGCCCATCCTTGACATTGAACACTTTGGTTTCAATTCCGTTAACGTCGTAAACAATGCCGCCATCGGTCATAACGCCATCAACATCAAGCAGTAACAAACGAATATCCGCTAATTTCTCATTCATCAGGCGATACCCGCCTTGAGAATATCATGAAGGTGAATAATGCCACACGGGATGGGGTTTTGATCATTTTCAAAAACGAACAGGGAGGTAATGGCACGTTGTTCCATGATCTGCAGCGCTGCGGCGGCAAGTTCGGAGCGTTTGATGCGTAGTGGGCCATGTTTCATAATTTTTGAGGCATGCTGATTGAGGATATCAAAACCCTTCTCAAGTGACCGGCGCAAATCTCCATCGGTGATAACACCTTTCAGAGCACCGCTTGCATCGCAGACACCGGTTACACCAAGGCCTTTATCGGTAATCACAAACAAGGCCTCTTTCATCAAGGTTTCTTCTAAAACCAGCGGAATTGCTTCGCCGGAATGCATCAGGTCTTCAACCCTCAAAATCAGTTTTTTCCCGAGTGATCCACCGGGATGGAATATGGCAAAATCTTCCGCTTTAAAACCGCGCTTAACCAGCAGAGCGACAGCCAGAGCGTCACCCATGGCCAGCGTAGCCGTTGTCGAAGCGGTAGGTGCCAGGCCAAGCGGGCAGGCCTCCTCCGCCACTGAGACATCGAGAAAAACATCGCTTGAGCGGGCCAGATTTGATGCCGGGTTACCGCTCAGAGCCACCAGGTGCGCTCCCAGACGTTTAATTGAAGGAAGTATTCTCAGGATTTCTTCAGTTTCGCCACTGTTTGAAATAGCAATCACGACATCTCCGGTCATAATCATTCCCAGATCACCGTGAATCCCTTCTGCCGGATGCAGAAAAAATGCGGGGGTTCCGGTAGAAGCCATGGTGGAGGCTATTTTCTGTCCAACCAGACCGGATTTGCCCATCCCGCTGACAATCACCCTTCCTGTACTCATCAAAATCAAGTCAATCGCTCGCTCGAAAGAATTATCAATGCGTTCAGCCATCGCTGAAAGCGCCAGCGCCTCTACCCGGATTACCCGGCGTGCTTCATCCATAACGTTCATGCCACCGGCCTTTGCTTAACAACAGAATCAAGCGTTTTCAGAGTTTTAAGAAGTCCGGGAAGCTCACTCAGGGGAATCGAATTTGGACCATCACAGAGTGCCTTGTCAGGATCTTCATGCACTTCCATAAAAATTCCATCAATCCCGGTAGCAACAGCCGCCCGCGATAAATATTCCACAAATTCGCGCTGGCCGCCAGAGCTATCCCCTTGACCTCCGGGGAGTTGCACGCTGTGAGTAGCGTCAAACACCACCGGATACCCGGTGGCACGCATAACAGGAAAACTGCGCATATCCACCACCAGGTTATTATAGCCGAAAGAAGCGCCCCGTTCGGTAAGGATAATGTTCTCGTTGCCGCTGGCGGCAATTTTTCCGGCAACATTTTTCATATCCCAGGGGGCCAGAAACTGCCCTTTTTTTACGTTAATTACCCGGCCGCTTTTTGCAGCCGCTATCAGTAGATCGGTCTGACGACAGAGGAAGGCGGGAATCTGAAGAACGTCCAAGACTTCGGCAGCCGGAGCAATCTGCTCGATAGAGTGAATATCCGAGATCACTGGAACACCCAGCGCCTCTTTGACTTTGCGCAATATGGCAAGGCCCTCTTTCAGCCCCGGGCCACGATACGCATTAATCGAAGTTCGATTGGCCTTGTCATAAGAAGCCTTGAAGATGAGGGGAATAGAAAGCCCATTACAAATCGCCATCAGACGTTCGGCATGCCGCATAGTTGCAATTTCATTTTCAATTACGCAGGGACCGGCGATCAAAACCAGTGGACGATTGTTACCAATTATCACGTTCCCGGATATAACTAATTCACGTGTCATCATTTACTCCTTATTTCTCTGCGCCAATGAGGCGCCGACAAATGCTTTAAAAAGCGGATGTGGAACCAGCGGTTTCGATTTGAATTCCGGATGGAACTGGCACGCGACGAACCAGGGATGATCAGCTATTTCAACAACTTCTACCAAGTCTTTATCTTTATATACCCCCGAAAGGATAAGACCTTTTTCCGTCAGCAGATCGCGGTATGCGTTATTGAACTCATAACGGTGACGGTGACGTTCCGAGATTTCGACCTGATTATAGGCGGTATGTGCCAGAGTTCCCTTGGTGATTGAACAGGGAAACGCCCCCAGACGCATGGTGCCACCTTTTTTGCTGACCGACTTCTGTTCCTCCATCAGATGGATCAGCGCCTCGCCACCTTCCGTACGGAATTCGCTTGAACAGGCTTCCTTAATGCCACAAACATTGCGGGCAAACTCAACCACTGCCATCTGCATCCCGAGACAGATCCCGAAGAAGGGGATTTTCTTCGTACGAGCATATTTGATCGCCAGCACTTTCCCTTCCGTGCCGCGCTCACCAAAACCGCCAGGGACGAGAATCCCGTCCACATCTTCAAAATGGCCGTCAACTCCGTCACGTTCAATCTTTTCGGCATCGATATATTTCAGGGAAACCCGGCAATCGTTGCCGATACCGCCATGAGTCAGCGCTTCAGCAAGGGATTTGTAGGACTCCGTATTATCTACATACTTGCCGACAATCGCGATATGTACCTCCCCATTGCTGGGATGGCGCAGTTTTTCCACCACATCCTGCCATTTAGTCAGATCAGGTTCTTTAGTCCAGATATTCAGTTTTTCGACAACCTGATCATCCAGATGCTCCTTGTTAAGCGCCTGCGGTACTGCATAAATATGTTCGGAATCCACAACCGGAATAACGTCCTTTTCGCCAACATTGCAGAACAGTGCGATCTTCTTCTTCATATCTGCCGGCAGATCGCGCTCGCAGCGACAGAGCAAAATGTCCGGCTGGATACCGATCTTGCGCAGTTCCATGACCGAATGCTGGGTCGGCTTGGTTTTCAGTTCCCCGGCGGTACGGATGTAAGGTACCAGCGTAACGTGAATATACAGTGAGTTCCCCTGCCCCCGGTCAAAACGGAACTGACGGATCGCCTCCAGAAACGGCAGCGATTCGATGTCGCCAACCGTCCCGCCGACCTCGACAATCGCCACATCGGCGCCCTTGGCATTTTCAATGATTTTGAGCTTGATCTCGTCGGTGATGTGCGGAATGACCTGGACTGTCCCCCCCAGGTAATCGCCGCGGCGCTCCTTGGAGATGACTGAAAAATAAATCTGACCGGTCGTGGAATTGCTCTTTTTCGAAAGAACGGCGTTCGTAAAACGCTCGTAATGCCCGAGGTCAAGATCGGTTTCGGCACCGTCATCGGTAACAAAGACTTCACCATGCTGGAAGGGTGACATCGTACCGGGATCAACATTGATATAAGGGTCGAGTTTTTGCATCGTCACCCGCAAACCGCGCGCTTCCAGCAATGCTCCGAGGGAAGCGGCTGCCAACCCCTTGCCGATTGATGAAACAACGCCTCCGGTGATAAAAACAAACTTGGTTTTCATGGTTTCTGCTCCTGAATATCGGTCGATATGTAATTATATTATTTCGATAGCTTGCGATACTGCTCTTGAGCCTTCAGCAAGTCATCAGGTGTATCCACACCAATTGACTCAAACTCGGTCTCAACAACCCGTATTTTAATGCCATTTTCGATTGCACGCAGTTGCTCAAGTTTTTCGGATATTTCCAGAAACGTAGCCGGCATAGCAGCATATTTCAACAGAAACTCCCGGCGATAGACATACAGACCAACATGCTTATAGCAGAGCAGTTTGCCACAACAAAATGATTCATCCTTCAAGTCTTTCCATTTATCGCGAAAAAATGGGAGTGGTGAACGTGAAAAATAGAGGGCATTGCCACAGTTATCAGTCACCACTTTGACAACATTGGGAGAAAGAAAATCATGCAGACACTTAATGCGGGTTTTTACCGTTCCCATTTGAAGGTCGGCCTCTTCAAGGAAGGGTTGCACGGCTTGGTCAATCATGGCCGGGTCAAGAAGCGGTTCATCACCCTGGACATTGACGATGATGTCGGAATCCAAAATTGCAGCAACCTCTGCCAACCGGTCGGTGCCAGTTTCATGGCTGGTAGAGGTCATGATCGCTTCTCCACCAATCATGCTGACCGCATCAGCAATACGAGGATCATCAGTTGCAACAATTACCCGGGAAATTAACGTTGACCGGGACGCACGTTCATAGACATGCTGGATCATCGGACGTCCGTCAATTTCCGCCAAAGCCTTGCCGGGAAAACGAGTCGATGCATAACGGGCCGGAATAACCGCTGTAATTTTCATATCAGAGCAACCTTTTAATTTAACGGGAATTTTGACGAAAACGTCGTGTGTCCTACGGTAGGACGTGACAAGTTACCGCAAAAACAGAGGGGTGTCAAGGTGCGAACAGGTTTTTGAAAGCGTCAGAAGCATCAGTTTATATTCATCCCGCACACAACTGTTTTCCCCCCAACTTCTCGCTTAATACTCTGCGCAGCTCTATTACGTTATATGGTTTGTGTAAAAAACCTGCTTTGTCATCCATAGCAGTAATAACTTCTACCGACTCTGCACCGTACCCGCTGCAGAGTATAATCGGCACCGCCTTATTGAGCTTACGCAACTCATGGTATGCTTCAATGCCGCCCATAACAGGCATGATCAGGTCAAGTATAACCAGATCAATCTCGGAGCCATATGTCTTGTACAGTCCAAGCGCCTCACAACCATTAGCGGCATCTATGACAGAAAAGCCAAGCGTTCCTAACAGGGTCGTTCCAATATTTCGTAGTGTATCCTCATCCTCAACCAGTAAAACAGTGGCATTGGGTAGTACTGGCACAGCCGCCTTGGTCGGTAGTGAGGTTTCACCCTGCTCATAAGCACCCGTTATAGGGATATAAACCTTGAATGTTGTACCAACGCCCTGCGTGCTAGACAGTTGCAAGGTACCGTTATGCGCTTTCAGGATACCGAGTATTGCGGACATGCCGAGTCCGCGGCCAGTAAATTTGGTAGTGTAAAACGGCTCAAAGAGACGGCGTGTGGTCTCATCACTCATGCCGCAACCGGTATCGGAAACCTCCAGGCAGGCATAGCTGCCGGGGAGGATTTTGCTACCGAAATAATCGATTTCAGGTTTCTCCAACTGAATGAGTCTCTTTTTCAGTCCCACAGTGATGGTCCCAGCCATCTCACCAATTGCTTCACTTGCATTAATGATCAGGTTCATAACCACTTGCTGGATCTGACTACTGTCACCGGCAATCATCGGGATGTCGCGTTTCATGTCAAGTATGATGGTCACATTTTTTTTGATGGCGGATGTAAGCATTTTTACAATTTCATCCACCAGCAGCCACATGCTGAACTCTGTCTGGAGCAGCGTACTTTTCCCGGCATAGGTCAGCATCTGACGGCAAAGGTCAGCAGCACGGTTAGCGGAAGATTCAATTAACTGAAGATGGACGTTACGATCAACATCCGTGTCAATGTTTTCTTTCAGAATGTAGCAATGGCCCAGAATAATAGTCAGAATATTGTTGAAATCATGAGCAATACCTCCAGACAAAACACCGAGGCTTTCCAATTTTTGCGTATGCTGAAGTTGCCTTTCCAAATTCTGGCGCTCTTCCTCAGCTTGCTTTCGCTTGGTAATATCACGCATGACATGAACACAGCCGGTTATTGCTCCATCATCAAAGAGCGGGGATACCGTTACATCAAACACACCGTTAAGGAGTTCTCTTTCAAATGTTTCTCGATGTTCCAGGCCATCCTGTGCCACCTTGGAATGGGGGCAACAGCTGTGTGAACCAGAGACGCCATCTATAACTTCGTAACATTTTCGCCCCACGATCTCTTGAGGAGTCAAACCACACCGGGCAGCCATAGCCCTGTTGACGCGTGTTATGGTGTGGTCAAGATCGATAATTGAGATCAGATCGGGAACAGCATCGAAGGTTTTCTCCCAATCATTTTTAGCACGAAGAACCGCTTCATCAGTTTGCCTGCGAGCGACTATCAATGCCCATGTCATTAATGCGTATTTTACAATACGGTGCAGGTCATCAAAAGCTTCCGGAGACTTCACGATATAATCCTGCGCACCAATCTTCATGGCCTCAACGGCAACTTTTTCATTGCCGTACGATGTCATCAAAATTACCGGCCACGCCCCCGCAGCCACGGCGACCAATTCACTGCCGGCTCCATCAGGCAATCGATAGTCAGTCATAACGAGACTGGGAGAGGTGCGTTCAGAAACCATCTTGGCAGCGCGTATGGTACCAACAATCTCCAGACGATACTCTTCTGCTGCCTCTTCAATAGAGCGTTGAATAAGCTCGGCGTGCTGGTCGTTGCCTTCAACAACCAGTATGAGTGGTGCTGTGTTGCTATCGCTCACCATTAGACAATCCTTTAACAGATGACAAATGCACAAAAACAACTGGAATTTATGCCACTACTTCTCAGACTGACGCCATGATTATCTCCATCGTCTCCAAAGCCGTCCGCTCCAATTCCGTTATTAATTCCCGGGCGGATTCCAGATCACCATCTTTTGCTGCTGATTCAATTTTAAAACAAACTTCCTGCAAAGCAGGTGTACATACATTGCCTGCCAGGCCTTTCATCGTATGGGCCTGAAGGCGGACACCCTGCGAATCAACTCCGGCGCTAAGTTCTTTAAGTGTTTCGATGTCTACCGGTATCTCCTGTAGCGCGTCATCCAGTATACTATGCACAAAATCACGATCGCCATCAAAGTGATCCAGCAGTTCCGCCTCATCGAACAGTAGCAGCATATCAGGGATCTTACCCTTCATGAGCCTCGGGGCACTTTTCAAATCACCCGTTTTTAGCCATTTTCCAAGAACTTCAGCCAGCTCTTCCTTCTTCACCGGCTTTGCCAGATAATCATTCATCCCCGCCTCGATGCATGTGTCACGGTCTCCTACCATGGCATTGGCGGTCATGGCGATGACCGGAACGGCATGGTTGAGGACATTCGAGCGTACATTCCGGATCATCGCGGTCGCTTCGAAACCGTCCATCTCCGGCATCAGACAATCCATCAGCACCAGATCGTAGTTAATCAGCTCAAGCGCGCGAACCGCTTCCTGGCCATTCGCCACCGTATCGGCCTTGTAGCCGAGCTTGTTCAGCAGCGCCTGCGCCACTTTCTGGTTGATGGCGTTGTCCTCGGCCAACAGGATACGGACTCCCTGTATGGCAGATTCTGCAACGGTATGTCGCGTAACAATGCCGGTTTTAGGTACGCTGCCGGCTGACCTCCCCAGAACGAGAGCAATACAATCGTAAAGTTGTGACTGACGAACCGGTTTTGTCAGATACCCGGCAAAGCCGATCTGTTCCAAAACAGCAGCATCACCCCGCTGACCAAGAGAGGTCACCATAACCATCAGTGTTGGTTCAACCAGCTGGTCAGCCTTTATCCGGCGCCCTAACTCGCTGCCGTCCATACCCGGCATCTGCTGGTCAAGCAGGGCGATGCGAAAGGGATCGTTTTGTTCTGCGGCTTCGCGTAGAAGCATAAGGGCGGTTTCTCCGTCGCCGGCTGTTTCGTATTGACAGCCCCAGCTGTTTAGCAAGGTAATCATCAGCATCCGATTAGTGACGTTGTCATCAACCACCAGAATCTTTGTACCCGATATATCGGCGTATGCAGAAGCTTCCCCGTGTTTTGAAATATCGGAGGATTGCGTTTGGAACCGTGCCGTAAACCAGAAGGTTGAACCCTTTCCTACTACGCTCTTCACGCCGATTTTTCCACCCATCAGCTCCACCAGCTGCTTGCAGATTGCAAGTCCCAAACCGGTGCCGCCGTATCTGCGGGTGGTGGAACCGTCAGCCTGTGTGAACGGATTGAAGATGGCGGTTCGCTGTGCCTCCGGTATGCCGATCCCGGTATCGCAAATTTCAAACAAAATTTCAACGGCGTTATCCTGCTCTGATTCAAGCGCCACGCTGATGACAACTTCACCCTTGTGGGTAAATTTGATCGCATTACCAGCCAAGTTTGTGATTATTTGACGGAGCCGCCCTGGATCACCTTTCAGATATACCGGCACAGCTGGATCAATCCGGCAGATCAGTTCCAGCCCGGCATCAGCAGCCCGTATCGACAACATTTCGGCAGTGTCTTCAACCGTTGTTCTCACATCAAAGTCGAGCAGTTCCATATCGAGTTTTCCTGCCTCTATTTTCGAAAAATCCAGGATTTCGTTAATCACCCCCAAAAGACTTTCTCCACTTTTTCGAACAATTTCGGCGTACTCACGCTGTTCATCGTTCAGATCGGTATCCAGCAACAGGCCGGTCATGCCGATCACGCCGTTCATCGGAGTGCGAATCTCGTGGCTCATGGTGGCTAGGAACGTGCTCTTGGCATGGGTGGCATCCTCGGCCGTCAGAAGTGCGGCACCCAATTCAGTGTTTTTCTGCTCCATCAGAGCAGAAAAAGAGACCAGTTTTTCTTCAACCTGCCTCCGCGTGGTGATGTCGCGATTAGAGGCACGGCGCCCCATGGATTTCCCTGCCCGGTCAAAGACCTCCTGGCAGATGTGCGCAATCCAGCGCACTTCGCCGCTTCGGGTATGGATACGGAAGTCCGGCGTGTGGCATTCCTCCTTCATCATACCGTCAGCATCGCGATCAAGGTGGCGCATGAATTTATCAAGGTCGTCTGGATGTATGATCCTGGTCAACAGTCCGGGATCGTGCAGGAACTCCTCTGCGCTATAACCGGTGATCCGCTCGCAAGAGGGCGAAACATAAATGAGACTCCCATCGGCAGCCCTCCAGTACTCCCAATCGTAGGTATGATCAGCCACCGTTCGGAATTTTTCTTCACTTTCCCGCAGTGCCTCCTCAGCTTGAATACGGTCTGTGATGTCCTGGATAATTGAATAGAGGAGGACATTGTCAGGATCGCCAACCGGGGTCGAGTGTACCTCTACCGTTCGGATGGAACCGTCGCACAGGCGATGTGGAAATACAAAAACGCTTCCGGCAGCGGCATATTCAGGCTCTATTGTCACCAGGTCATGAGGAAACGGATTGAGGTCATAGATGGTCATATTCCGAAGCTGGTCAACAGAATACCCGTAAAACGTCTCTGCGGAACGGTTGGCAGCCACAATGCTACCAGAATCCGGCTCAATCATCATCATTATGGCGTTGTGATCCTCGAACATCTGTCGGAAACGGGTTTCGCTTTTCTTAACTTCATGTTCACGCCGCTGCAACTCATCAAGCAGAGTATTGAAAGAATCGGCCAACAAGCCCAGTTCATCAGTGCGATTATCATCAAGCCGTTGCCGTTTATCTGTGCCAGACTGCGCCAACTCGTTAATCCGCCTGGTAAAGCCTGTCAGCGGTCCGGCAATTGAGCTGCCAAGCTTTCTGGTCAGCGCAATTGCTGCCAATAATACAAAAAACATCCCCAGCAGATAATAATTCCTGAAACAGGTGATCGGTTGGTACGCTTCAGCGACAGGATAGTTGGCGGCCAATATCCACCCGGTACTTTGAAGATGCTTGAATGAGGTCAGAAAATGTAACCCTCCGGAGTCAATCGTTTCTCCGGAGCCTTCGAAGCCACTCAGTGATTTGTCAAATAGCTTGTTTGTTCCGGGCGTTATGTCCCGCTTCATGATGCGTGACCACTCAGGATGCAGGATAATAGTCCGATCCGGGGCAAACAGATACAAATACCCGCTCGAACCGAGGCGAACATTTCTCAGTGCCCCGAGAAAACCTTTCTTTTCCTGAATGTCAATAGCACCACACAGCAACCCTTTGATAGAACCGTCAGAATTGTGAATAAGAGATGTCATCATGACTATCGGGTGCCCGTTAACCGTTGATGTGAACGGCAAGGAAATTTGCGGTTTATTGTTTCTTATCGTGTTTATGAAATATTCCCGGTAGGAGTATGACGCACCATAAAGCTGGGTCTCGATTGGTGACGTGGCGATCAGTTTTCCGGCAGCGTTAAAAACAAATAGACCGTGATTAAAAATTGTGCGGATGCCGGTGCGATTCTCCAGCCACTTCTGTGTAATCTGCCGGTTATCGATAGCATCAGCTGGAGCGACCCTAGAGACAGCTATCAGTGCATTCTGAGATGAAAGAATCTGATCATCAAGGCCCTTTGCCATGCTCGTAATCATAGAAAACTGCTGATCAAAAATAAGCTTTTGGGTTGTGTGCCGGAAATAGGCGTAGGTACCCGCGGCAATGGCAACAAGAAGCAGTACAATAAACAGGCTGGTGACAAAAACAAGTTTGTTCCTGATGCTGTTGAATCTTATCATTAATTACACCTTATAAATAAAATGCGTGCCTAATCACAGGATGCTGCTTTTCTTCCCTTGCCGACCATAACCACGCCGGTTTTACTGTTCATGATGATCTTCCTGCCGACTCGCCCGCCGACATCATTGCCGCCGCTAAATCCGCCATGGATTCCCGCGGGTTCGGC
>JABBNX010000015.1 GCA_019352135.1 Pseudomonadota bacterium
GCTCCAATTGCAGGAGGCGGTCCCGATGACTATGATAACGCTTTCGAGGATGGCGCTGCTTGCACTGATTGCTGTCTTTGCTCTCTGGTACCGGCGCCGGTTGGCGTTGGCTCCCCGCAGCGAAACCGTTACCTGGGGCTGCGGCTATCAGCGGCCGGCACCCCGGATACAGTACAGCGCTTCATCATTTGCCGAACTGCTGACATCCCTTTTTGCGTTCGTGCTCAAGACTCAAAATCACCTGCCGGGCAAAATGACGGGCCTTTTCCCCGGTCGTTCACGTTTTTACAGTCATGTCCCGGAAGCGGTGCTGGAGTTGGTGTATATTCCGGTGCTGAAGCGGCTGTATCAGCGTTTTTCCGGCGTACGCAGGTTACAGGGCGGTATTTTGCAACAGTATGTCCTGTATTCTCTGGTTACCCTGATTGTATTGCTGGTAGCCAGCTACCTGTGATTTCCTGAGGAGGCCGCGCCATGACCCTGTTTGGCACCATTCATGAGCAACCGATAGCACGCCGCATAAACTGGGTTTTTGATCTGGCCCGGAGATACTCGGCCGAGTTTTGTTCTCCGGAAGCCTTCCTCGCCAGGGAGCGTTATCTTGCGCTGCATCCGACCGCCATTGCCGTCTTGAAATGCATGGACGGCCGGATCAATATCCCGGTCGCCACCAATACACCTCCCGGCATAATCCAGCCGTTCCGTAACCTGGGAGGGATGTTCGATATGGGGTGGCCCCATCTTGGTGAGGTGCTTGCCCAGCACGTCCAACGCATGGTGAGAAGTGGCCGGCGGGTACTGATCCTGATCACCTACCACTTTTCACGCGGTGATGTCCATCGGGGCTGTTCCGGCTTCGGTTGCGATACGGTCGCGGCAATAGCCCACACTCGCCAGATCCAGTCCCAGATGGAAGCTATCTTCGGTGCCGCCCATAACAGCGTCTATCCGCTTATCTGCGGCTTTGAAACCGATGAGGATGCTCTGCTGCTGCACAGTTCCGACGGCCAAATACTGGATCTGTCCGCTGATATACCGGTAGATGAGCTTGAGGTTGAGTTGGCGCAGCGCTTTCATGACATGCCACAAGAAATGCGGTGCGACCTTCTGCCGCTGCTGGCCGGGAATCTTTCCCACATCAAAGGATTACGTCAGGAGCGGCGTGCGCTCACCGTCGAGCACCGTGAATGGATGATCTGCCTGGGGCGCGGATTTGACTTTCTGCATACCCCTAACCTGGCCCTGATCGTCGGGCCATATAGTCCGGATCTGGCCGATCCGATCCGCAAGGCGGCGGCAATTATTGAAAATAATATGGCGGCCGGAAGAATCCCCGCCGACGGGTTCCTGCTGCTCGCTTCAGTACCGTACGATGAAATAGGTGTTGACCGGGCTCGCGCTGTCATGAAATCTCATTTCCTGTCCAAATTCGCTGCCGAAGTGATTGAACGTGAGTTTCCCGACCTGGCCGGGAAAATGATCCGCCACACTGCAGTGCTTGACTGGAATTCACGCAGGATAGAGACGCTGTCTGAACCAAGCTGAGTGGGCTGTCGGGCGCTCAAAAAGGGGCGCAGGCTCTATCCGAACGAGGCACTGCTGAAAAAAGGGGTAGCCGGCCTGGAGGCTGATTCAATAGTACTTGCCCACCAGATTCGTACCATATCCAAGCAGCGTCTGATTATCTGCCTGGGTGAGATTCCGGATGCAAATTTTCAATCCCGGATCAATGATGCGCTGCGGGTTCATCTCAATCTGTGAACTTGAAGGCCAAATTAAGTGGGACCGATTTCCACCTCATCCTGTCCCTCTTCGTTAGAATGGCTATCAAGAGAACGATTAAAATGTTGGGCACGTTTCACTTTGTCCAACCTACGGGCCATCAATTACGTATCGGTAATAACGAATTTGTAGTGCTAATATTTCTAATGTTCATAAACTAAATATTCCATTTGGGTAGATCACCGGTTCATGCGCGCGCGTGAACCGGTGAATAACGAGTAGGAAAATTAAAAAACAATTGAAACTCATCGGGACTATCCATCATTAGGAAGTTGCCCTCCAAAAGTTTGCTCCGCCACGACAATAAATCGCGAGTCAATTAAATTAGCTTCCAATGTCATGCAAATTAATATTTGATTTTTGAGTAAAATATGCAATATTTAGATATAGATTTCATATGAAAGGAAATCAGCTATGTTAATTGAATTCAGTGTTACCAATTTCAAGTCAATTCATTCTACGCAAACCCTCAGCTTGGTGGCTAGCCCTGCTACCGAATTAGAGGAACAAAATTGCTTCAAGACATCTGAGAAAGGTGTTCCGCGTCTTCTCCGTTCTATCGCTATGTACGGACCTAATGCCTCAGGGAAAAGTAACTTCCTCGAAGCAATGGATTTCATGGAGAGCTTTGTCACCGAATCTTCAAAAGAGGGACAGGAAGGGGAACCAATCGAGGTTAAACCATTTATGTTCAATTCCATTAGCCGAACTGAGCCGAGTGAATTTGAGGTGCTGTTTCTGCAAGAAGGAATTCGCTACCAGTACGGTTTTGCCGCCAACAGTACGCGAGTCACCCACGAGTGGCTAATTGCTTATCCAGAAGGCCGCTCCCAGCGCTGGTTTGAACGGGTATATGATACTGCAGCAAACAAGGAAAATTGGTATTTTGGCAGTAAGTTCAAGGGGCATAAAACCGTACTACAGGAGGCGACGCGCAGTAACGCCCTGTTTCTATCCACTGCAGTCCAATTCAACAACGAGTCGTTGAAGCCCATTTACAACTGGTTCCATAAGAAGTTGCGCACAATCGGTGTAGCTGGTCTTGCCCCGTCATATTCGGCCTCTTTGTGCAAGACTGACGCAGGCAGAAAAAGGATCCTTGAACTTCTGAATGCGGCGGATTTGAGCATTGCAGATCTAAAGGTTGAAATGAAGAAGTTTGACTTAACCGACCTACCATCCGACATGCCAGAGCCTCTTAAGGAAGTTATTAGTAAGGAATTGGATGGTAAGGAAATGCCTGAAGTCAAATTTATGCACACGATGGCAGGGTCAGAAGAGTTAGTTGCCCTTGACCCAGATGATGAATCCGTCGGGACAAGAAAGCTGTTTACCCTTGCGGGTCCTTGGCTTGATGTGATCGATAACGGTCACGTGCTATTTGTAGACGAATTGAATAACAGCATGCACCCCAAGATGGTGCGCTTCCTTATTGGCCTGATTAACAATCCGCAGATCAACCGGAAAAATGCCCAACTGATATTCTCGACTCATGACACATCGGTGCTAGATAATGAACTGTTCCGTCGTGACCAGATCTGGTTCACGGAAAAGGATGCTACCAATGCCACTAAGTTATATCCGCTGTCTGACTTCACTCCCCGCAAAGGTGAAGCTCTGGAAAAAGGATATTTGAATGGACGTTACGGAGCTTTACCGTACATTGGCGAAGTGAGGTTCTGATGGGCTCGGATGATCTTTTTCATAAACGCAAACAGAGGCTTGCGGCTTCCCTGAAAAGAAAAAAAGCAAAGAAAGCGCCCTATGATAGGGTAATTATCGTCTGTGAGGGAGCTAAAACAGAACCGAACTACTTCAGGGAGATTCGGGATGCCTACCGGCTGAATACTGCCAACATTGATATCTGCGGGCAAGAGTGCGGTTCTGATCCACTCAGTGTAGTCAATTATGCCATCAGAAAATTCCGGGAAGATAAGGATTATGATCGTGTATATTGCGTGTTTGATCGGGATAAACACGCAACTTTCGATGCTGCCATTGACAAGTTGGGTCAAACGAGGCTGGGGAAAGACGTTGTTTTTAAGGCCATAACATCAGAACCCTGTTTCGAGTTCTGGCTGCTACTACACTTTGGTTATACAACCCGACAATTCTGCGCTCCGGGTAATGCTTCAAACTGTGAACTTGTGTTGGCAGAGTTGAACAAAAAGGAGCAAATTCCCGGTTATTGTAAGGGTGCCGGGAACATTTTTGCCTTAACTAAAGAAAGGCTCTCTGACGCCATCAGGCATGCAAATCAGTTGCAACAACATAACCTGGCAACCGGTACAAACAACCCTTCAACTAACATCCATGAGCTCATAGAGTATCTAATCAGCCTGAACTCCAGTCCGTCCTGATTCCAACCAAGCGCAGCACCGGTGAACCCGGTGTGCTCTCAGCCGTTAGGTAGAAGGAGAATTTTATGGCCTACAGACCGCACGCCAATCGGAAGCCGAAACGGTCGTCCACCGGCGGACCCCTCCTGTCATGGCAGATCCCGACCGACCCCGAGTCGCGATGGCCAGCCTTTGGCGCGGCCGTTGTGGTCATTGCTGGCCAGGCATGGGTGGCCGTAAGCCTCTCGCTCAATCCCGTCTGGCTATTTCCGGCCATCTCTGCGGTTCTTCTGGTCGCCTCAGTGGCTGTCTACCTGCCTCAGCGGACGGAACCCAGCCCGATCATGCGTGCGCTCGCGGTGAGCCTCATCGGTATGCTTGTTATCGCAAACGCCGTCAGTCTGGTAGAGCTCGTGCGGAATATTTTTGTTGGGGTAGCAGGGATCACCCCGGTCGGCCTGCTTCTCGTGGGCATTGTTCTGTGGATCGTCAATATTGCAATCTTTGCCCTGGTATACTGGGAATTGGACGGCGATGGACCCGATATGCGCGCCGACGGCTACCGGGACTTCCCTGACCTCGTCTTCCCGCAGCAGCAACCCGACCAACAAGGGCTGGCTCCCGCCAATTGGAAGCCGACCTTCCCCGACTATCTGTATGTGTCGCTAACGGCCGCTACCGCTTTCTCGCCGACCGACGCAATGCCATACTCGAAGCGTGTCAAACTTGTTATGGGTGTCGAAAGCACCATGTCCTTGGCAATCGTTGCAATGATCGTAGCCCGAGCCATCAATATTGCCCGCGGGTAGAATAAATAGCCTGTAATTGTGGCAGTTTTTAATTGACACGTATACGCTTCAGGTTCAGTATCTGTCCCCGCTGGAAACGTTTTATCCCGTCTCTTGTTTGACCTGTTCAGACCTAATCACAAGGAGTTCATAATATGTATTCCTTACTGCAGGGAGCCTTTGACCCTGCGCTCGTGGCGCTGGTCGCCGCGCTTGTTATCGGCTGTGCCGGCATCCCCGGCCTGTTTTTTCGAAAGCCGGGTTCCGGACAGATCATTGCAGCGGCAGGCACCATCCTTGCCGCCATGGCTGGCGTGCCGGCCTCCCTGCAGCTCCTCTTCAGTCACACAACGAGCACCTATCTTCTCGAATGGAGCCTGCCGTTCGGTCCCTGCGAGTTTGTCATCGACCCCCTTTCCGCGTTCTTTCTGCTTCCGGTCTTTATCGTCTCCGCCGCAGGCTCACTCTTTGCGATAGGGTACTGGCCGGCGGCCGAACATCGCGCCACCGAACGGGGCCTGACCTTCTTCTACGGTCTGCTGGCCTCATCGATGGCGATTCTGCTCATGGCCCGTAACGGGGTTTTTTTTATCATGGTGTGGGAAGTTATGGCGCTTTCCGCCTACTTTCTGATCGTTACGGAGCATGAACTGGAAAATGTCCGCCGCGCCGGAATTGTCTACCTGATTGCAACCCACACCGGGACGGTGGCTCTGTTTGTCTATTTCTCGCTGTTGGCGGCTCAAACCGGCTCGTTCCTGCTTCCGGCGGCCGGCTCGCTTTCTGCGCTCTCTCCGTATGCTGCGGCCATTGCGCTGGCGGCCTTTATCGGCTTTGGAGCAAAGGCCGGCATCATGCCGCTCCACATCTGGCTCCCTTCGGCACACGCGAATGCACCCAGCCACGTCTCGGCGGTGATGTCGGGCGTCATGCTGAAGATGGGGCTGTACGGCATCTTCCGTACCCTGACCTTTTTTTACGACCCACCACTGCTCTGGGGGGCGGTGCTGACGGTCTGTGGGATAACCTCGGCCCTTCTGGGGATTGCCTTCGCGGTGGCCCAGCGCGATCTGAAACGCCTGCTGGCCTGCAGCAGTATCGAGAATGTCGGCATCATCACCACCGGCCTCGGAGTTGCCCTGCTGGGGGTGTCAAGCCACATTACCGTGCTGGTGTATCTCGGTATGGCGGGAGCCCTGCTCCATATACTTAATCACAGCTTCTTCAAGCCGTTGCTGTTCCTCGGTTCCGGGGCCATAATCCATGCCGCCGGAACGCGTGAGATGAACCTGATGGGGGGGCTCGGCAAAGGTATGCCACGTGTGGCACTGCTTTTTCTGGTCGGATCGGTTTCTATCTGCGGTATCCCCCCCCTGAATGGTTTTGTCAGCGAATTTCTTCTGTATCTCGGCTTTTTTTCACAACTCAAGGCGGGCAGTCTGGTCTATCTGGTGTTTCTGGCCCCGGTGCTGGCACTGGTCGGCGGATTGGCCGTGGTCGCCTTTACCAAGCTGTACGGCTCGGTCTTTCTCGGCACCCCGCGCAGCTCCGAAGCGGCGCATCCGCACGAAGCGGGGGTGACAATGCTGGCGCCGATGGCTTTTTTCGCCCTGCTCTGCCTGTTGATCGGGGCGGTTCCGCAGCTGGCGCTGCGTCTGGTTTCTCCCGCCATCCTATCATCCTATCCACAAACGGCTTTAGCGGCTTTTCCTGCAGAGTATGGCGCCATCATGGGCAGGCTCTCGCTGGCTGGAATTCTGCTGCTGTCGGCTGCCGTTGTCGTGACGCTCCTCTGGAGATGGCGGCTTGGTAAAGCTCCGGCAGCCTCTGCGCCAACGTGGGGATGCGGCTATCAGCGCGGTACATCCCGGATACAGTATGGTGCTACATCGTTTTCAGAACTTGCCGTTTCGGTCTTCAATGGTATTATGCTCCAGCGGGTCGAGCGCCCGAAGTTAACCGGACTTTTTCCCCGAGTGTCACGCTGCAGTGACGTTCCGACTGAAACGCTTCTGGACCGGATTATTTTACCACTGTTTTCCATGACCGGGATGTTGTTCTCTTTTCTGCATCGGTTGCAGCATGGACTGATGCAGGTATATATGCTCTATATCTTTGCTGCCCTGTTTATTCTGATGCTGTGGGCACACTGACATCTGGTGAATACGTTAACGCACATATCCTGTTTTCAGGTTTGGGAGCTACCATGATGAACGGTATCATCCATATTTTTCTGGCCATCGTGATGCCGCCGCTGCTGTTGGGGGTAATTGGTAAAACGAAGGCGGCGTTTGCCGGGAGGGTCGGTGCGCCGTTTTTGCAGCCATATCACGATATCATCCGTTTGCTGCAGAAAGGGAGCGTGTTCAGCACGACCACCAGCTGGGTTTTCCGTGCCGGGCCGATTGTCGCACTGGCAACGGCTGCGGTCGCCGCACTGCTGATTCCGTTTGGCGCACATCCGTCGCCGATCTCTTTTGACGGCGACATGATCCTGTACGCCTATCTGTTTGCGCTGGGACGCTTCTTCACGATGGCCGCCGCTCTGGATACCGGGTCAAGTTTCGAAGGAATGGGGTCGGCCCGCGAAGCGACCTACTCCTGTCTGGCCGAGCCGACGCTCTTTTTTGCGTTGATTACACTGTCCAAGTTGGCCGGGTCATATTCCCTGTCGGGGATGCTGGTCAATATCAGCTTCGGCGTATGGCTGAACAACGGGGCTGCGCTGCTGCTTCTCGTCGGCGGAATGTTCATCGTTTTGCTGGCAGAAAACTGCCGCATCCCGTTTGACGACCCCACCACCCATCTTGAACTGACCATGATCCATGAGGTGATGGTGCTTGATCACAGCGGCCCGGCTCTGGCGATAATTCAGTATGCCGCAGCTCTCAAGCTGTTTGTGCTCGGGGCGTTTTTTGTCCATCTGGCGCTTCCGTATGCGACCGGTAATTCTGTTCTTGACTGGGGGCTCTTCATTATTTCCATGCTGGAGCTTGCCGTTGTCATCGGGGTAGTCGAGTCGGCCATGGCCCGTCTCCGCCTCATTCGTGTTCCACAACTGCTGGTTGCTGCTGCCATACTGGCAGCGTTCTCTACTCTGCTTGTCATCAGGTGATGCAATGATTGCTCTGGCCGATCAACTTCTTGTTCTGGTGCTGCTGATTAACTTCGTCTCGCTCGGCACCAGCCGTCTGATCTTTTCCATCCGTGCAGTAGCGGTCCAAGGGGTTATCCTGGGGATTCTCCCGGGGATGATTCATCCGTTTACCTGGCACCTGGTCGGGATTACAGTCGTAAATATCACGGTCAAGGGGTTTGTGATTCCCTTCATGCTGGTCCGGGCTGTCCGTTCCGCGGAGATCAAACGTGAGGTGGAGCCGTTTCTGGGGTATGTCCCCACGCTGCTGCTCGGGGCGGTCTTCACGGCGCTTTCGTTCAGTTTCGCCGGCAAGTTGCCGATGCTGCAGGAACACCAGAATTTCATGTTCGTCCCGGCGTCGATTGCCACGCTGATGACCGGCTTTCTGATTTTAACGACTCGCCGCAAGGCAATTTCGCAGGTGATCGGGTATCTTATCCTTGAGAACGGCATTTTTATCTTCGGCCTGCTGCTGGCGGAGGCGATGCCGATCATGGTTGAAGCGGGGGCGCTGCTCGACCTCCTGGTCGGCACCTTCGTGATGGGGATTGTTATCAACCAGATCAGCCGTGAGTTCTCCTCGCTGGATACCTCGCGCTTGACCTCCCTGAAAGAGGAGTAGTCCCATGTTTGCTGCCCTGATCATACTCCCGCTCATCGGATCTGCCGTAACCTGGCTGATTCCGTTTGATCGAATGCGCCCCAAGATATTGTCGCTCTTTGCTTTTGCGCATTTTGGCCTCACAATCCGGATGTTGATCGTCACCCCCCCCGAATCTCCGGGTGGCTGGTTCCATCTGGATGCGCTCGGGAAAATTGTGCTGTTAAGCACCAGTGTTCTCTTTCTGACCTGCGCCGTGTACTCGATCGGCTACCTGTATTATCGTCGTGAACGTTCCAACCGCATGCTCTGCGTGTGGCTGCTGGTCTGCCTGTCGGCGGCCTCGATGGTTACCATTACCCACCATCTGGGACTGATGTGGGTGGCGCTTGAAACCACGACCATAGCCATGGCCCCGCTGATATACTTCAACCGCAATGCCCGCTCTATCGAGGCGACCTGGAAATACCTGCTGATCTGCTCGGTCGGGGTTGCCCTGGCTCTGATCGGCCTCTACTTCCTCGCATACGCCACGATTGTCGCCAGGGTTGAGCCGTCGCTGCTGCTGGATGATCTCATCCGGGATGCCGGTAAACTTTCCTCCGGTTGGGTTCATGCCGCCTTTGTCTTCCTGCTGGTCGGTTTCGGTACAAAGATGGGGCTGGCGCCGCTCCATACCTGGAAGCCGGATGCGTATGGCGAGGCCCCCGGTCTGGTTGGCGCCCTGCTGGCCGGCGGGTTGGTTAATCTGGCTTTTCTGGCCCTGGTGCGAGTCTATCAGGTCTGTATCGCTACCAAGGAAATCGCTTTTTTTCAGAATGCACTCGTTGTCATGGGGCTTGTTTCGATGGTTTTTGCCGCTATTTTCATGGCGCGCCAGACTGATTTCAAACGGATGCTTGCGTACTCCAGCGTTGAACATGTCGGCATCATGGCGGTGGCACTCGGATTGGGCGGCACGGCGATCTTCGGCGCGCTGTTCCATGTTCTTGCCAACGGCCTGACCAAGGGGGTGCTGTTTCTCTCTTCCGGCAATATTCACCGCTCCTACAACAGCAAGAATACCGATCATGTGCGGGGTGCCTTGCGCCGTCTTCCCTGGTCGGGGGGACTCTTTATGGCCGGATTCATCGCGATCACCGGTTCGCCACCTTTTGCACCTTTTATCAGCGAATTTACCATTATCAGCAGCGCTTTTATTCAAGGGCGGATGCTGGTTGGCGCTATCTTTCTGATTGCGCTGACGTTTATTTTTATCGGCATGGCGTTAACTGTTCTGCCGATGCTCATGGGTGACGTTCCCCCGGAGAGCGAGACAACATCCTATCGTGATACTTTTGGGACCGTCGGTCCGCCACTGGCCCTTCTGCTGGTGGTGTTCCTGCTGGGAGTGTGGATACCTGGCCCGTTGATGACCTTGCTGCGCGACGGATCGGCACTTCTGGAGGTGCCTCGATGAGCTACGGCATGAAAACGTTTTACAATGGCACTTCGTTCCCCCGTAGTGAGATCCCGGTGCCGGATAACGACACCTTTTTTCAGGGGGTTATGGATGCTATCGCGGCAGGCTGGCGGGTGTGCTCTTATTTCGGTGTTCCGAATGCTGCCGGGGCGATGCTGTATTGCGTTATGTCCTCCCGGGCCGGGAGCGGTACTCTTGGAATTATTGCCACGCCGGTCGGGCGCTCCTTTCCATCACTGGCGACCGCCTGTCCGCAACTGCACCTGTTTGAACGCGAGATAGCCGAGCAGTGCCTGGTCCGTCCGGAAGGACACCCTTGGTTCAAGCCGGTCCGTTTTCAAAAACCGCTGTGCGAGGGAGAAGGATTCTGGAGCGAGAGCGATGGTGGCGGCCTGCTTCCGGGCGTGATGGATTTTTACCGCGTCGAGGGGGATGAAGTTCATGAAGTTGCGGTTGGTCCGGTACACGCCGGTATCATAGAACCGGGGCATTTTCGCTTTCAGTGTCACGGCGAAGAGGTGTTCCACCTGGAAATTGCACTCGGCTTCCAGCATCGCGGTATCGAACGGGTGCTGATCGGCGGACCGACGCCACGGACCATGCATCTGATGGAAACGATAGCCGGTGATACGACGATCGGCCACGGCCAGGCCTATTGCATGAACATGGGATCACTCGGGGGAGTCTTCGCGTCGCCACGGGCCGAAACGGTGCGCGGAATCGCTCTGGAGCTGGAACGGCTGGCCAATCATACGGGGGATCTCGGCGCAATTTCCGGAGATGTCGGGTATCTGCCGACCGCTTCGTTCTGCGGCCGGATACGGGGTGATTTTCTTAATATGACCGCCCTGTTGTGCGGCAGCCGTTTTGGTCGTGGCCTGCTCAGGCCGGGTGGGCTTGGTTATGATTGTGATGCTGCAATTGCGGAGGAACTGTACAAACGGCTGCAGGCTGCACGCGAGGATCTTGCCGGAGCGGTTAAGCTCCTCTGGGATTCCCCTTCGGTTATGGCGCGTCTGGAAGAAACCGGCACGGTTACGAAAGAGGACGCCCGCGAGATCGGCCTTGTCGGTCCGCCAGCCCGTGCCTGCGGTCTGAACCGCGATGTCCGGCGCGATCATCCCTTCGGGATATTCCGGATGAGCCAGATACCGGTCATTACCGCGACTACCTGCGACGTTGCCGCGCGCACGCTGCTCCGCTGGCTCGAGGCGGAGCGCTCTCTCGATTTCATCGCTGAACAGATCCGTCATCTGCCGCGCGGCGGCTATCGAACGGAGATGAAACCGATTGCCGCTGATCGCTGTGCCGTGGCGTTAACCGAGGGGTGGCGGGGTGAAATATGCCATGTCGCCTTGACTGACGCGCAAGGGCGCTTTGAACGCTACAAGATCGTAGATCCTTCGTTTCACAACTGGAGCGGGATGGTGCTTGCCTTGCGCAATCAGCAGATTTCGGACTTTCCGCTCTGCAACAAGAGTTTCAACCTGTCGTACTGCGGGTTTGATCTGTAAAATGGAGCCTGTATGCTAAAAGCGATTATGACACGTTTCCGCCAGGGGCATCGCACCTTCAAATATCCCGATGCGCCGCTGCCGCTGCCCCCCCGTTTTCGGGGCCTGCCGCTGCTGGACGCCTCGCGCTGCGGTGATGATGGGTGCCGCGCCTGTGCCGCCGCCTGCCCGTATGGAGCAATTTCTGCCTCCGGCCCGCTGGCACTCGATATGGGCAAATGTCTGTTCTGTGCTGACTGCGTTGCCGCGTGCCCTCATGATGCGCTCGCATTTTCAACAGATGCCCGGCTTGCCAGCCGGAGCCGTGAAGGGCTGGCGGTGACTGCCGGCGAACAGTATCATCCGGCACAGGCGCTGGATGGCACGTTGTTGAAGCTTTTCGGACGGTCGCTCAAGCTGCGTGAAGTCAGCGCCGGCGGCTGCAACGCCTGTGAGGCGGATACCAATGTCCTCTCTACCATCGGCTGGGACCTGGGGCGTTTCGGCATTCAGTTCGTTGCCAGCCCCCGCCATGCTGACGGTCTCTTTATCACCGGGCCGGTTACTGAAAATATGCGCCTGGCGCTGCTGGACACGTATGCGGCAATTCCTGAACCCAAACTGGTCATCGTCGCCGGCGCCTGCGCGATCAATGGCGGTCCGTTCAAGGATCACGCCGAAGTGCATAACGGAGCTGATGGTCTTGTGCCGGTAGATCTCTATATCCCCGGCTGTCCTCCCAGTCCCCTGACGATTCTGGACGGGCTGCTGCGTCTGGTGGGGCGGATCCGGGAATAAACAAGCGTGGAATGATGGATGCGGAAACAATTTCAATTAAGGAGATGAGTATGGATCAGCAAAAACAGGTTGCCTATCTGCAGGAGTGGAAAGAGCATGAAACATGTGCCGAACAGATGTTGCCGATTATCGGTCGTCTGTACCGTGACCATAATATTATTCTGACCCTGTATGGGCGCACTCTGGTGCATAGCACGGTTATCGATATTTTAAAGGCGCACCGCTTTGCCCGTTTGATTCTGGATTCCGAACTCACCGTCATGGAAACCTATCCGCTGCTGGCGGCAATGGATAAACTTGATCTTGCCCCGGGGCGGGTTGATCTCGGCAAATTGACCATTCAGTATCAAAAAATGGCGGATAAACTTTCAGTTGAGGAATTCATCACGAAGGAACTCGCCAGAATCAACACCGGCCGCAGCGCCGTGCGCGCCGAACCGCAGGATATTGTACTGTATGGTTTCGGACGTATCGGGCGTCTGTTGGCCCGCATCCTGATTGAAAAGTCAGGCAGCGGTGAAAAGCTGAGGATCAGGGCGGCCGTTGTGCGCAAGGGTGGGGCGGATGATCTGCTGAAACGTGCCAGTCTGCTGCGCCGCGATTCTGTTCATGGCCAGTTCAACGGCATTATTACAATCGATGAGGAAGAAAATGCCATCATTGCCAACGGCAACATGATCCGGATTATCTACGCCGATGCTCCCGAAAATGTCGATTACACCCAGTATGGCATTCATGATGCAATTCTGATCGACAATACCGGCAAGTGGCGGGATCGCGAGGGGCTCGGACGGCATCTGCAGGCGCCCGGCATCGCAAAGGTCATTCTGACCGCTCCCGGCAAGGGGGATATTCCCAATATTGTCGCCGGCATTAACAATAGCCTGATCACCGAAGATGAACGGATTTTCTCCGCTGCCAGCTGTACGACCAATGCGGTTGTTCCGGTGATGAAGGCGATCAACGATCGTTTCGGCATTATTCACGGACATCTGGAAACCTGCCATTCCTACACCAATGACCAGAACCTGATCGACAACTATCACAAGGCTTCCCGCCGTGGCCGCAGCGCCCCCCTGAACATGGTCATCACGGAAACCGGAGCTGCCAAGGCGGTCGCCAAGGTCATTCCCGAGCTGTCGGGCAAGCTGACAGGAAATGCGATCCGGGTGCCAACCCCGAACGTTTCCCTGGCGATCATGAATCTGGAGCTGGCGCATGCTGTTGACGTCGAAACCATCAACAGCTATCTCCGTAATATGTCGCTCGATTCTCCGTTGCAGAACCAGATCGATTTCACCAATTCACCTGAAGTCGTTTCGAGCGATTTTGTCGGTTCACGCCATGCCGGTGTCGTGGATTCATTGGCAACAATCGCCGAGGGGAACCGGTGTGTGCTGTACGTCTGGTATGACAATGAATTTGGCTACAGCTGTCAGGTTGTGCGCATGGTTCAACAGATGGCAGGATTGGAACTTCCGACCCTGCCGAGTTGAACGGCCATTGCTGTTCTGACCGGGTACTCAGCCCTCCAAGGAGTAGTTACGTATGACACTGCAGACTAAATCCTCCCGCTCTGCGGGGGATGATTATAACGCTCATTTTGAACATCTGGCTTCCAGCAGTGGTCATGACGACAATCCGCTGATGATTGAATATCGGCTGCTGTATGATGAATACAATACGCTGAAACAGCGGGTCGTGCTGCTGGAGAAGGAAAAAGGCGGTCTTGTCACGCAGTTGACCGAGATGGACCGCTCCCTGGATCTGGCAACCAGGGTCGATCCGATGACCGGGCTGGCAAATCGGCGTGATATCATGGAGAAGATGGAACGGGAATTAAGTCGCTCCGAACGTCACCAGAGAACGTTTTCCGTCATGTTGGTTGATCTGGATAACTTCAGTCAGCTTAACAAGAAATACGGATACAATGACGGCGACGATGTGCTGGTTGAGGTGGCCCGGGTATTGAAAGGATGCGTCAGGAGCGAGGACGTCTGTGCCCGCTGGGGAGGTGAGGAGTTTCTTTTTCTGCTTACGGAGACGAACATCAAGGGGGCCTTGACTCTTGCCCGCAAGGTACTTGAGTCAATATCGATGACGGAGTTCAAGGCCAATCGACCCGGAATCCACATTACTGCAAGCATCGGATTATGTGAATATCAAGCGGGACAGTCAATCCGCGACAACGTTGCCCGTGCCGGCCAGGCACTCCGGCAGGCCAAGGAGGAGGGGAAGAACCGCTTCGTTGTTGCGTCGTGAATTTACTCAGCACTGTTCCGCCCGAAATGGACCGCCAGCCAGATTGTCTTCTGCGTTGTGTCGGTGTGCTCCACCCGATGGCGGCATCCGGCCGGGATCATGACATGGTCGCCAGGTTTCAGAACCAGAGGGGTGATGTTGTCATCAAAGCGCAGCGTCGCTCCTCCGGATACCAGCAGCACCCACTCATCCCACCCCTGATCATACCACTCGCCCGGTGGCGTTGCATGCCCCTCAGATACGATCCGCTCAATCCGGACCGTCCCTGTTTCGGCCAGAGTTTGACATAGCTCTTCGTGAAGTACGGGCGGGATGTCGTTGAACAGGCTCTGTGCTTGGTATGCCATTGTCTTCCCCATTATTTCTCGTCACGGTTAAAAAATACCACGTATGCGCTATTGATTTTACAGGTTACATCGTCTTATGAATCAGCGGGAAAATAACCACAATCAATTCAAATAAAGTATACTTTACAGTAAATTGTTGTTATTTTCTTGCGAAATTTTTATTTTCGAAATTGTACCGGAGGTATAAGGCATGGTACCGGTCAGCCTCGGCAAATTAATAAAAAAACGAGCGTTTGCGCCTATACTGCTTCGCCTGGTGAGCGATCTGAAATCTTCAATTGTTATCGAAGATAATGAGGGGAAACTCCTGATGGCTACCGATGGAGCCGAGCGGCTTACGTGGTACCCGGTGAGTGTCGCTGGTGAGGTAATCGGTCGGGTGAACGGTACTGAAAAAGTGGCAGCTATCGCCTCACTGCTCAGCTCAATGGCGGAGTCGGAGGTGGAAAAACGGGCTCTTGTCAGTGAAACACTGAATAAATATAAAGAGGTTACACTCCTGTACGATATGGTCGAAAAGGTTTCGTCCTGTCTGGACACAAAAGAGGTGGCTCGCCTTGTTATTGAGGAGGCCAGGAAGGTTATCTAGCTGAGCAGTGTATCGGTACTGCTCCTGAACAAGAATAGCGACGTCCTGGAACTGATCGGGGAGTATGGGCATGAGCCCGAAACCACGACTATCGTCAATCGAGGCGTGGGTATCGCCGGCAGTGTATGGGTCTCGGGGCGCGCGGAGATCGTCAATGACGTCCATTCCGATTCGCGCTTTGTCAACGGGACAGTCGGAATCAGTTCGCTGATGTGCGCACCCCTCAAAGCCAAGGATACGGTTGTCGGCGTGATCAAGCTGGGAAATGATCTGCCTGTCATGTATACCGCCGAAGACCTGAAACTTTTTACAACCCTGGCTTCCCTCGCAGCAGTTGCCATAGAGAATGCGAGCCTCTACGAACAGTTGCAGGAAACCTTTTATACGACGGTCTATACCCTCGCGGAGACGATTGAAAAGCGGGATACCTACACCGGAAATCACACCAAGAGGGTCATGGAGTACAGCCTTGCTATCGGAAAAACCCTGGAGCTGCCGGAGAAGGACATGGCACGGCTTCAGCTTGGGGCCGTGCTCCACGATATCGGCAAGATCGGCGTTCGTGACAGCGTGTTGCTCAAGGAGTCGAGCCTTACGGACGAGGAGTTTGAGCAGATAAAGAACCATCCCCTGTACGGTGAGGAGATCATACGCGGCATCTCCCAGTTGAAATCAGCTATCCCTGGGGTAAAGCACCACCATGAAAAATTCAGTGGAAGAGGCTACCCCGATGGGCTTAAAGGGGAGGAGATAGATATTACCGCACGGATCATTTCGGTGGCGGATTCTTTTGATGCAATGACTACCAACAGGCCTTACCGGAAAGGTTTGAGTCTCGACGAGGCTTTTGAAGAATTGCGGAAATATTCCGGATCGCAGTTTGATCCGGAAATTGTGGATGCATTCTTTGCCTCCGATGTGATGGAGGCCTTTTTTTCGGCGAACTCGCGGCAGAAAATTTTACTTTAATCCATAGGAGGAGAAACTATGCCAAAGGTACTGATTGTTGACGATGAACCGTACATCCGGCTTCTTCTTGAGCAGACCCTTGAAGAGCTTGAGGACGAGGGGGTGGAGATCATCACCGCGGATAACGGAGAGACGGCTCTGGACATAATCAGGAGCGAGGCCCCCGAAATAGTGTTTCTCGATGTGATGATGCCTAAAATGAACGGATTTGATGTCTGTAACATGGTCAAAAACGAACTCGGCATTACCGGAGTGTACATCGTCCTGCTTACGGCCAAGGGACAGGAGTTTGACAAACAGAAGGGTGTCGATGTCGGGGCGGATATCTATATGACAAAACCCTTCAACCCGGATGAGGTGCTTGAAAAAGCGAGAAAGATCCTCGGAATATGAACATCCCGGCACAACGCCTAACGGGAGTACCAATGAACGGACACGAACGGTTCGACAGACGGAAGGCCCTCCAGTGGCTGGAAGGTGATGAGCGGATGTTTGTCAAACTCAAGGATATCTTTATGAGAAATATTCCTTCCCAGGTTGAATCGCTCAAAGCATTCCTCGATGCGGGGGATGCCGGTTCAACCGAAAGAGCGGCTCACACGATCATGGGATCGTCGGCAATGCTGGGAGCGAGCGCCATGAGTGATGAAGCCGGAAAGATGGAGCTGAGCGCCATTGAAGGTGAAATGGATTCTGCACGGCTTCATTTTTCGAGGTTTTTCGAAGAATATGAAAAGGTAATGGAGGCTTTATCCGCGGATGGGGGAAATGATGAATGTGCTGGTTGTTGATGATGACGAGATGGTTCGGTATGTGCTGACAGAAAAACTCATCGAATCTGGTTTTTCAGTCACTGCCACCAATAACGGCCGGAGTGCGGTGGATCTCTTTCGGGACACGGCATTTGGCGCCGTGCTTCTCGATCTCAAGATGCCGGGTATGGACGGTATTGAAACCCTCAAGGAGCTGAGGAAGCAAGATCCGGATATCCCGGTGATCATGGTCACAGCCTTTGGAGACATCGCTACAGCGGTAGAAACGATCAAGCTCGGCGCCTATGATTTTGTCGAGAAGCCGCCTCAAATAAGCAGGATCATGGTGACGCTCAGGCGTGCGATTGAAAAGGCGACACTAGAGCGCACGGTCAGGTCTCTGGGGAAAAGCGCCGAGGAATCGGCGGCTCTGAAAAAGGCGTATGAAAAACTCAAGGAACTGGATCAGGTTAAGGCTACATTTCTCTCTTCCATATCGCATGAATTACGGACTCCTCTTACCTCGATCATTGGATACGCTGAAATCAGCAGAAAAAAACTCATGAAACTCATCCCTGCAATTACTGATGGTGATCATAAAATTACCAAAGAAATACAGCAGGTGAAAAACAACCTGGAAGTTCTTATCTCGGAGTCGGAGAGGCTTGCGGGATTGGTTGAAAGTATCCTCGATCTGACCGCGCTGGAAGCTGGTAAGGCGGAATGGAGATGGGAACCGCTCTCTTTGCGGGAGGTCGTTGAGTTTGCCACTACGGAGTTTGTCCCGACGTTCAGAGGGAAAGGGCTCGAGTTTGCCGTGGAGATCGAGGATGATCTGCCGTTTATCACTGGTGATAGATACCGGCTTTTCCAGGTTATTAAGCAGCTACTTTCCAATGCTGCAGCGTTTACCGATCAAGGTGGAGTAACATGCAGCGTAAAAAAGGTTGAAAATGAGATCATTTTTAGCATCTCCGACACCGGCAAGGGAATCCTTGCATCTCGACACAGGGCGATTTTTGAGAAATTCAGCCAGATAGGAGATGAGCTCACTGACAAGCCGAAAGGGGTCGGTCTCGGCCTTCCGATCTGCCGGCTGATCGTAGGGTATCACGGAGGAAGGATAACTGTTGAGAGTGAACCGGGCAAGGGGAGCGTGTTCACTATTGTTCTCCCGATCGGTGAGAGTATGGAAGTATGACAATTCCGACAACAAAAATATTGATCGTGGATGACGACATATTTGTACGGGAAATGCTCTCGTCAATTCTTGAAGCAAGCGGATACTCGGTAGTGACGGCTGAAAACGGCCGGGAAGCGCTTGAAAAATCCATTGCCGACTCAACCATTGATCTGATCGTTTCTGACGTCAACATGCCTGAAATGGGCGGGATCCAGTTGATAAAGGAGATCCGGAATCAAGGTCTTGAAGTTCCAATAATCATGGTGACCGGCGTAAGCGATATTTCGGTCGCCGTAGACGCCCTCAGCAGCGGTGCCATCGATTATGTACTCAAGGACGAGGGTATAGAGGAAACGATCAATATTACTGTCAATAGAGCCCTTGTAAAGCATCAGCTCAAATTGCAGAATCTTCAGCTCATTGCGGACCTGGCGGCAAAGACAACCGAACAGGAAGACACGCTTTCCTATTTGACCGCCATCATCAACAATATGCCGGATGGTCTGCTCGTCACAAACTCACAGACCCGCATAACACTTGCAAATCCAGCCCTGGGGAGGATGTACGGGGTTAATGAGACGGATCTTCTTGGTAAGGACTGTCAGGAAGTATTCAACGGAAACCTGGCACCGTTGTTTGAAATGATCTGTTTACATTTGGACCACCCGGTTTCTGCTCAGGTAGAGCTTGATGGCGGAAGGACCGGATCGGCAGTCGCTGCGGCAATCAGTAAAAAACAGGCCTCCTCCGGCAAATCGGGCGAGTTTATCGGCAACCTTGTCATTGTGCGGGATGTAACGTCGGAGAAGGAAGTCGAGCGGATGAAAGATGATTTTCTCTCCACTGTATCACATGAGCTCAGGACTCCATTGACATCGGTCCTCGGTTTTACGAAGGTTATCAGGAAAAAGCTTGAGGAGGTAGTTTTCCCTCAGCTTCAGCTTGATGACGCTAAAACCGGCCGAACGGTGCAGCAGATAAACGATAACATCGGGATAATCATTTCCGAAGGAGAACGTCTTACCACTCTGATTAATGACGTACTTGATCTTTCAAAGATGGAAGCAGGAAAAATTGAGTGGAAACGTGAGCCTGCCTCGATCCCGGAAATTCTGGGACATGCCATCGCTGCAACCACATCGCTATTTGAAAATAAAGGGATACCCATTATCAAGGACATTAAAGCGGGAATCCCCTACGTATCATGCGACAGAGACAGGATCGTCCAGGTGGTGATCAATCTTCTTTCGAATGCGCTGAAATTCACCGATAACGGGTCTGTCACGGTAACGGCCCGGAGAAGTTCAGATAATGGCTTTCCCGTAAAAAACGGGCAGGATTTTATTATGGTATCGATAGTTGACACCGGTATTGGTATTGCTGAAAAAGATCAGAATAATGTTTTTGAAAAATTCAAGCAGGTGGGCGATACTCTGACAGACCGGCCGAAAGGAACCGGTCTGGGACTTCCGATCTGCAAGCAGATCGTGGAGTATCACGGTGGAAAAATCTGGGTAGAGAGCAGTCTGGGAAAAGGGAGCGTCTTCTCTTTTAACCTTCCGGTATTATCTGGCGATATGGCTCCCAGCAACATGGACTGAGGAGAAACAGGTATGGCAGCAACCGAAAAACCACTGAAAAGCGAACTGATTCTGAATGAGCTCAAAAGACGGCAGCATACAAAGGAAGTCGTCGATGTTGAAGAGGAACGGGTCAAGATTGTTATTTTTATCTGCGGTGAGAGCCGGTATGCTTTTTATGGAGCGGATATCAGGGAAATTCTTCCCACATGCGATATATCCTGGGTCCCGGGACTTCCCGACTATCTTCCTGGTCTCATTAATGTTCGTGGGGATATCGAATCGGTAATCGACATCCGTCATTTTCTGGGTGAGGAAAAGGTCGGACATTGCAAACGTCTGGTCGCGATGGCGGTACGGGGAGATTTTCATTCCGGCGTCATAATAGACTCAATAGAAAATGTTGCAGATATACCGCTGAGCACGATACGTCCGCCACTTGCTACACTGAATGGTGCTGCCCGCGATCTGGTGATCGGAGAAATTGAGTATGCCGGCGCCATGGTTACCTTACTGGATATTGGAAAACTGGCGGCCAAAATTTCCATATGAGCGACAGTGCTGAAATACGGCTTAACGTACTTCTGTTTTCTGTCGGTGGTGTCCATTTCGGCATGGACGCCGAGCTGGCGGTCGAAATATCCGAATATCGCGGCGAAGAAGCCGATGATCTGTTCTGGTTTCATAAAGAACTGGGTTACGGGGGCGATACGCTCGCCTATAATGAACCGGTCATTATTGCAATCAGGACGGCAGACTCGAGTTCATATCGGGTAATCATCGACAAGATGGAGGATGTCGCTGAAATAAGCGTGCTGGATATCCGCCCCTTTCCTCCACTGTTGGAACCGGTTGTACTGCGTAAGGGAATGTGGGGTATCGTGGGCAGAGGAGAACAGATGGTGCTGCTCGTGGATTTTCAACGACTTCTGCAGTATAAGGGGCACTGCAAGGAATTTAATGGAGGTAATATATTATGTTAATCGTTCAGCCCGCAATACGTCTCATGAACAGGCTTACTTACTCTCGCAAGATGTTTGTCGCCGCTTTTTTCTTCTGTGTTCCCATAGCCTTGCTTTCCTGCTTTCTCATCAACACTATACTGGAACAGATCGATTTCTCAACCAAGGAACGATACGGTGTGCAATACGCGGCGCCTCTTGTCAAAGTGCTGGAAAGTGTCCTTGAAGAACGTAACGCTGCCTTGGCCGGTGGTGACGACGGGAGTGGCCGCGCTTCGTCCGAACAGGTGCTTGACGGCGTTGACCTCGTAGATGCACGCCTTGGCGATGCCCTGGCGGTAAAAGGGCCGCTGCAGGCGCTGAAGCTGAAAATGGGCAGGCTGAACGGGATGCACGGGACGCCGGCCCGGCAGACTTTTGAAATGTATAATGATGTTTCCGCCGATTTGTTGAGGCTGATCGTGCGTGTTGCAGATAATTCCAATCTGACCCTCGATCCGGACATTGACAGCTATTACCTCATGGATACATTTGTTACGAAACTTCCGCCTCTCGCAGATGCAATAATGCGCGCCAACCTCATCGAGTCGCGCCTCTCAAAAGCGTCCGCGCCATCGCTTGGCGACAGGACCGACCTGGTTGTGCTTGCGGGGCAGATCAGGACACTTGTTGATGCGGCGAACAAGAATATACGGGCTGCCTGCGAAAAAAATACGAAGCTGAGCGGACGTCTTCAAAAGCCTCTTCAGGAGGTTGACACTTCTACAGCGGCTTTTCTGAAGGCCATAATGAACTCTACGTCTGGCGGTGTGCCGTCTGCTGCAAGCCCGGCACGTGCCGCCACGGCCGCAAACGAAGCCATTAGCGCTGTCTTCATGGCTAATGACACCGTCTCCCGCGAACTTGACGGGCTGCTCGTTGCACGTGTTGCCGGATTCCGCACCAGAATGACGATATATTTGGCCATTTCATTTGCGTTGTTTCTTATCGGCGTTTATCTGAATATCGGCTGCTACCTCTCTGTGCGCTACGGGATTGTTTCAGTCAAAGATGTAACTCTCAAGATTGCAGAGGGAGACCTGACAGTTGAGGTTCCGGTGCTTTCCCAGGATGAACTGGGTGAAATGGCGCGAGTATGCAACACCATGACAGAAAATTTGCACCGCATAGTCACCACACTCTCAGACGTAACCGGCAGGGTCTATTCCTGTGCCGGTAAACTCTCGGGAAGTGTTGACCAGCAATCCGGGTTTTCCACCGAGCTTTCCAGCTCGGTAGTGGAAATATCGTCCACAATGGAGGAGTTTACTTCCACGGCAAGCCAGATAGCCCAGCACAGCCAGAGTGTCGTTGAACGGGCCGACAAAACTCTGGAAGATACAAAATTAGGTGCAGCCGAGGTTGAAAATCTCAGCTTCAAGGTCAACGACATCAGTCAAAACATACAGGCGAATTTGAGCGAGATCGTCGAGTTGGGACGGAAGTCGAAAGAGATCAACAAGGTTATGGAAATTATCAACAACATTGCCAACCAGACCAAGCTGATTGCGTTCAACGCCGCACTTGAGGCGGCCAGCGCCGGAGAAGCGGGGAAGCGTTTTGGAGTCGTTGCGGTTGAGATCCGGCGTCTGGCTGACAGTGTGGTTGAGTCTACCTCAGAGATAGAGGGAAAGATAACGGAAATTCTTGATTCAGTTAATCGTCTAGTGATGTCTTCGGAAAAGAGCTTTCAACTGATTCAGGAAGGGCAGGAGTATGCCTCTCATACGGTATCGATGTTGATAGAAAGTGTTGACGGTGTTGAAGAAACCGCCGATGCCGCACGACAGATATCTCTTTCTACACAACAACAGCAAATTGCCAGCAGTCAGGTGGTTCTGGCGCTCAAGGACATTGAGCAGGGCGTCCGGTATGCTACTGACTCCATCCACAGCACAAACAGCGTGACCGACGAACTGTTGGAGCTCTCCGAACAAATGAATAAACTGGTCACGACCTTCAAGGTCTGCAAGGATGACAACGGGCAGGGGACTGCGACACCCGGGGAAACCGCTGGTCGATGATAAAACCTGATAATAATATACGGGTGCTGCTGGTGGATGACAGCAGGCTGGTACGAGACATGATCCGTGCCATTCTGGAGTCTGAACCCGGCTTTATTGTCGTTGGCGAGGCTTCAAACGGGGCTGAAGCCATCGACAAGGTTGCCTCGCTCAATCCTGATATTGTGACCATGGATATCGAAATGCCTGTTATGGGGGGATTAGAGGCTATCGAGAGGATCATTGCCGAGCATCCAGTGCCGATTCTGGTGGTGACAGCCCTGACCGGTGTACGCACCGCCTTTGCTGCGGTATCCAAGGGCGCACTGGATGTTATTGAAAAACCGGACATCAGTCTGGAAAATATGAAGAATCTTATACGTAAGATCCGGCTCCTGTCCAAAGTGAACGTTTCCGCCCATCTGCTGGCTATGAGGAAGCAATCCGGAACCGCAGGCGTCAGCGATGTGGCGACTCACAAGAAGGGCTTTTCGAAGGCTGGCGTCATCGCCATAGCAGCCTCCACCGGAGGCCCGCAGGCCATTCATTTCATCCTGTCTCATCTGCCTGCCCAATTCCCCGCTCCCATCGTGATAACCCAGCATATTGCCGAAGGGTTTACCCAGGGTATGGTGGATTGGCTGAAAACGGTGACACCACTCAAGGTTCAAGTGGCGGGTAATGGCGATCAACTCACGGCAGGACACGTCTACGTCAATCCAGCAGAACATACGATGAAGGTAACCGAGCAGGGAATGATTATCCTTGGCGCTCGGGATGTCCGTCATGTCTACCACCCCTCCTGTAATTCGCTCCTCTCGTCGGTTGCCGCAGCCTTTCGGGAGCGGGCTACCGGTCTGATTCTGAGCGGCATGGGTGATGATGGCGTTTCCGGCATGCAGGCAATCAGGAAGGCCGGGGGGACTACTCTTGCGCAGGATGCGCCAAGTTCGGTTATTTTTGGCATGAACCGGGTGGCCGTGGAGCGCGGCTGCATCGACAGAGTGCTGGCGCTCGCGGATATTCCGGCGGACCTGATGCAGCGGGCAGGTGCCGGGAAATGACTCACACAAAAAGTCCGTTGATGCCCGGTACTATGAACCTTGTCCCCTTCAAAGAGCTGATGCTGAGTACATGCGGGCACAGCTTCGAAAAGGCGCGCGAGCAGGCCCTTTCTTTAGCTCTGCAGCGGCGGATGACGTCGTTGGATATCGATGTCTGCATGAACTATTACTCCCTGCTGGTGCGCGACCAGGATGAATTGCTGCGGCTGACGGAACTGCTGACGGTCAATGAGACCTATTTTTTCCGCGAACCTGAACACCTGAGCCTGATGGTCGATACGCTGTTGCCGGAGTTTCTGGCTTCCCGCAACCGGGAGGGGCCGGTCAGAGTGTTGAGTGCGGGGTGTTCCACCGGAGAGGAGCCCTACTCCATAGCCATTATGCTGCGAGAGCGGTTTGGAAGCGAGAGTGACCGACTGTTTGCCATCACCGGCGTAGACATTGATTCCACCGTTATCGCCTCGGCAAAACTGGGTGTGTACGGAAAAAGTTCGTTCCGTGGCATGGACCAGTCCCTGCTTGCGCGCTACTTCGAACCGTGCGGTTCCGGAAGGTTTCAGGTCAGCGAGACTATCAGGAAACAGGTGGGATTCGAGGTGGTAAACCTGTTGGGTACATCGTATCCCCAACGGATGCAGTTGCCCGACATAATTCTGTACCGGAACGTCTCCATCTATTTTCCCGGGCAGGTGCAACGGGAGATATTCGGCAAACTTGCGGAACTCCTTGCCGATGGAGGCTGTCTTCTGGTCGGCGCGTCGGAGACGATACATCATGACATAGGCATCCTTTCCCTTGTAAAACAGGATGCGCTCTTTTTTTACCGTAAAATGCCGCCGCTCGTTTTTGAAGAGCGCCGAACGTCGAGTCGCTCTCGTTCGATCCCTGAACCGGGACGGGGCAGGCTTCCGCAGACCGCTCCCGTTTCTGCGTCCAAGACAGCGACTCCCCAAATCCGGCTGCGGGAGAAACACGCTTTTGAACATCCTCACCGGCACTCGTTACCGCAGGTGGATGTCAGAGAGCGCTTTGACGAGGCTATTACGCTGGCTCATACCAAACAGTACGACAAGGCCCTTGATGTTGTCGTAGCCATCGTCGGACAGGAGAGCAGTTTCGAGAAGGCGCACATCCTCAAGGGGAGCCTGCTCCTGAATCTGTCGCGTTTTGATGAAGCCTGCATCGTGTGCAATACTATACTAGAGCGTGATCCTCTCTGTTTGGAAGCGTACCTCATGCTTGGGATGATCGCGCGCCAGCAAGGAGACAACGATGATGCCATCAGGCGCTTCAGGGAGGCGATCTACCTGGACTCATCCTGCTGGTTGGCTCATTTTTATACCGCGGAAATACTGTTCGCCCACCGGGACGAAAAAAGGGCGCGCAGTTGCTATGAAGCGGCAGTCCGGACCCTGGAGAAAGGCTCTCTTCAGAAGCATGGGCAGGATTTTTTCCCGCTTTCATTTAATGCGGAACAATTCATTGTTATCTGTAGGCATAAATTGTCACTGCTAGCCCCCGCAAAGGGATAAGCGCGTTCACGAAATTATTTTCTTCGAAAAACATCAGAAAATAGTTCCCAATTTGCTACAAAGAGAACGGATAAGACATGGCATTCGACCACTCAAAATTTTTGGCACGCTTCGTCGAGGAGGCGCGTGAGCATTGTTCCCGGATAAGCGATGGTCTGCTCAACCTGGAAAATTCGCCAGGCGATACCGAAATCGTCAATGGTCTGTTCCGTTCAGCTCACACTATAAAGGGCTCATCTCGAATGATGAAGCTTTCCGGTGTCACCGAGCTTGCCCACAAAATGGAGGATGTCCTTGATGCGGTACGCGGGGGAAAAATCCACATGGCCGCTTCAGTCTCCGATGCTCTTTTTCGGGGTGCGGATGCCCTTTTGGCGATGCTGGAACGGATAACCGCAGGCGATACATCAGGGGAAGCTCCGGAGGCGCTCTGCGCGGAACTGGCCCGGGCCGCTGCGGTGCCGGCTACCGGGGAGATGCCGGAGGCCCTGGCCGTTCCGGTAGTTTCTGACATACCTGACAAGTCGGACCCGGTTGTTACACCTGCTGTCAGTGCGCCTGCCGAGCCTGCCCGGCTCCCCATGGCCGCTAAAGGTAACCAGGTCGATTATCTGCGGATAAATGCTGTCAAAATTGATGACCTGATCAGGCTTATGGGAGAGATCGTCTCCGAACAGGGCCGGTTCAGAAGGCATATCGGCAGACTCAGTGAAATCGAGAATGTATCGGCGCGGCATCTCAGGGCCGTTGCCGGGAAGCTCACGGCCGGTGATACTGAATACCAGTCACTGATTGAGGCTGGCGCCGCGCTGCAGCTTTCGTTGCGCCAGTCAGTACGGGCCCTGTCTGATGCGTCTCTCATGCAGGATCATCTCGTCGGTGATCTGCAGGAGACCTCTCTCAGGATGCGCATGCAACCGCTTTCGACCGTTTTTGACCCTCTTCGCCGTACGGTTCGGGATCTTGCCCATGAGCAGGGCAAGGATATCGATTTTGTCGTCGAGGGGGGAGACACCGAGCTGGACAGGAAAATTATCGATCGTATCGGTGATTCACTCATGCATATGATTCGCAACTCGCTGGACCATGGCGTGGAGAACGCCGAAGAACGGGGTGCGGCCAGGAAACCTCTCAAGGGTACCATCAATCTCTCCGCTTGTTACGACAGCGGCTGTGTTACTATTTCCTTGAGCGACGACGGCAGGGGATTATCCGTCGACAAGATCCGCGACAAGGCGCTTGCAAAGCGGCTATTTGAGGCCGACACGCTGGCCGGCATGTCCCGGGCGGAGATCACCGACCTGATCTTCATGCCCGGTTTTAGCACCAGTCCGATCATCACTGATCTTTCCGGCCGCGGTGTGGGCATGGATGTTGTCAGGAAAAGCATTGTCGATGAACTCAAAGGAACCATCATCATCGAAACCAGGGAAGGGGAGGGGACGACCTTTCTGTTGCGTCTGCCGCTCAATCTGGCGGTGTTCCCGCTGTTCCTTGTCTCCACCGGCGGCAAGATCTGCGCCCTGCCGGCCACTGCACTGGTCGAAATGCTCTCGGTGCAGCGGAGAGAGATTATTGAGATTGTCAACAAACGAGCCATTCGCCTGCGGGAGCAGATCATCCCGGTCGAAAACCTGGCAGCGCTCCTCAAACTCACGACGGAAGCGCCTGCCGGGGCGGGTGAGGCGCTGATCGTTATCATCAGGGATGGAGAAGAAAAGCTGGGGCTGGAAGTAGCCGAGATTATTGGTCGGGAGGAAATGGTGGTAAAGCCGCTGCCGCTCCATCTGCAGAGCCTGCGCATGGTCTCGGGTGTCACCATCGGGGAGCAGGACAGCATCATCAACGTTCTCCACGTTCCGGAACTGATCAGGCAAGCGCGGGAAATTGCGGAGCCGGGACGTCTGCGTCCTGCCGTAAAGGAAGAGCATGCTGCAACGGTGCTGGTGGTGGACGACTCCATCAATACCCGGGAGATCGAAAAGAGCATCCTCGAAGCGTACGGCTATACCGTGATCACGGCGGAAGACGGCGAAGAAGCGTTTAAAAAAACGCGCGAGACCTTGTATGACCTTGTCATCACCGATGTGGAGATGCCGAGGCTCGACGGTTTCTCGCTGACCAAACGGCTGCGCGACGATGAACGGTACCGGCACGTGCCGATCATCATCGTGACCTCGCTGGAGAAGGACGAAGACAAAAAACGGGGCATTTCGGTTGGTGCCAACGCCTATATCGTCAAGGGCGCTTTTGATCAGTCAAATTTGATAGATACGGTCCGCAGTCTGATCGGATAAGATAAGGAGCAGATATGAACAGCGACACACCCGCAACCATTCTGGTGGTTGATGACGACGAATTTACCGCCGAGTTGACCGGGATGATCCTTGAAACGGTCGGTTATGAGGTCGTAATTGCCGTAGGCGGCATGGAAGCCCTGGGAAAAATTTCGGAAGATGCTGCGATCCGCATGGTCGTCTCTGACATGAACATGCCGGTCATCGACGGGATTCAACTCTTCACTGAGCTGCGGGAGCAGGGGTATAACCAGCCCTTTGTACTCCTCACCGGAGATGACGCCGTCCCTCTCAGGGTGGCCCATCCGGATATGGACGCCGTGCTGACGAAGGATGAAGATCTGCAGGAAGCGCTGCCGAATCTGGTGGAAACGCTCCTTGCGCGCGCCTGAGGGGACGCAATCGTGTAGCGTGTGGTTATGCAGAATATCTGTAACAAGAGGGGCTGATCATGTCTGAAAAACCGAAACTGGCGGTCTACTGGGGTGCATCGTGCGGTGGGTGCGAAATTGCGGTAGTCAACCTGCACGAGAAAATCCTGGATGTGGATGCGGCGCTGGATTTCATGTTCTGCCCCTGTCTGCTGGACACCAAGAAAAAAGATATTGAGGCGCTCCCGGACCGGGCCATTGCCGTGACCCTCTTCAATGGCGCCCTCCGCACCGAGGAAAATGTTGAGATGGCTCATCTGCTGCGAAGCAAATCACAAATCCTGGTGGCCTTCGGTTCGTGCGCCAAAGGCGGGTGCATCCCGGCCCTGGCCAACTTCACGACGAAGGAAGACCTGCTCCGTTCCGTTTACGTTGATAATCCCTCGGTTGATAACCCTGCATCGATCATCCCCTCCGGCACAACCACTTTTCCCGAGGGGAATATGTCCCTGACGCCGCTGTTGGAGCGCGTGAAACATCTGGCCCAGGAGGTGGAGGTCGATTATTATATCCCCGGCTGCCCCCCTGAGTCGCACCAGATCTGGAATGTGATCACGGCGATCCTGTCCGGCGATCTGCCTCCCAAGGGGAGCACGGTCGGCTGCGGCACTCTGACCGTCTGTGACGACTGCTCCCGGACCAAGGAGGAGAAGCGCATTACCGCCTTCCGCCGCAATTACGAATTTTATCCTGATCCTGAGGCCTGCCTGCTTGAACAGGGGCTGCTCTGCATGGGAATCGCCACCCGCAATGGTTGCGGTGCCCCCTGCACCAAGGCCAACATGCCCTGCACCGGTTGTTACGGCGCACCGGAGGGGATCAGCGACCAGGGGGCAAAGATGGTTGCGGCGCTTGGCTCGGTGATGGATATCGGCGATACGGCCGGCCTGTCGGAAGATGAGATTGCTGGGCGTGTGGACGCCTTTCTGAAAACAATTCCTGATTATGCCGGACTGTTTTACAAATACACCCTGGCCAGTTCAATTCTGGGTGGTCGTGTAGGGAGGAACTGATGGCGCGCATTACGATTGACCCGATCACTCGCCTGGAAGGACATGGGCGGATAGACATCTTCCTGAATGACCTGGGCACAGTAGAAAATACCTTTTTCCAGATCCCGGAGCTGCGCGGATTTGAACAGTTCTGCGTCGGGCGCATGGCTGAAGAGATGCCGGTCATCACCAACCGCATCTGCGGAGTCTGCCCGGAGGCGCACCACCTGGCAGCTACCAAGGCGCTTGACCAGGTCTTTGGCGCCGAGCCGACTCCCGTGGCAAAAAAACTGCGTGAAATCCTCTATATGGCATTTTTTGTCACCGATCATACGACTCATTTTTACGCCTTGGGTGGGCCGGATTTTATTGTCGGGCCGGATGCCCCTCCTTCGGAGCGTAACATTCTGGGGGTGGCCCGCACGGTTGGGCTGGAGGTTGCCGGCGAGGTGATCGCCTGCCGCAAGCGCAACCACGAGATTATCACCTTTCTGGGGGGGAAGTCGATTCATCCGGTGGCTGGAGTACCCGGCGGCTGGAGCCGCCCGATCACTGCAGAGGAGCGAACGCAGATTGAAGACACGGCGCGCAAGAATATCGAATTTGCCCGTTTTTCCCTCTCTCTCTTCGAAAAGATCGTGCTGAAAAACCCGGTTTACCTGGAGATGGTGACTTCGGACATCTATCTGCATCGCACCTATTCGATGGGGACTGTCGATGTGAACAATCAGGCTAATTTCTACGACGGCATGATCAGGGTAGTGGATCCGGAAGGGCAGGAGTTTGTCAAATACCATTCGTCGGACTATCGCGAGCATATTGCCGAGCGAGTGGAATCCTGGACCTACCTGAAATATCCGTACTTGAAAAAGGTGGGGTGGAAGGGTCTGGCTGACGGAATCGGTAGCGGCGTCTATACCGCGACACCGCTGTCGCGGCTGAATGTTTCCGAAGGGCTGGCGACGCCTCTGGCCAATGCCGAGTACCAGCGGATGTATGAAGCCTTCGGCTGCATGAAAATTACTGCGGCACGCTATGAGCCGATCCATCACCGCCTTGCCACCCACTGGGCGCGGTTGATCGAACTGCTTTACGCTTCGGAACGGATGCTGGAACTGGCGCTCGACCCTGAAGTTACGTCACCGGAAACCCGTAACATTCCCGATCCGGCCCTGTTCACCGGTGAGGGGATCGGCTCGGTCGAGGCTCCGCGCGGAACGTTGACCCATCATTTTGTCACCGATGAACGGGGGGTGCTGACCAAGGTTAATATGATCGTCGGCACCACCAACAACTATGCCGCCATATCCATGTCGATCAAGCGTGCTGCGGAGAGGCTGATCACCAGCAACGCTCCTGATGAATCTATTCTTAACAGGGTGGAGATGGCCTTTCGGCTGTACGATCCCTGCCTCTCCTGCGCAACCCATTTTCTTCCCGGCAAGATGCCGCTGACGGTCTCGATCCGTGACAGTCAGGGCGGACTGCTGCGGGAGATGCGGAGGAAGGGATGACGATATCAGGTGGGGCGGGAACCGTCATCATCGGGATGGGGAATCCGCAGCTCTCCGATGACGGTGTCGGGCTGGCCGTTGCCGTGGCCGTGGCGGAGCGCCTGAAGCAGCGCATGACTCTGACTGTGACCGAGTTGAACACCGGGGGGATCCGGCTTATGGAAGCGATGGCAGGTTTCAGGCGGGCCGTGGTTGTTGATGCGATGCTGAGCGGCGCACCTCCCGGCACCGTCCAGCGCTTTGACCCGAAGGATTTCGTCACCACCAGGAATACGTTTTCGAGCCACGATACCGATTTTGCCACTGCCTATGACCTGGGAAAGATGACAGGTGTTTCCCTGCCGGAGCAGGTTTCCTTCTGGGGGGTCGAGGCACGTGAGTTTGACCTTTTTGGCGAACGTTTCACCGCCGAGGTGGCTGCGGCGGTGCCGGTGGCAGTGGAGCAGATCGTTGCCCAGATCATTGCATGGGAGGGGGAAGCGTGAAGATTGGCATCTATTTTTGCAACTGCGGCAGCAATATCGCCGAAAAAATCAGCTCCGCAGCGGTGGCCGCAGCGGCCAGTTCCTTTCCGGACAGTCCCTACGTAAAAATTGTGGATTTTATCTGCTCGGAAGAGGGCAAGCTGCAGTTCGAGGAGAGCCTGAAGTCGGAACAACCGGATCGGGTTGTCGTTGCCGCCTGCTCACCACGGGACCACGAGGCGACTTTCCGCCGCTGCCTGACCAATGTCGGAATGAATCCCTACCTGATACAGATGGTCAATATCCGCGAACAGATCGCGTGGGTGACGGAAGACCCGGCGGTTGCGACCGAAAAAACGATAGCGGCTATCCGGGGCGCAGTCTGCCGGGTACGGCTGCAGCAACCGTTAGAGAAGAAACAGCTGGAGGTCTGTCCCGATGCGCTGGTGATTGGTGCCGGACCGGCCGGTATGAAAGCGGCCCTGTCGCTGGCCGAAGCGGGGCGAGCGGTGGTGCTGGTAGAGCGGACGCCGTTTATCGGGGGACTGCCGGTCCGTTTCGAAGATCTGTTCCCGGCCATGGAGTGTGCCCCCTGTATGCTGGAACCACTGATGGGGGATCTGCTCCACGGCGACCACGTCGGAAAAATCGAGCTGATGACCATGGCGGAACTGATCGAAGTGACCGGTTTTTACGGTAATTTTATCGCGAAAATCCGCCGGAAGCCACGCCATGTTGCGCTGCATGAATGCATCGGGTGCGGCGAGTGCGTGGAGGCCTGTCCCGCTACAACAAGGAATGAATTCAACAGCAACGCCAGCGAGCGCAAAGCGATTGATTTCGCTTTCACCGGTGTGCTGCCGAACGCTCCGTTCCTGATGGAGGAAATCTGCATCCGCTCAAAGGGCGTGGAATGCCGGGCCTGCAAGGATGCCTGCCCCATGGGTGAAGATGTCGTCACCCTCGATGAGGTTGAAACGACTGTCGAACGCAGGATCGGCTCCATTATTCTGGCCACCGGCGCCGGGCTGTATGATGCCTCCCGTGTAGTCGGCATGGGGATGGGAACGCTGCCGGATGTGTATGATGCCCTGCAGTTTGAACGGATGCTCTCATCGACCGGGCCGACCGGCGGAGAGATCGTGACCTCGGATGGCACTGCCCCGTCATCGGTGGCGATTATCCATTGTGTCGGGAGCCTGGATGAAGATCATAAACCGTACTGTTCCGGTATCTGCTGCCAGTACGCCTTTAAATTCAACCATCTGATCACCGCGAAACTTCCGGAGGTATCGATTACCCATTATCACCGTGATCTGGTCGTGCCCGGCAAAGAGGCGCATGCCCTGCTCCAGCATGCCGCCGGGAACAAAAACTCCTCACTGAAACGATACGGCAGTATCAAGGATCTTGCCGTCACACATGGTAGTAACGGCAGGCTGCAGGTGAGCGCCACAGGGGATACGTCAACTGCGGATATGGTCATTCTCTGCCCGGCGGTGATTCCTGCGGAGGGAGCCGACAGATTGTCCTCCCTGCTGGATGTCAGCTGCGACTCGTTCGGGTTCTTCCAGGAGCTGCACGGACGGTTGGACGCAGCCCAGAGCACCCTCAAAGGGGTCTATCTGGCCGGAGCCTGCCAGGAACCGATGGATATCCGGAGTGCGATGCTCGAAGGGATGGCCAGTGTCGGCCATACGCTGGCCGGGCTCCAGCCGGGGCGGATGATCGAGATTGAACCTGCCACCGCCGAGGTTGATGAAACCCGGTGTGCCGGCTGTCGCCTCTGTGTATCTGTCTGCCCTTATCACGCCATAACGTTTGATAGTGAACGCAATGCGTCGCATATCAACGCCGTCCTCTGCCGCGGTTGCGGTACCTGCGTGACCGCCTGTCCGTCCGGTGCCATTGCGGGCCACCATTTTACCAATGAGCAGATCATGGCCGAGATTGAAGGAGTCCTGAAATGACCGCCGTGGCAGATTTTGAGCCTAAAATCATCGGTTTTCTCTGTAACTGGTGTTCCTATGCCGGGGCCGACAAGGCGGGGGGGATGCAGGAGACGTATCCACCTAATGTGCGTATAATCCGGGTCATGTGCAGTGGCAGAGTCGATCCTCAATTTGTGCTTTCAGCCTTTGAAAAGGGTGCCGACGGTGTTATTATCCTGGCCTGTCACCCCGGAGACTGCCACTACAAAGAGGGGAATTGCCGTGCTCTGCAGCGTCACGGGATGTTGAACATGATGCTGGAGCAGTTGGGTGTTGAAAAAGAACGGTGTCGGCTGGATTATGTCTCCGCAGGAGAAGGGGAAAAGTTCAGCAGGGTTATCCGCGAGATTGTTGAATCAGTTCGTGTGCTGGGACCGCTTTTGGTGGCTTCGGACCACAACGCAGAAATTCTATCGACTGAATAAACCACAAGGAGAGATATGTTATGGCTGTTTCAGTACTTGATGCCCGAGGTCTCAAATGTCCCCAACCAACACTCAAGATCACCGTTTTATCGGTCAAGATGAAGCCGGGTGATGTTCTTGAAGTTGTCGCCGATTGTCCTACGTTTGAAAAAGATGTGCGCGATTGGTGCTCACGTGCAAGAAAAACCCTTTTATGGGTCAGGGAAGAAGGAACGGCAAAGAAAGTGCAAATCCAGTTCTGATTGCCATGCTGCTGGCGTAAACTTACCAAAAAGGATCTACTGTCTTGAACACGAAAACAGCCGTCATCGCGGCAAAACTGAAAAAAATCCGCGAGTCCTATATAAAACAGCTTCCCGGGCAACTGGAAACCATTCGGGCGGCCTACTCTGCCTTTGTCCTGGGAGAACAGGGAAATGCCCCGCTGGAGGATTTGCATCGGCGCATTCATACCATGAAAGGGGCGTCCGCTTCGTTCCGGCTGGGTATATTGAGCTCGTTTTCCTTGGCGGGAGAAAACCTGGCGAAGGAGGCGTTGCGGGCGGCGGAACCATTGGGCACATCATGGCATCAGAAGATGCAGGAAGTGTTTGACCGCATAGAACAGGCAATTTCCTCCATTGATTCGTTGCAGGGCATGGAGTTGCAGATTCAGGAGCTGGCAATCGCCGCCGAGGAAACGACCGAAAGGGAACGGAAGCTCGTGTATCTGTGCGAGGATGACTCATATCAACGCTTGACGCTTGCAACGCAGATTGGCTGTTTCGGTTTTGAAGTGCTCTCTTTTGGGGAGCTGGAGCATTTGATCAATGCCGTGCAGAGTGCTCCGCCCGACGTGATCGTTATGGATATGATCTTTCCCGACCGGCCGTTGGGCGGTGCTGAGGTCATGCAAACCATTCAGGCTGGCCGCGAAAATCAGATCCCAACCGTCTTTATTTCTTCTCAGGGATCGCTGTCCAACCGTCTGTCGGCCGTGCGTGCCGGGTCCAGTGCCTATTTCGTAAAACCGCTCAACGTGACGGAGCTCTGTTCAACCCTCAGTCTGCTTACCTCGGCGGTGAAACCGGAACCGTACCGGGTCATGATTGTGGATGACGAACCGCAACTGGCGGAATATCACGCCTTGATACTTCAAGAAGCGGGAATGAGAACCCTGACGATAAACGATCCGCTGCAGGTCATGTCGCCATTGTTCGAATTTAAACCGGACCTGATTTTAATGGATATGTATATGCCCGGCTGCGATGGTATGGAGTTGGCAAAGGCTATTCGGCAGATCGGCGCCTATTTTAGTATTCCCATCGTGTATCTTTCCAGCGAAACCGATCTCGAAAAACAGTTTCAGGCCCTGCAGACCGGGGGGGACGCGTTCCTGACCAAGCCTATCAAACCCGAACGACTGGTCTCTTCGGTCGCTGCGCGTGCCGAGAGGATGAAAATCATCCGCTCGTACATGGTGCGGGACAGCATGACCGGCTTGTTCAATCATACTGCCACCAAGGAACATCTGGATACGACTATTGCACTTGCTCAGCGGAAGCAGGAAGAAGTCTGCTTTGCCATGATCGATGTCGATAAGTTCAAGTTGGTGAACGATACCTATGGTCATCCGATCGGTGATCGGGTTTTGATTGCCCTTTCACGCCTCATCAGGCAACGGGTGCGTAAAGCGGATACCGTCGGCCGGTTTGGTGGCGAGGAATTTGCCGTTGTTCTTCCTGCGTGCAGCCTCACTGAGGCGGTTGCCCTTCTTAACGAGTTGCGGGAAAGTTTTGCCGCTGTCAGTTTTCAGGCTAAAGATGAAACCTTCTCATGTACCTTCAGTTGCGGTATTGCCGCACTCTCGCTCTATGGAGATGCGACCGCGCTTACCACGGGGGCTGACGAGGCGCTCTATGCTGCCAAGGCTGGCGGGCGCAATCTGGTTGTGGCTGCCGGGGGAATTGGCGGAATGAAAAAATAACAGCTTTATTTGGTTTGTAGTGACTTCCGGTGCGGTTTGCAGTGTGGCAGTATTTCGGGGGGGCGTACGTACACTTACCTCTTTGTGCTGGCGGCCAGCATTTCGGTCGCATGTGCCAGGGCGGATTGGCTTATGGTTGCCCCGGCCAGCATTCGAGCAATTTCGCGGGTACGCTCATCCTGGCCAAGTTCAAAAATGTGGGTGGATGTTCGTCCCCCTTCAACCAGTTTTTCCACCCGCAGCTGCTGATCGGCACAGGCTGCAACTTGCGGCAAATGGGTAATGCAAAGTACCTGTTGGCTGTCAGCGACGTTTTTAAGTTTTCTTCCTACCAATTCAGATGTCGCTCCGCCGATGCCGGTATCAACTTCGTCGAATACCAGCGTCGGGACATCGCCCTCCGGCAATACCTGCTTGATCGCCAGCATCAACCGGGATAGTTCGCCACCTGATGCGATCCTGCCCAATGGTCGTGGAACTTCCCCCGGGTTTGGAGAAAAAAGGAACTCAACCCTTTCAAAACCGTTTGAACGGGGCTCCGTCAGCGGCTCAAGCGCCGGTTCAATGATAGCACCTTTCATGGCCAGTTGGTGCGCCTCACTTTCCAGCGCCTGTTTAAGTTTTCCGGCGGCGTGGATTCGGGCTGCAGTAAGCTCCTCACCCACCAGTTTCAGATCCTCCGCCAACGTGTCCCGCTCGGTTTCCAGTGTCTGCCTGTTTTGCTCTCCGTCCTGCAGTCGTTCCAGTTCGGCGTCGATTCCTGTCTTGTAGTCAAGTATCTCTTCCACCGTCGGAGCATATTTTTTCTTTAATCTGCCGACCTGGTCGAGCCGGTCGTCAATCTGCTGCAGCGCGACCGGGTCGGATTCAATGCGAGAGGCGTAGTCACGCAGGGTTATTGCGGCATCTTCCAGCTGCAGATAGGCACCTTCAAGTGATGCGGCCGTCTCCTGCAGCGAGTGGTCGATGGTTGATATTTCAGTAATTGAGGTGGCAATACGCCTGAGCTGTCCCAAAAGTGTTCCGTCACCGCCGTAAAGTCGATCAAAGGCTTCACTGCTGACCCCTCCCAGCTTTTCGGCACTTGCCAGAAGCTGGCGTTGCTCCTCGAGCTGTTCCTCTTCACCCGGTTTAAGTGCTGCCTTGGCAATTTCTTCCGACTGATATGACAGCAGGTCACGGCGTCGCTCGGCCTCTCGTTCGGCATTTTCAAGCCCCGCCAGAATGGTGCGTACGGATGCCAGCCGGTTGAACAGTTGGCTGAACTTTTGCCGCAGCTCTCCACTGCCGGCAAATTCATCCAGCAGACGCAGGTGATTTTCCGGTTTGAGCAGAGTCTGGCAATCGTGCTGACCGTAGATATTGATCAGTCGCGGAGCTATGTCAATCAGGAGTGCCAGCGTGGCCATGCCGCCGTTGATGAAGATTCTATTTCTGCCTCCTCGCGACAGGGAACGTTTTATCAGCAGCTCATCGGCAGCATCGAAACCGGCTTCCGAGAGTTGCAGCTTGATATCCGGCTGCGCAGAGATGTCGAAAAGTGCCTCGACGACCGCCTCCTCCTCGCCGGAACGGATCAGGTCGCTGGAAGCACGGTTTCCCATGATCAGTCCGACCGCATCGATGATGATCGATTTTCCGGCGCCGGTCTCGCCGGTCAGCACGGTTAGCCCCGACTTGAATGCGATGTGCAGGGTGTCGATGATCGCGACATTTTTAATGGTGAGGTCGGTTAACATGACAAATCAGCGTTCTCCCCATTTCAGTTTGGTGCGTAATATTTCAAAATAGTCACGGCTGCGCGACATAACCAGAGAGGTCGTTTTCAGCGCCTTGCGTACCTCAACCGAGTCCCCTTCCTGCAGTTCGAAGCCAACCTGGCCATCCAGCGTCAGGTATACCTTTTCGTCAAATGATGAGGTAACGGTAATAGAGATGATAGATTCATCGGTGACGACAATCGGTCGGTTGGTTAATGTGTGCGGACAGATCGGGGTGATTGCAATGCAACTCATCAATGGGTGGATAATCGGGCCGCCGGCGGAAAGGGAATAGCCGGTGGAACCGGTCGGGGTTGACACGATCAGGCCGTCCGCCTTGTAGGTGGTCAAAAAATGGCGGTTTACCTTGGTTTCCAGGTCCACGATCCGGGCCAGCGCCCCCTTGTTGATAACCATGTCATTCAAGACATGGTGTTTCTCAATTTCCAGGCCTTCCCGGTGGAGGGTTACTTCCAGCATCATCCGGTCCGAGACGCGCGGGTTTCCTTCCAGACATTTTTCCAGACGGGTGTACAGTTCCTCAACGGTAATCTCCGTCAAAAAACCGAGACTTCCAAGGTTTACCCCAAGGATCGGCACATCTTTGCCGCTGAAGAGGCGTGCTACCGAGATCAGTGTGCCGTCCCCCCCAAGAAC